>JALGVR010000126.1 GCA_025774605.1 bacterium | reverse complement strand
TATTGTTGAAGTAAGGGCTTGGGACAGCGCTCAAAACCTGGGCTTAAGTGATCCCCTATCGGTGACCGTCTGGAACAACCGCCCCCGCGTTATCTGGGTGCCGGATGATTATGAAAAGATACAGGATGCGATAAATGCTTCGGAAGATGGGGATACGGTGAGGGTTAGAGCGGGGACTTATTACGAGGGTCTGCGTTTAATAAGTAAAAAGATATGGATGGAAAGCGAAATGGGGCCCGAGCAGACATTTATCGATGCCTATACTTCTGGTTATTCTTCCGGAATTAGGGTTTATGGAGATCAAACGAATTCTACAATACGGGGCTTTACTGTAACCGGTGAGGAAAATGGCATTGCAACGACCGCTGAAGGTTCCCTGAAAATATATAATTGTATTATTAATGATGACTCTAATTATATAGTCGGAATATTTCTAAATGATGGTGATAACAAAGTATTGAATTGCATTGTTAATGGTACCAAATGGGGTATTCTCGTTGGTTATATTTCTGGTGAGGTTTTCAACTCCATGTTCATTAACTGCGATATTGGATATTATCAAATAGCATTGTATGAGAATTGGGTCACGTTCGGATGGAACCTGTTTTGGGAAAATGATAGAAATTATCGTGTTGAAGTTCGGAATGATGAGCCCCAAGATAGTGACATTTTCGAAAATCCCCGTTTCGTCGAGGGGAGATATAGCCTGCAGGCAAATTCTCCCGCTATTGATTCAGGCAATCCTGATATTTTAGATAGGGATGGCAGCCGCTCCGACATTGGAATTTACGGAGGGCTTTACGCTTACTAATCAAATTCAAAGGAGGCTCAAATGAGCACATGGGTAAGACAAGTAGACGGTCAAGATGTCGATCTTGAGACGATTGCAGCTAATCGCAACACCATCAAGGTCAACGACGTCGATGACGGCGAGGGCAGCGGCGACAACAAGATCGCCCTTCACACCAAGAACAGCAGCACCGCTGCTAATGCGCGGGCGTTCCGAGCAGAGGGCAAGTCGGATGTTCTCGGTGACTTCCTCGCAGGACCGGGTGGAGGCAGTCTGCTTCTGACCGCCAACAAGACGGAACTGGGAAAGAATGATGTCAAAACCAGTATCAAGGGTGATAACATCCACTTGGAGAGAAACACTTTGATTTTGGGATTGTTTGATTCTGATGCTGAAGCTGAAGATCCTCTTGACTTGGAAATCGGAACACAGGAGTCCACCAAGGATGTCAAATTATCCCGAACTGGTAAAACCACCACTGTTCAAGGAAAACTTGAGGTGGATGAGGGGATCGAAGACGTTACGATAAAGAGCGTCAAAGTCGGTCAGAGTGGATCTGCCGGTGAGATCGACTCAAACGGCACCGCTGAGAGCAAGCAGGATCTGAAGATCGGTTCGGGCGCAGGTACGGACAGCGTCATCATAGGCAAGCAGGATCACACTGCAATCGTCGACTGTAACCTTCGGGTCGGTCGCAACGATATCGGCGGTGTCCACACCAGTCGCATCGACGCCTATGGTAACAACGGCGCTGCTGACCACCTTAACATCGGAACGCAGAATCATACTAATGACGTGCGGATTTCGCGTTCCGGTCAGAAGGCTTTGGTTCAGGGTGACCTGCAGGTCGATGAGGAATTGCGAGTAGGACCTACCGGCAGCGCAGGTAAGATTGACGCTGGAGGGACAGGACAAGCTCAGGATCTGAAGATTGGTACAAACAACACTACCGACGATGTAATCCTCGGTCGCGCTGGTCAAACGATCGATATGTTCGGTCAGGCGCGGGTAAACAGCAACGCTGTTATAATGAACGACGCCGACGCCATCACCGACAACGACGGTTGCGGGATGCTCTTCAACGCCGTCGGTCATCCAGGACCGGCTATGCCGTGCATCGACTTCTACATCAACGGGGCGGTGGTCGGATACGTCGACGCCAACGGCTGGAACAACGCGTAGGTGAAAGGATAGGGAGATAATGATGAAGAATCGCCTGGCTGACCGGGCATCGGGGGAGGTTTAGCGGGGGAACGGGGCAACGTCCCCCCGCCGGTACGTCTGAATCTTTCGATCCAAACCGCAACTCACATTAAACATCATTAATTGACCAAAGTCAAGCCCTCAATCACGGGGGCTTGATTTTTTATACAATAAATGCCTGTTGAAGAAGTTCGGAATCCAATACATATCACATCATATTACATAAGGGAACTATAGACGTTTGGCTGCGCATTAGTTTCAATACCTGAGCAGCGCCCCAATTCCGCCGGCCTCAACCAGGCGTGGCGCTTCCTCCAACATATCTATACGCGCCCCCTGGTCGATGGCTTTCTGGATCGCCAGGTCGAGCATGTAGTTGATCATCCGCATCTCCCCCCCGCAGTATGGACAGGGCTTGTCCCTGACCATCGTCAGCGCGCCGCAGTTGCGACAGACCATGCCGGGCGTGGTCATGTTCGACATCACGTAGAGCTTGCGCACGTTGCCCTGCTGCAGCGCATCCAGGACATCCGACAACCCCAGCACCGAGCCGTCGCCGCCGCCGCCCTGGTTGAACAGCTCGTCAAGCGCCTTGCGCTCGAACCGGTATTCAACACCATTCATGATCGGCATGCAGATCTTCAGGATTTCGGACGGGCTCGCGTTGTACTCGACCGCGAACTCGCCGACGATATGCTCCTTCAGCGCATCCGACAGCGAATCCTTGAACCGACCGCGGCCGGATTCGGTGCCGCCCAACAGGATGCGCTTGATTCCCTCCTCGCGCTGCATCTTCTCGATGACCGATCGCAGCTCCTTGTACAGCTTTTTCTGAGCCTCCTTCTTCTGCCGCTGCAGCCTGGCTTCTCCCATGTCGCCGGTGCTGCCGTCGCGCGCGGGATCGGTCTCCGGGCGGACGTTGATCACGATCGAGGTTTCCTCAATCTGCCCCATCTCGGCAAGCAGGATGCGGGCGCGTGTGCCTCGCACAACGATGACAAGGTAATGCTGATATAGATCGGCTATCGCCGCCAACGGTTTGATATACGGATCGTGTTCAATAATCAATTGGTTGCTGAAAGGCAGCGCCGTGTTATAATGCCGCCAGAAGTTCGAAGCCTGGCTGCTGAAGACCGCCAAACCGCGCTGCATTCCATCCGGTCGGTCGGTAAGAAACTTTTCTATCCTGTCGATGTCGGGCTGCACCTGCGCCCTGTCCTCCGCATTTAAGCCGCCTGAAATCTCCTTCGCCATATTTTTAAAATTCAACAGCCATTTGCCCTTCGGGTTGGTCTTGGGGTCGACGTCAAGGTAAAGACTGACATAAAACGATTCCTTCAAGATGTGTGAAGCCAGCTCTCTAAGTTCATTTCTGGTGATCATGGGTTGTCCTCCGGGTTTGGTTTAGACGACAGGGGTGAGTTCTCCCGCTATAGTTTCTAACGCAGTAAGCGGTGTTGAAGTTTCCGAACCGAATCCTCGAAACAGCAACTCGGTCGGGTTCGACTGACCGGCGATAATTATCAGCAAATGAAGAGTGGGGACCATAAGTTTGCAGTTTATCCAAAATGTGATACGAGTCACACTTCGGATTTTATTGGTTTCTCAAGCTGATTTTTTATCGCCTAAATCCGACCGGACACAGAAATGCTGCACGAAATATTCGTGCAGTCGGGTGTCCGAGGTCAGCTCCGGATGAAACGAGGTCATCAGCAGATTATCCTGGCTTGCCATTACCGGATCGTCTTTGAATTCAGCCAGTACATCGACCTCTTGACCCGGGTTCAAGAAGACGGGAGCCCTGATGAAGACTCCCTGGAAATCACCCGCCATACCGCTCACTTTCAACGGTGCAACGAATGAATCGACCTGCCTGCCGTAGCCATTGCGCACGACCTCGATGTCAACCAGGCTCCAGCCGGGGAGGGGACCGTCCTTGTTGTGACCCAATATGATCGCGCCCGCGCAGGTGCCCCACGCCGGCAGACCGGATTGCAGCTTCCTGTGCAGTTGGTCACCGAGGTCATCTGTGTTCATGATGATTTGGAAGGCGGTGGATTCACCACCCGGCAGGATGATCCCGTCAAGATCTTTCAGGTCTGAGACGCGCCGGACTTCAACCGGCTTGACGCCGATAGCGTTGAGCATACGCGCATGCAGACTGAACGAACCCTGCACCGCCAGGACGCCGATGCGCATCACCACCCCCGCTTTTGCAGCATCTCCTCGGCGGGGATCTGAGCGATTTCCAGCCCGGGCATGGCTTCGCCAAGGTCGCGGCTGGCAGCCAGAACTTCTTCGGGATCCTGGTAGTGAGTGGTGGCGCGGACGATGGCCCGGGCGCGGTTTGCGGGATCGGCTGACTTGAAGATGCCCGAACCGACGAAAACTGCTTCAGCGCCCAGTTTCATCATCAACGCGGCGTCGGCTGGTGTCGCCAGACCTCCGGCGGCGAAGTTGGGGACCGGAAGTCTGCCGGTTTCAGCAACCTCTTTCACCAGCTCGTAGGGCGCGCCCATCCGCTTGGCTTCAGCCATCAGTTCATCCTTCCTCATCAGTGTCAGGTTGCGGATCTCGCTCATCACCCGGCGCATGTGCCTGACCGCTTCAACGACGTTGCCGGTTCCAGCTTCACCCTTGGTGCGGATCATCGCCGCGCCTTCCCCGATTCGGCGCAGTGCTTCGTCGAGACAGGTTGCACCGCAGACGAACGGAACGCGAAAGTCGTGCTTGTACACGTGGTTTGCTTCATCGGCGGGGGTCAGGACCTCCGATTCGTCGATGAAGTCAACGCCCAGCGCCTGTAGAACCTCGGCTTCAACGAGGTGACCGATGCGCACCTTTGCCATGACGGGAATGGAGACCGTACTCATGATCTCCTCGATGATCCGGATTGAAGCCATGCGCGCCACCCCGCCTTCCTTGCGTATGTCGGCGGGGACGCGTTCCAGCGCCATGACAGCCACTCCTCCGGCGTCCTCGGCGATACGGGCTTGTTCGGCGTTGGTCACGTCCATGATAACACCGCCCTTCAACATCTCAGCCAAACCGACCTTCAGTAAAAAGCCGTCCTTGCCCGGTTCGGGTTGTGGTAAGGATTTATCTCTCATTGGTAATCCTTCTTGGAATGAATTATTCTAAATAACCTGCTGGTAAAATATAGATCGGATGAGCCTATAAGTCAAGCGATAAACCTGCGATCAAGTTGCTTTCGCGTGGAGGTGAGCATATATTTACTGACTATGCTTCATTGATGTCGGATTCAGCGGACTCGTGCGGATTGAAGGACAGCAATATTAACCCGACGCCCATGATGCCGCCGGTGGATGAAATCCCCTTGTCATCATGCTGATACCGTTTGTCGTCATGCTGAACGAAGTGAAGCATCCATAATCACAATGTTATTATCAAGTTACTTTCTTGAAGAGGATCAACTTGTTAAAGCCACTCAACCTGGCACATACCCCGACGCCGATTCACCGGTTGAATCGTATTTCAGAGCGATGGAATGGTGAGATCTGGATCAAACGGGACGATATGACCGGAGCCGGGCTTGCCGGCAACAAGGTGCGCAAGCTGGAATATCTTCTGGCGGATGCACAAGCAGGGAAGGCGGATACGGTAATCACATGCGGCGGTGTGCAATCCAACCACTGCCGGGCGACCGCCCTGGCATGCGCCGGTCTTGGATTGCACTGTGAACTTCTGCTGAGAGGCGATCCGCCGTCAGAAATCGAGGGTAACCTGTTGCTCGATCATCTGTCTGGCGCTGGGCTCCACTTTATTCCCGGGGAGCGGTATTACGATAATTTATCAGGCGAGCTTGCGCGACTCGCTACAGAGGTGAAAGCCCGGGGCGGGAGTCCGTATATTATTCCTGAAGGTGGATCCAACGCGGTGGGCGCCTGGGGCTACGTTGAAGCGTTGCGGGAGACGCGCAGGCAGTGTCGCGGTCTCGGGTTGGATCCGGTGCGGATTGTATGCGCGACCGGATCGGGCGGAACCCATGCCGGCTTGCTCGTGGGGGCTCGGCTTGAGGGATGGGACGTTGAGGTTGTCTCGATCACGGTCAGCTACGATCACGATGAGACGGTACTCCGCATCCTGGAAATCGCCGACAGCATGATCGACAGATACCGACTGAACATCCGCGTTGTCAGAGGCGATATTCATGTGATCGACGACTATATCGGCGATGGATATGCGAAAGCCGGCCGGGATGTTCTCGATGTCATCGCTGAAATGGCGTCCTGTGAGGGTGTTGTCGTCGATCCGGTCTATACCGGCAAGGCGGCGTTGGGGATCAGGGGCGAACTGGCGAAGGACGGCATGGAAGGCGCTACGCTGTTCTGGCATACCGGCGGGATATACGGCTTGTTTGCGTTCAGGGATGCATTTTTTGAGAAGTCTGAAGGTTGAAAGGTTACAAGTCCAGTCCCATTGAGAAAAATTGTGATTTGCCGCAGTATAAACGACGGATCGAGGATAGAGAAAGCCTACACTGTGTTGGAAGGGTGCGGAGGCCCGTCCTCCCGGATAAAAATCTCGGACGAGTATAGACTGTAAACCGCACCACTTAAAATCCAAGCAGCGATTCGGTGCGGAAACCGCTGTTTATCAGACTGAATGCCGTTCATACTACCGCCATGTCATGCTGAACGAAGTGAAGCATCTCATTGAATTAACGGCAGATTCTTCACTACGTTCAGAATGACGCGGCCTGTCCGTTCAGAATGACGCGACCTGTCCGTTCAGGATGACGCGGCCTGTTCGTTCGGAATGATGCAGTACGTCAAGCTGCTGAATGGTTGATACTCTCTAACATTTTACGGTTACTCTTGGAGGAGAAGTGAGCC
>JALGVR010000125.1 GCA_025774605.1 bacterium | reverse complement strand
TTGTCATTGCGAGCGAAGCGAAGCAATCTAAATAGCTTACCACGAGGAGATTGCTTCGTCACTACGTTCCTCGCAATGACACATTGGCTTTATCACTACTAAGTTAATACCCTCCTCGTTAGAAAGGGAAATGAGACCTGCCTCACCGTTGAGACAATGTTACTTCAAGAGGACAGCCCTGCTTAAATACTTGCCGCTCCCGGCTTCCAGAGCTATAAAATACAATCCGCTGCCCAAGCTTCCACTCTGGAAGACGGCGGTATTCGTCATCCCGTCGCCGATTCCCGTCGTCACTGTTTTCACCGATCGACCCTGCACGTCGTAAATCGAGACTTTCACCGGCAAGCCGATCGGAGCCCGATAGCGAACGGTGAGTTGATCGTTGAACGGGTTCGGGTAGGTTGAGATGTTAAAGTCCTCCGGGGACAGCTCTGGGGATTCCCGGTCGAACACTCCGTTTTCCGAGATCCTCATCGCCACATGAATCGTATCGATTCCGCCGCGCTGGTGACCATCGATGGTGATGAAACCCTCCAGTAATTGACCATTATGGAAACCTCTCGCATCGAAATTGATCCATACGGGCAGTGACCTCGCGGGTTGAATCGAAGCCGATCGAGGAGTTAAGCGCGCCCAATCACGACGGGATTTAAGATTGTATACAATGGTTCGGTTGGATCCACCGGAAAACTGCGCGATTGCAGACCAGTAACGCGGTTCCCAATTGCTGGTGACGGCGAATCCTCCGGCGCGCTCGTCGAAATCGGAGGGAAGATCAAGCAGGAATTGAATCTCGCCCGTTTCTGAGTTCATCCGGTGAACCTGGGAATGATCGGGGCCATCGCGGCAGAACAGATACAGGTTGTAATCATCATCTGCAATATCCAGCCAGCCCAGGCCGTATATATACAGCCCCGGGTTATCGTAACTTGCCAACCGGTCCCCGTCACGATTGATCGCCACCACATCGCTGCGGGCGTCGGCGACCCAGAAACGCTCGTTCTGTCCATCCCAGGCGATGGCGCGGCAATAATAGAACGGCGGTTCCGGGATCCGAACCTGAACATCGCCGTTCAGGTCGAAGCCGACTATTTCGTTCCAGTCGGCGCCATAGATGTTCTCACCGTCCCAGGCGATATCAGACATCCCCCGGGCATATTCAACCGGCTGCTCGAGCGAGTCGACAAGTACACCTTCCCTGTCGACGAAATAGATCAAATTGGATTGACCCTGTCCCATATATGCGCTGAGAATGAGTTGCTGACCGGTGAAAACCGCGCCCTTAACTTCAGAAACCCGTGTCAGTTGACTGTTGTCCAGAGTATAACGAATCTGCCAGGGGTTCAGCGCCGGCGCCTGCTCCAAATCGTGAAAGCGGCTCTCATAGACCAACGCGCCGTTGCCGGAGTTGCGGAATTCGCTTTCAACGCTTTCAACCTGACCCGGAACCAGGGTCGCCGAGATGGAATCATCAAGATCGGTTTCAAGGATGCAGTAGCTTAGAGGGATGTTCAACCGGGTGACCTCGTCAGCGCTGACGCGGACATCGTAGGTCGTGCCGTCAAGGTAATCCGGATGGCCTGTTGTCAATATGTACATAAACGGCGGAATATTGTCCAGCAGGAAATGTCCATCGGCGTCCGATGTTGTTCTGATACCGTGTAGATTGATGGTTGCCTGTGATACCGGCTGGTTGTTCTCGAGATCGAAGACATCGCCTTCGATTGCTCCGAAGTCCTCTCCGGCATAGTAGATAATTGGTAATTCGACAATTACAGTATCCGGATTCTCATACTCAAAGATCAGGCGGTTTTCCCGCACCCGGTTGCCGGCTGGTTCACCGTGGAACTGCAGCACAACCCTGTCCATCACCATCGGGTTGATGTTCAACCTGTGCCTGTTGATGCTCAACCAATCCGTATCGGGGATTTCAAGGTTGATATTCAACTGGAGAGCGCCATCGCCGCTGTTGTGGACAACCACCACCAGTGAACTGTCGACGTTCGGTTCGCTGATAAAAAAGACCTCGTCGGGCTCAAGCGACATCTCGGCAGGCTGCCAGTCCGTGACCGTCAAGTCGACCGGAACGACCAGCTCGGGATGCTCGGGATCGTTTGAGAGCAAGACGATCTCCTGGGAATAGTCGCCCGGTTCCGGCGTTATCCGGGATTCAATGGAGAAGAACAGGTCTTCGGCGCTGTTGGCTTCGATGCGTCCATCAAAGTCCTCGAGTATCAGCCAGTTGGAACCGCCGCGAAACCACATGACGGCGTTGATGAGCAGTTGTGTCATCTCATCGTTGTACCGCACCCAGTCCATTCCCAGGTAAACGATCCCGCCCTCGCCCAAACGCCGGGCGGTGATGTTGTTTCCTTCATGATCGACCGGACGCGTGATCACCAGGGCGTCTTCATCATCGCAGGTGTGGATATTACTGGATGGGAGCGCCGTATACCGCTGCACGCCGTAATTGAGAGGATGAACCTCGGTTGCGGTGCAATCGATGCGCAGGTTGGCGTCCTCTATCTCTATATGAATGAGATCGGCGCCCGCCAGAAAAGCCGCGGTTTCACCATTGCATCCCGAACCGATTAGGTATAGACCGCGCTCTGTAACGGCCCAGTTCAACGCCTCTGAGAATGTCTCGCCGGCTTCGAACAGCTCGTCCGGTGAACCGTTCTCCTGGTCGGGGATGATCAGGACATGCGCCCTGTCCAGCAGTTCAGCCATCTCCTCCGGATCCAAACCGTCATAAAACGTGAATCTATGATTTATATCCAAGGCGGAGAGGCTGTTGACAAGGTTCTGCAGCTCCCACTCTTCATCAGTGAACCTCGTCCAGACAAGGATCCTCACATCAGAATCCCGGTCGGGTTGACGTTGACCGGCATGCACAATCAACAGACTGTCACCGTTGTTGGCGACGTTGATAACACCCGCGCTGCCGACACCATAGGGCAGCTCGAAACTGAATTCCGTCGGATCTATCGTAATGACAGGCTGAGCTGAAGCGACTGTTACTGCCGTAACGAGGGAGAGAATCATCGCAATCAGAATCGGCGACTGCAGTAATTTTCGTTTAAGTGTCAATTTTGATCATCCGGTTTAATTACGACTTTAAGGGCAGCGGGAATGACCTCGATATCGATCTCTTCACCCGCTGGTTTGGGTGTGCCGTCAACGTGTATGTTGGCCTCAAAGCGGCGCTTGATCCGAACATGCGAAGCCGTTTGATGGATATAACCGGGGATGTCAGCGGTCTTGCTGCGGAACATGTCGTGGCTGTATTTCACCGCACTAAGCAGGCTGTGACGTGGTAACAGGCATATATCAAGCATACCGTCGTCGATTTTCGCGTCGGGCGCGATGGAGAATCCCACACCGTACTCTTCCATATTCGTAACCGAAAACAGCATGGGACGACCGGTATACTGCCAGTTGCCCGGATCCGAACTTATCGAGATTTCCTGTGGTTCATATTGCAGGAATGTCGAAAGCGTAATCTGAGCATAGGGGAGTATGCCGCGGATTCGATACCCCTCGAAAATCGTCGCTATGACTGCCTCCCAGCCGATGCCGCACGAGACCAGGAAGATGTGTTCATTGACCCGACCGATGTCTATCGTGTGAAAGTGTGGATCCTTGATTATCGAAAGCGCTGGTTCCAATCGGAGTGGCAGTCCCATGTTCCTGGCATAGCCGTTGCCCGAGCCGGTGGGAATGACACCGAGTGCGGTTTCACTGTTGACCAATCCTCTGGCGACCTCGTTGACGGTTCCATCACCGCCGACCGCGACACACATGTCGTAGCCTTCTCCGGCAACGCGCGCCGCAATCTTGTAGACATGCCCTGGATGACGTGATTTAAGTACGGAAACCTTGCGATTGCCGACGCCGAGATGCTTTCGGATCAGGTAGTGCAATCGACTCACATATTTGGGAGTGCCGGACTTCGGATTTATAATGAACGCCGTTCGCAGATTTACATCCCCTTATAATTATAAATGAATATAAATATACCGATTTTACGATATTTATGCAATTATACTGATCTAAAGGAAAGGATTCATGCCGTATTTGTGAAAAATTCATGTAAAAGCAGTGAAGCGTTCTTGCGGCTGAATCACAAGTGGCTTAGTTTATAACCGTGGTTTGATGAAACCGATACAAGGCAGGCCAATTGAAGCAAATTGATCGAAAAGAGTTGATCATCCTTCTATTCTGCGGACTTGTCCTTTTTCCCAAACCCGGTCTGGAGGCTGCCTGGCGGGTGGGTTGTGATCTCGCCGTATTTCCGGCGATGGGTAATCTGGAGCTGAAAAAGCCTGTTTACGAATATGAAGTATTTGTAAACCATGAGAGCGGGATCGGCGCCGGATATCGGGCTGCGTTAAGCAGGTCGGCCCCTGATCCGGCGCAGGCGACCGATTCAACAACGCCGGAACTGACGGGTATATGGCTGAATCGGAGCGCCCGGTTCAGGGTTTGGGGGCTTCATGGCTTTATCTGCGCTGGTCCGGGTATTACAGCCATAGTCAGACGGGAGAACGGCAGGAAGGTCATCTTCGGCGCGTTTTCGTTCAGGTCGGACATAACCGTGAATGTGTGGGGGATTCACGGATTGTCGATCGATGCCGGAGTCTCGTTCAGGGGTTGCCCTTTACGCAGCAGCGGCTCGTACAGCGACAGGTTCGGTGTTGTGCTGGTTGTCGGCGGATGACGCGGTGCAATATATGAAGTCCTGTCATTAACTTGACAATGTTACACGGTGAAGTTATATTATGCAGGTCAGTTCAATTCCAGTTGAAAGGCTATCGATGAAAACATTGCCGCACAACGGTATTCTGCTAATCGCAATCATCCTGATGCTGCCGGTCTCTTCTTTCGGCGCCAATCGAACCAGCGCGGCGCTCGTGGGCGGTTACGGTCTGCCGCTCGGATGGTGGGGGGAACGGTGGGATCCGATGCAGTCGGGGGAGATCAATCTCAGGTATGAGTTCTCACCTGGAACCGGAATTCTCCTGATCACCGGTTTGAACAAGGCTTTTTTCGCATCACTCAGCCCGGAGGAGGTCGCTTCCGAATCGCGCTATCATGATGTTCCGCCTGAATTTCAACCCTACACAACCATAATCGAAGCACATCAGGGAGGCTGGTTCAAGCAGCTTCCCATCGGATTCGGCTTCTACACCGAGAGGCTGGTGTGGCGTCTGCGGGCATACGGTTCGGTTGCCATGGTGATTTATAACTGGAAATTTGAACGCAGTCAGAGTTTTCTGCAGGAGGTTAACGCCCCGGACATGCCGCGTATTGAGCACAACAATGACAACTGGATAGTCGAAGAAGACGGCTCGGACCTTGGCGCTCAACTTGCCATAGGTGCACTGTACAAGCTGACTGATATGGTTTATCTGGGTCTGTCCGCGGCTTATCATCATGTGAATATCAGCAAGAAATACGGCTCGATCGCCTACTGGGGACAACCGGCGCGCATTCCGGCGGGGGAACCCGCCAACAACCTTGTTGAAGAATCCAGGGGTTCGGTTGATTTCCTGCAGTTCAGAATCGGGTTGAGGGTTGGTAATTGAGTTGAAGGAACCTGCTGTGGTAGAGGTCGGCTGCCGGAACCGGGTAGCCGACCTTTTTGATTCATTTCTGTCGGTCAATACACAGAAGAGACTGTTTCTTCCTGTAGATCGTGACCGCTACGATTTCAGCGCATACCCTTTGTCGGTGCGGACCGGCTTGCCGGTTATCCATACAGGGTCATGTTCGAAGAAGAAGGTCCAATCCTCGTCGACCGCCTGACTCAATATCCGTTTCTTTTCCTCGAGTGTGGTGACCGGATACAGATCATAAGCCATGATCCACGGCAGATTGAACTGCACCGCCAGCGGAATCAGGTCGGCGGCGTAAACCAGTGTACTTCCGTCACCGGACACTTTCACAAGCTGCTGACCGGGCGTGTGCCCGTCGCAGATTATCATTTCGACGCCCTCCATTAATCGCCACTCTCCGTCGACGATTTCCAGCGCGCCGTTATCGATCAGGGGTTCAAAGTCCTCCTTAAGATAACTTGCCCTGTCTCTTTCGAGCCGCGAGCGGGCGTGCTCCAACTGCCGTCTTTGAATGTAATAACGGGCATTGGGGAACGCCGGACGGGGATTGGTGTCCTTCATGATTGTCGAACCGCCCGCGTGGTCGAAGTGCAGGTGGGTCAAGATCACGTCCGTTATCATCTCGCGCGATAATCCGGCGGATTGAAGCGAATCGTCAACAAGCGAGTCGCTGCCGCTGAAGTTGAACATCCTGCGGAACTTTTCGCTGCGGCCTTCGCCGAATCCGGTATCAACGAGTATCTTCCTGTCATCCGTTTCAACCAGCATGGCGCGCATCACCATGTCGATCCTGTTTTTCTCGTCGGCGGGATGAAATTTCTCCCACAGTACGCGGGGAATCACTCCGAACATGGCGCCTCCGTCGAGGCGGAAGTGTCCGAATTCAACTGGTGTTATCCTGAATCTGCCTATCTGCATTTCCGTTCGTCCTGTTATCTCACTGCCGCCTGGAATTCATCGGTCGATTTGATCTCACGGCTCAGATTGAGCTCCACCAGGTGATATTGTCCCTGCAGAACCTGTGATAAAAGCAATCTACCGTTCGTATTAAAACCGCCGGAAACTTTTGCCGTCCTGCCGATGAAATAGATGTCGCCGGAGCTGCGTTTGATCAGCAGGGCTTGATTCTGACGGTTCAGGACAAGCAACCACTTGCCGTCAGGCGAGATCTGCGGGAAAAAGAGCCCGCGTCTGGCAAGGTCGACCGTAATATTTCCACCATTTACAGACCTGCGGAAGATGCCTCTGTCGGTGGTGAAGATCAGCGAGTCACCGTTCGGTGTGAAGGTGGATCCGCTGACCGGTTCGCCGATGCG
>JALGVR010000027.1 GCA_025774605.1 bacterium | reverse complement strand
TAATTAGGGTCTACTGAAAAACTGTTCTTTGACAAAAAAGATTTTGTTATTTAAGAAGATATTTTTCTGACTTGCCGACTTGGATTTGTCCAAACTGCAAGGTATTTTTTGATCAACCCCAAAAAAGCTTGCAGTTTAACCACAGGTTGACCAGTGTACATAGCCAAAGATCGCAAAACACAACCGCTGTTCGAAGAACTATTTCCCTTCGGTGGAAAATTAGACGAAAAAAACCGCTGGTTGAAAATAGCCGAACTGATCCCCTGGGATCAATTGGAAAACAGCTACAGCCAACAGTTCTCACACACCGGTCGCCCCGCACACGATGCACGATTGGTTATCGGACTGCTGCTGCTGAAACATATGACCAGAACAAGTGATAGGGAAATCGTACAGTCGGTCTGCGAAAATCCATACATGCAAGCCTTCTGCGGTCTAAACGACTTCACAGCCGGCAAAATGATCGACCCCGGCACACTGACAAACGTTCGCAAACGGTTAGGCGATAAACGGTTCAAAGAACTGGAAGAGCTGACATACAAACACCTGATCGAACGGAAGATCATCAAAGCTAAAGGAATGCTGATCGACGCCACCGTGTTCCCCGAACACATCCATTATCCGACCGACGCGGGACTGTTGAACGAAGCCCGGCAGTGGCTGGTATCAAAGATCAAGTCGATCGGCGGTAAGGTCGGCAGGAAGTATCGCACATATTGCCGCAAGGCTCGCCAGTAATATCTGACTTTCAACAAGAAGAAGCGCGGGACCAAGAAAGATATCCGGTGGATGGTCAAGTCTATGCTTCAGTACGCCGGTCGCAATGTCCGGCAGTTGGACGAAGTCATGGTTCTGGCGGTCGATAAAGGGATCGTCGTCATGCGGTTGGTGACCGCATCTACGGCACGATCGATAACCGGTACTTACTGAAAGACAAGGATACTTGAATTTTTTATAAAATTTACGGTATTTAATTCAAAAAACCACTTTCACCCGGTAGAACGCCCTGCCGTTCGGCGCATCGCGGTCAACGTAGCGAGTGCCTTCCACGAATGCGATAAGCTCGCCGCGTTCGCCGTCACGGAACGGTTCGTCGCTGCGGTAAACGTTGTACCCGCGCGGCGACAGATCCCCGCCGTAAAGATCGCGATCCAGCTCGCCGTTCCAGACCAGCCGGATGTTGTTGTCCTCAACGCCGACCTCGAATATCTCGGTGACGTCCGAAGAGGGATGCCATGCGTCGAGCGAATCCGCCACCTGCCGGGCGGTCTGGTTCTGGAAGGCTTCCAGCCGGTCGTGATCATACATGGGTGAGTTCACGAAGCGTTCGGTCTTGGCGAAGACCCAGTCCTCCAGCGGGAACGTATAGTCCCAGATGCCGGTATGCTGCGGATTGGTCAGCTTCCAGGTGTTCACGCCGCCCTCGGCGTAAACCCAGTTGGCAATCTGCTGCCCGCGATCGCAGATCCGGCTGCCGGGATCGCCGTCCACCTCGACCGGCACCGATCCTGCTCTGACCCACAGGGGGATCGCCACCGTGCCAATCTGGTTGCCGAGCATCGCCCAAATGATCGCATCGTCGGGGCGTGCGCCGTCCTCCACGCCCTGCGCCACCAGGATGCCCTTCGTGGTCGAGCGGCAGATCGCTTCGCCGTTGGGGATGCAGCCGTAATGGTTGTTTTCAATGTAGCCGTCGAAGGGCAGCGGGTACGGATCGCAGCCCTCGATCGTCAGATCGCGGATCACCTGCTGGTAGATGTACCTCGGGGTCAGGTTGTTGTCCTCCTTCGCCTGCTTCCACAGGTCATAAGCGCGGTCGTGACGGTGCGGTCCCCAGTACGACGGGCGATTGTCCAGACCGTGGCCGGAATAGCTGTAGTTGGAGCGGACGATGAAGCCGTCAGGCGTTTCAGCGGCATCGATGCGCCGGTAGCTGTACCCGCCCGTCTCAAACATGGCCGCACCGCCGAAGGCATCGAAGGCGCCGTAGTTGCTGTTGAGGGTTCGTCCATCGACGTTCGTCGAATCGAGTATACGCTGGAAATCGTCGATGGTGCGGCAGGTTGACAGCGCCAGCATGTGGATCTCGCCGTCGTCATCACCACCGCCCCAGCCGTTGCGGTAAGGTCCGTGGGGCAGGTTGTAGGAGTTGGAATTCTCCAGGGCGAATCCGGCGGCGTTGATCCCGCCGTAGTACTCGTCGTCCTCGCCGCGGTAGGTGATCGAGATGAACGGGATGCGGCCGTCGTCAACGTAGTGAAATTCCTGATCCGAGAGACCGACGTCGCGATTCTTCCACAGCAGAGGCCTGCCGTCGGGCGTCGCCAGCCCTGAAGCCACACCGGTTGTGCACTCGTTCAAATCCGACAGATACTCCTCCTCATTGACACCATCGGAGAATGCCGCGCCGGGCGGGTTGGCGTACGGCGAACAGATCAGCAAGGCGGCGACAATAACCGGCAAGCTCTCTATAAGAACGGTTTTCTTCAACTGAAATTGTGCCATGACAACTCGTTATGGATGATGGAAGATCGATCGAAGCCCAGACTGTTTCGCTCGACCCACTCAATGATAATACGAATTCGGGCTGTTGACGTTTGGATATAAGCTTGACTGACGGCAAGGGTGACGATGGTCATAACGTCTTCGATCAAATCGTTTGAATATAACCTATTTTTCGCGTCAAATCCAGCCGGGACAAACTTCCACGTTAAACAATATAAACTGAAACGCAACCTGTCGGGGTGTCCTGTGTCACACTGGGCATAGAGAGGCACCGTCTTAAGTGGATCAAGCCTGATCTCTCAGCCCGGCGAAGAACTCATCCAGCAGCTCCTGCGCCCTGTCGGCACCGATCCCGGCATAGACTTCGACCGCATGGTTCAGCCGCGGTTCGCGAACGATGTCAAACACCGATCCGCACGCGCCGGCTTTGGGGTCGCGCGCGCCGAAATACAGCCTCGACAGCCTCGCCAGAACAATCGCTCCGGCGCACATCGCACACGGCTCGAGGGTAACGTAGATATCGGCACCGGCAAGGTGTCCGCCGTCCACGGCCTGGCATGCCGCGGAGATGGCAAGTATTTCGGCGTGTGCGGTCGGATCGGACAGAGCCCGCGTGCGGTTGTGTCCCCTGCCCAACAGGCGTCCGTCCTTGACGACAACCGCTCCGACCGGAACTTCACCCTCCCCGGCAGCCCTGGTCGCTTCGATCAGCGCCTGATCCATCCAGTTGTGCTCGATTTCCATCATTCGCCAGACATGTCGCTCGGTCTCTGCTGTCTTCGGGTTAAGTGGGATCCTCCAAGACCACAAGGTGAATATATCAGTGAGATTTACCGCCGTATGGTCGGGTGCTTTGCCTCAGGAAACGTCAGTCTGTCGTTAATATATCGAGAGTGTTAACTGAGTAGCGATTATAGTTTTACGGTGTAGTAAACATCGTTGTCATTGCGAGCGAAACGAAGCAATCTCAAGAATTATTACAACGGAAGAGACCGCTTCTTCACTCCTCCCCGCAATGACAGTATTCCCGGTTACACTGGCGGCGGGGCTTCAAGGGTGTGGCAGGGGGAACTCGTTGCCCGTATTTCAAGTTGCTTATTATCAGCCTATTGCAGGGTGGGAATCTGTCTGAGACGGATCCCGCGTCGCTTGACTTTGAGAACCTGTTTACGTGGCTGTCCGGTCACCACGACGAGCGGAGGTCCCATGGGAAGATCATCCGGATTCCCGTTTCCTGATCTGTTACAACTGTCAGACAATCCCCTTAATAACATGCTGAATTGACCAGGTCTCAGCAAATCACCCTTTCAGCGCCGATCTGACCAGCTCTTCCACCGGCGCGTCGTCGCCCAGTTTCCGGCGTGCCTGTCTGACCGCGTCGTCCGCCTGTTGAACTGAAAAACCGAGCGCTTCCAGCGCTTTAACCGCCTCGCCCACGGTCGAAATTTTCATAGTGCTGGGCTCAGCTTGTTCAAAAGTCCGGCTGTCGAGCCGGTTTTTCAGCTCGAGCATCAGTCTTTCAGCCGTTTTTCTCCCGATCCCCTTCACGGTCGTCAGGCGCTTGACGTCACCGTCCGCGACCACCTGAACCAGCTCGTCGGGCGTGAAACGTGACTGGATTGCCAGCGCCATCCGCGGACCTACACCACTCACCTTGATCAAACCGGCAAACAGGTCCCGCTCTTCAATGGTGCTGAATCCGTACAACTCCATCAAGTCCTCGCGCACATGCAGGTGCGTCAGCAGAGACACTTCGCCTCCCACCGGACCCAGCTTTTCAAAACTGCTGAGCGGTATCGCCAGCGACAACCCCAGCCCGCCGACCTCAACGACCACCGCCGCCGGTGATTTGCGCAGACAAATGCCCTTGATGCGGTCAATCATTTTTACGATTCCACTCCGTTGGAATTACCGCAGAACTTTTTCGCGAATAATGCAGCAGAGCGCCACGGCAAGCGCATCCGCGGCGTCCTCCGCAACCCTTTCATCCTCGATGTTCAACAGCTTCCCGACCATATATTCAACCTGCTTTTTCGAGGCGCGCCCACGACCAACCACCGCCAGTTTCACCGTGGCGGCGGGATATTCGATCAGCGGGTATCCACCCTTCGCAGCCGCCAGGATCGATGCCCCCCGCGCGTGTCCCAGGCGCAGTCCTGAGCGGAGATTCCTGCCGGTGAAGATATCCTCCACAGCCACAATGTCCGGACAATATTCAGCAAGGACTTGGGAAATCCGGTCAAAGATCTTCTCCAGCCTGTCGGTCAAGGCTCCGCTTCCCGAGCGAATCACCCCCCATCCGAGGGGGGTGATTCGGCTGCCGGTTCGTTCGACAATCCCGTAACCTGTCGCGCTAAGTCCGGGGTCAATTCCAACGACCTTCATCCATCCTCTAACATCTCTTCAGGGATGTCGAAGTTCGACCAGACCTTCTGGACATCGTCATGTTCCTCGAGCATTTCCATCAAGCGCAGCAACTGTCTCGCATGCGTTCCCTCAACCATGACCTCGGTCTGTGGAACCTTCACCACTTCACAGGAATCAACCTTGAAACCGGCCTCTTCGACCGCCCTCCTGATATCGTCAAGTTTCTCCGGCGCCGCACTTATCTGGAAGAAATCGTCCTCGAGGCTAATGTCGTCGGCGCCGGCGTCCAGCCCAACCGTAAGCATCTCGTTCTCATCGACCTCGTCAGCCGGAACCGTCACCAGCGCCTGACGATTGAACATCCAGCCGACGGAGCCCGTTTCGGCGAGGTTGGCGCCGTTCTTGCCGAGCAGATGGCGGATTTCGCTGAGCGTTCTGTTCCTGTTGTCGGTGAAAACCTCGATCAGCAGTGCAGTTCCACCGGGGCCATAGGCTTCGTATGTGATCTCTTCGTAGGTCACGCCCGGGAGATCGCCGGTGCCCTTCTTGATGGCTCTGTCGATGTTTGACGCCGGCATGTTGGCGGCCTTGGCGGTTTCAATCGCCGTGCGCAGCCGTGGATTTCCGTTCGGATCACCGCCGCCCATCCGCGCCGCGATGGTTATTTCCTTGATAAGACCGGAAAAGACCCTGCCGCGCGCGGCGTCAAGCTTCTCCTTCTTGCGTCGGATGGTCGCCCATTTGGAGTGTCCGGACATACAGCCCTCAACCAGTTATTTTTTATTCTCCGATACCCATTTACGAATGTACTCGATCGGCTCGCTGACCGGCGTGCCGGGACCGAACAGCCTGCCAACCCCGAGCTTTTCGAGCTTCTCCATATCTTCCGGCGGCAGAATCCCGCCGCCGGTGAGCAGTACATCATCGAGACACTTTTCATCCATCAGTTTCTTCACGCGGGGGAAGATGGTCATATGCGCGCCCGAGAGTATGGACAGAGCGATCACATCGGCGTCCTCCTGCAGCGCAGCCTCAACAATCATCTCAGGCGTCTGCCGCAGTCCCAGGTAGATGACCTCCATTCCGGCATCCCTGAACGCCGACGCCATCACTTTCGCACCGCGGTCATGACCGTCCAGACCGGGTTTGGCAAGGATGATGCGAATTCTTTTCTCGGTATCTATTTTATGCCTCCAACTTCAGTGGATGTAAAGTTTGAGAAGTTGTCCCGTGCATGTCGAATCCTTTGCACAATGCCGCAACGTCGGACATTTATAATACGGTCTGTGTTACAAAATGGTTTTAGACGTCTCAAGTTCTTTGAAATTTCCTTTGTGTCCTTGCATGTCATCCCCGCTCTTCAACCGTTCGTCATCCCCGGTCTTCCGTGATTTCTCATCAAATCAAAGGACTTGAGACGTTTGACGGCGGTTAACCAAGCAGGCATACCATCGTTAAATATATGCCGAAACCGTCTTGAAGTCAAGTAAATACACCGTGCAAAATCGCAACGCCCCACCGTGGTGAAACGGCGGGGCGTTATCGAATTCGATATGAACCAATATCAGCTCCCCCTGTGGCTCACTCGGTTGCGTTCTCCGGATCGATCTGTCCGATCATCCACTGCATGAAGCTTGTCGCCTGGTCTTCCATCGTGAAGTAGAGCGGAAAACCGAGCACGATCGTCCGCCAGGGATTGACGGGCGAGAAGTTCATCAGGCAGCTGACGCCGCCCTCGAAGGATGTGTCGTCCGGGTCGCCGTGCCAGTAACCGCCCGCTTCAGTGCGGTGTTCGGGCGTCAAAATCCAGGTGTAGTTTACGCCGTGCCAACTGCCGGGTATCTTCGCCGGATCGTAGGCGACGTCCGGGCAGCCGAGATCCGGTTCGCCGATCATGCCGATGAACTCCTTCTCATCATTCTTTTGACCGCCGGCGATCCTGAGGTAATCATGAGCGAAACCGCTGGTGAACGTGGCGATATCATCATCGGTGAAAGCACCCAGAACGTTGTGACCGGAGAGAATAAACCTGCCGCCGGCGTCCAGGTACTGACCGAGTACCGTCAGGTTGTCTCCCAGGAACAACTGGGAACGGTCGTCGGCGTGCCAGATGACGATGCGCTTGTCAAAAAGGTCCCGCGGTGATATATAGTTTTCATCGCCCACCTTGTGGGTGGCATAGTCGATGTTGAATATCGTCCAGCCGTCCGCCTCCAGCGGTGCGGTGATGTTGTTGTAGAAATCGTCACACTGCTGGTCGTCGGGGCTTCCCGGTCTGCCGTTTCCGTCCTTGGTTTCGTCGATGATCAGAATGTTCATCAGATCCAGGTCCGGTTCGACGATCGAGAGGGTGTAGGCAAGCGTATCGCCGGGGACGCCGGCGTAATCGCGACACTGAGCCTCAAACTGATATTCCCCCACCGGCAGGTTGGAGAACTCGGCGGAAGGCTCGCCCCAGCCGGACCATTCGTTCCACTCCGTCCAGGTCGTATCGCCGATGCTGCGCTGGCGCTGACGGTAACGATAGGAATGAACGGCGCCGTAGTAATCCGCCGCCGATCCGACCATCGTCAGGGTGGTTGACCGGTTTTCCCGGTAAAATATCGAGCCGTCCGGGAAGAACTGCGCCGCGCCGTAAGTCACGCTGAATTCGGTCAATGCGGGGTAGACCGTATCGATCACTTCAACATGCCTCTCGATCGGCGCGCTGATTGCGCCGCCGAAGTCCATCACTTCGACCGAAAGCGTGTTCATCACGCCGACGGTCAGGAGTGAGACGTCCAGCGGCATAACCTCGCCCTGTTCAATGGACGCCAGGATGCTCGCGTCAGATGCGTCGTAGAACTGGTACTTGCTGCGCGCATCCCAGTCCGACACCGGCAGACCGTTGATGGAGAGCCTGAACAACGCTCCCGAGACGTTGGGATCGCTCCATTCGACCTCGAAATAGATCCCGGCTCCGGTTGCGGCGGAATCGGGGAAATCAGCCACGATTCTGTCGAGCACGGGCGGGTAGTTGACCGCCAGTATTGTACGTATGGCCGGTGAAGGATCCCTTGCACCTTCATCGTCCACGGCCGAGATCTTCAGGGTGTGCGTGCCAAGCAGACGCGTGGGATCGTTCGGATCAGGGTTCGCGGCTTCGAAGGCGATCGCGCTGTCGCCCTTGGTCGTCCAAACCTCCGCTCCGTTGTCAACCTGGATCCAGAAACCGGCCACCAGACCGTCCGGATCGTGCCCAAACCACTGGACATGAAACATGACGGACGGCGACACGTAGTGATCATGTTCGCTCGAATCGAGTGGAGCGACCGTGATCCGTGTGTCCGGTGCCTGGTTCGCCAGCGGCCAGCCCGGGTTGTCGGGCGTGCAGCCCCAGAGAGCCACCAACACCAGGAGCAGCGGCGCAAATACCAACAACTTTCTTGCATTCATCACTATCTCCTCCTGGCGTTAAAAGTTTAGACCGATTGCGAAACGGTGAGGGCTTTCCATGAAACTGTCGGCGGCTTCAACCAGCCGTCCGAAGTCCATGTAGGCATAATCCAGCGTGAAATTGACGTCGCCGGGCAGCGGAAGCCTGAGACCAAATCCGGCTGACCAGCGTTCCTCGTCGTATCCGAGCACGTTCTTGTATCTCAGCTTGTATCCGCCCCGTACGATGAGTGTGTTCAAGTACTTCATTTCCACACCGAAATTCAACCGTTCCCGATTATCGTTGGGATGGCTCATCTCGATCGCCATCAAAGCGTCGAAGCATGCCGGTTTGACGATTCCGGTCATATCGAAGAAGTCCGCCGACAAGCCCAGCCTGTATATCGTGGGCGGCGGAGCAGCAGTATAACCGCTCTCCTGCGGTGCAGCGCGGTTGCGCCGCCCCTGATCGCGGTAATCGGGATATGTGCCGGAATAATCAATATCGGGTCCGAAGTTCTGGACCGATATTCCGATCTTCAACGACCTGAGAGCCGTCTCGTACAGCGTCCCGACGTCAGCCAGGAAACCGTTGTACTTCGAATCCTCCAGAGCCGATGTGACAAAACGCAGGTTCATGCCGAAGATGAACCTGTCGTGCAGCCTCTGTGCCCACGACCCGCCGATCACGATGTCGTAACAGATGAAATTCTCGCCGGTGCCCTCCGGCATGAAAATCGTCCTGACCGGCATGTCGTCGGTATTCATCGCCAGCAGATGCAGTCCCAACACGGTGTTGGCGTTGATCTTCTTCGCCGCTGCAGCCGTGTTGAACTGGATGTCCGCCGGCATGTTTATATGTGAAAACGTAAGCGCCGTCCCGTCCAGGTGAATCAGACCCGCCGGGTTCCAGAATATCGATTCGATATCGTCGGCAACCGCGCAATATGCTTCTCCCATACCGGCAGCGCGGACGCTGGTTACAACCTTCAGCGTCTGCATGCTGGTTGTGCCGACCTTCTGGACTTCCGTTGCCTGACCCGCTCCCGCTGAAAGCAGAAGAACCAGCGAGACGACGACGCCGAGCGCCAATCCACGCTCAAATTGTTTCCCAAGCATCGATTTCCTCCTCGATTTGGAAACGATGAAACCGCTCTCGCTCATCATCGTCGCACCGCCGTCCGGTAAACAACATAGAGACTGGCGGTAACCTTAGTCGTTAAACCTGCAGCGCCGAACCTGAAGTGTATCGTGTGCGTACCTCCAGGTGCCATCCGCTCCAGAAAATCACGAATTGGATACTGATTGGTATACCTCGCGGCGCGTTCCGGTTTGGCGGGGTGGTGGTAGGCGCCTTCAGCGAGATCCCAGCCGCCGTCGGCAACCCAGAACTCGCCGATATCAAGTTGTACCGTCCTGCCGCGCCAACCGCTGGTCGAATCGAACGGCGCCTGATAGAAACCCTGTCCCCACACAACCGCTTGATCCCCAAGGTAGGTCATGGGGTTCCCGTCGGCGCCCAGGGACGTGGAATCGAGAAATATCGCGCCCGGGTAATACTCAACCGTATCGCTGTCCATCCAGACGGACAGTTTGAAGCGATCGTCGAGCCATGAGTCGAGTGAATCCCGCAGCGCCTCATTTATCCCGACCGCGACCTCCTTCTCGGCTTTGGCGGTTTGGAGGCTGTCGAGCCGCAGCGAGTCCTCATGGGTCAGAATTTCCAGCAGCTCGAGGTTGATAATCTCGATGTCGATATCTTCGATCTCCGTCCTGAGAACATCCAACTCACCGCCCACCTCTTCGTAGTAATCCAGCGCTCCGTCCGGCTGCAGGAAACAGGCGACGGTGATGAAGCCGTCCATTACCTCGTCGAGCAGCGTGAAAGTGCCGCGTAAATCCTGTCCGTTGGCAGTTGCATCTTCGACCAGGACGATGGTCTCCGCGTAGATGTCCGCGGGCGGCGCAACCGGCAGCTCCCGCTCGTCCTCGCAGGCGGTGAACACCAGCGCGGCCATCAGGAGGGAAACCGCCATCAGACCGATAGTCAGTTTATTTTTCATCATCCACCTCACTTCAGCACGACGAACTTGTCGATCTTGATGTTACCACTCTCTGATTCGACCACGTAGTAGTAAATACCGCTAACTATCTCCTGGAAATACTTGTTGCGCATGTCCCAGAGGTAGAGGTCATTCCCCGGTGGATGATCGAGGTGGACCACGTGATCGCCGGCAAGGGTGTATATGTCGATCTTGGCACCGGTTGCCGGAAGGTTCATGAACCACAGCTTGCGCGGGTAGAACTTCACGTCATTCTTGTTCATCGCGCCGCTGTACTCCTGCTCATGACCCCCTTTATAAGGATTGGGTACGACAAATACGCCTTCGACTGAATTGCCGATGGTCGACGTCTCCTCCGTGTAACCGGCGGTTGCCGCTTCGTACGAACGTCCGATCGGTGTGATCAGCACACCGGCGCCCTCAACGCCCTGGTCAAAGGCGCGGACTATGTAGTAGTAGGTCCAACCGCGCAGCACGTCATAGTCGTCATACCAGTACGTATAACCCAGCGTATCGCCGGTGTCGGTGTCGATTCTCCAGTTCCAGCCGATATTGTCGAGCGTAACACCGGGCGTGGGATTCTGATCGTAGGGCATCCCCAGGTTGAGGTTCTCCCGTTCGAACTCATCGGAGGGCAGTCTGTTGATGACGTCAAACTGCCGCATCGTCCACCAGTAGTTGGTGTCGCTCGAACGTTGAATCACATACCCTTCAAAGTCCCTCAACTGGGTGATGGGATCGATCGAAGCCTCCGCGTTGTCCTCCCAGAACACCCGGACATGATCGGGATGTGCCTCAACCCTGAACTCCGGCTGATCCGGTGCGGCGGGACCCTGGAAGTCGTTGTCGTAGATGCGCTGCGCCCACTGGGCGTTCTTCTGGATGTCGGCAACGTCGTAACCGGCGATAAAGGCGGTGGTCACGGGCAGCTCCTCACCCGGCAGCAGCGTCCAGCTCCCGGAACTGGGTGCGAAGCCCATCAGGAAGCGCCAGTCGCCCAACGCCGGCGTGGGCGGGCTGTTGTTCTCCGGATCATCGGATATCATGTCGAACTTGTCGGAGTTCAGGTCGGGGTCGCCGCCCGACACCCGTTCGAAGTTCTTGAACACGACGTTCAGCGAATCCAGCGGCATCGGGGTTCGGACGACCTTCATCGCGAACAGGCCCGGTCCGAAACCGTCGGCGTCGGTGGTGTCGTCGCCCTGGATCATCATCAGGTTGTCGCTGTCGTAGAAGTTCCAGTCGTCAACGGAAGCCGGGTCGCCGGATTCGCCCTTTGCCGCCACGTCCGGATCGGCGAACAGTCCGATATGAACGTCCGTCAGCGGCGCGGCGCCGATATTGCGGATGATCAGGTCAACCAGGATGAATGCGCCTGCGTATGCTTCACCCCAGGCGTAGGTGCGCTGCAGAACCAAGACGTCCAGCGGATGGTGACCGTCGGGATCGGGATTCTGGGCGGCGCTGACGTCGCAGTCGTCGTAAGCGCAGAAGAACTCCTGCGTGCCGCGGGCGTTGCCGTCCTCGTCCTCGAGGCCGTCGCCGTCATCGTCGTTTGAGTCGGGGTCGGCGTCGCCGTCGAAGTCCGGGTCATCGCCGTCGACCAGACCGTCGTGGTCGTTGTCGATCAGGTCGTCAGCCATATTCCCGGCGGGGTCTTCATCAATGCCCGGCTCGGGGTCGTACTTGCAGTTGCCGTCTCCGTTGTCATCGCCGTCGAAGGTGTCCTCGTCAACCAGTCCGTCGCCGTCGTCGTCGACGCCGTTGGATTCCTCCTCGTCAACCGCTCCGTCGAGGTCGTCATCCCGTCCGATGTAACCACCTCCGCCGTCCCAGTTTGACGAGGGTTTGCCGTCTCCGTCGAGGTCGTCGGCGGCTGCATCCCAGTCATTGTCGTCGTCGATCTCCTTGGCGCCGAGGATATAGGTTTTACCCGCCAGTTCGGAGTACTGTTTCGACGTGGCGATGTAACTATCGATGGTCGGGGCGAAGTCGTTGGTGCCGTCGTCACCGTCGGTGCCGGTGGAAACCAGCCTGGCGCCGCCTTTAATCGCGCCGACCCAGATACCGGAGCTGAACAGGAAGTCGTTCTCGGAGCCGGAAGGGAACTCGAATCCGAAGTAGCCCGGAAGCTGATCCGGGTTTCCCTGTTCGCCCCAGTTGGAAAGCGTCATTCGCACGTTGCCGACGTCGTGCATGAACCGGTCCCGGATCGCGGCGGACAGATAAGCCGGTTTGCCCTTGTCCCGTACTGGTCCGGCGTCGATCTGTCGAGCCAGGACTGGGTCGAGCAACCCGATCAGCAGCGACGTGAAGACGGCTACAGCGAATATTTTAAGATATTTCATCATATATTATCTCCAAAGCCTGCTATCAGAACTCGAGCCCAAGCCCGATCCGGATGAAGCGAGGATTTCGCCAGGCGTCCGGATTGGGACCTGCAACCGGATTCAGTACATAGTTCGGTGAGGCCGAATCGTTGACCCAACCCGGTTCTCCGGTCAGGTCGTCGAATGCGTTCGGTCTGCCGGCGCGCCCGTAGTTGTCGTCAACCTGGTCGACGTTTTCGGTGTCGAAAAGGTTTCTGACCTCGATCCACAGCGAAGTCCGCCAACGGCCGAAGGTAAAGAACTTCGCCAGGTTCAAGTTGGTGTTGTAAGTCCAGGGGGTGCGTTCCGACATCTCCCTGCCCTCGATGCGCGTGCCGCTGGCGTCGGTCGGCGTATACGGCAGACCACTCTCCACGGTGATGATCGTGTTGAACGCCCAATCTCCCGGAGCACCCTTGATGCCGAAGACAGGCTCGCGCGGTCCGTAATTAAGACCCAGGTTGGCCACGATGGAATGCCTGCGATCCCAGCCGGCGGGCAGCGCCAGCGGCGGCTCAACATAGTCGTTGCGAATGACCTGAGTGCCGTTGGAGTATGAATTCTTGGCGTTTACCCACGACAGCGTATAGGAGACCCGCCCGGAGAAGTTCGTGCCGTATTCCTTGGAGAGCGTGAACTCGAGCCCGCGGGCGAAGGCATAGTCCTGGTTGTCCCACATGGCGAAATTCCGCACCGAAGACGCCCACTGCGGATACTTGTCCATGAACCAGATCTTGCCGTCCGTGGTGTTGATCCAGTTCTTGATATCCTTGAGGTATCCTGTCACGTCGACCAGGTAATCGGCATACGGATTCCAGGCGATGCCGATCTCGTAGGCGACGGTCTTCTCGGGATCGAGATCCGGGTTGCCGACCAGCGGCGTTCCACCTGAAACCTCGGTGTTGACCATGTCGAACATGTCGTCCCAGCGGGGCCGCTGATAGAAATGACCGTAGTGCCCGTGCAGGTATGCTTTTTCGGTGACCGCAAAGGATACGCCCAGCCGCGGCGAGACGAATGTTTTAATCTTGTCGGGAACTTCAAACGGGATATGGTTGGACGTCCACTGCGCGCTGGACGAGTCTGTGGCGATGACGTGGCGGACCTGGTCGCCGGGCATGAAGAAGTCGACGCGCCCGCCGAGCGTCAGGGTTATGTCCTTGTACTCCATCTTGTCCTGCATGTACGCCGCACCGTCGGAGGGATACACGTGGTATTCGGTGGAGTAGATTCCCCAGCCTTCGTTGTCGATGCTCGGATACTCCGGGAAGTACGAATGCAGGTCGAAGTAGTTCAGGTCGAGACCGCCTCTGAGCTGATGATTGCGGTGCATCTGGCTGGTCATCTGGAATTTCATCGCCCAGACGTAGGACTCCTCCTCGAGATGAGCCGGCACGAGCTGCCCATTGTCGCCGCCCAGTCCGTCGCCGGTGTAATAAAAGCCGCGCCAGTGACGGTATCCGTTGGCCGGATTGCCCATGTCCCAGACGCCGTCGCCGTCGAGATCCTCGAACGGCTCGCCCGGATCGTACTGACTGTTGTACTTACCGTCGGCGCCCGGCAGGTCGGTGAACGGCTCTTCAACCTCGCCGTACATCGTTTCATCCTTGCCGGCGGCTTTCCACTCGCGCGACGCCTTGTAGCGGGACAGCTTCAGGTGGTAGTAGGTCTTCTTGTTGATGGCATGGCTCCAGGAGAGCAGCATCTGTTCATCGTCGATATGTGAGAGACGCGTGTGGTCCGACGCGTTGTACTGATACCATTGTACATCCTCGTCAATGACCCCGTCCAGGTCGTCGTCCTTACCGTTGAGCGCCTCTTCGTCGATTTTGCCGTCGCCGTCGTCATCCTGACCAAAGACGAAGGTCTCACCCTCGGTGCTGCGGCCCGATTCGCTGCTGACCCAGTCCCTTAGGATCTGGTTGCGCTCTTCCTCGGTATAGTCGAACGGGAAGTTGCGGTTCAACCTGAAGTAGAAGGGATTGACCCAGTTATTGGTTGTGCGGTAGCCGAACTTCAGCTTCATGGTGGGATTTATGTTGTAGGTCAGCTGAGCGCTGCCGTTCAGGAACGTCTGCTCCCGTCTGGCGTTTAATCTGCCGCTGTCGAACCCCAGGAATCCCGATGCATCGTGTTTCATATCCGGTGACGAACCGATGTAGTTGCCCATCGAGCTGGTGTTTCTGCCCGAAATATCACCGGCTATGAAAATAGTCATGTAACCCGGGATCTTAAGACCCAACCGGGGAAGCAGGTAATAGGTCAGCGGTTCGGGCCCGCCGAGGGATCCTTCAAGATAATCATAGTTCTGGTAATGGGATTTCGGCTGATACCGGGTGGTGAAGGTTTCATCGAACGGCTGGCGTTCAGGATCATCATATTCATGGTAAAGATGGGTTGTTCGGGTTTCGAACAGCTCATCGTTCTTCGGCGACAGGTCATCGAACAGGTACTTGACCTTGCCGTGATATTCCTTTCCACCTTCCCTGGTTACGATGTTGATCACCGCCGACTGTGCGTTGCCGAACTCGGCGTCGAAGCCGCCGGTCATGGTGATCATCTCCGCCACCGCCGGGCTGCCGACCCTCATCATACGGGTGTTGTAGAGCGGATCTTTAACCTCCATTCCGTCGACCAGGTAGCTGACCTCCCCCCTCCTGCCGCCGCGGATGTGGATGTTGTTGCCGCTGCCGACCGCGCCGGCAACCGTTCCCAGGGCGCCGACGAAATCAGCGACCGGCATGTTGTAGATTTCATCGCCGGTCGTCATGCGGGTCGTCGCCGTGACGTCATGCCTCAACACCTTGCGCTTAGCCTTGACCACCACCTCCTGACCCTCGATCACAGTCGCCACAAGATTAAAGTCGAGCGTGGTGGTGTAGTCAGCGTAAACCAACACATCCTCTTGAGTCTTGGAGACATAGCCAACGAAACTGGCGGTAACAGAGTATTTGCCGGGGGGAACGTTGATAATGAAATAATCGCCGTCGAGAGATGTAGCCGCTCCGAAGTCGGTGCCGACCAATACGATATTGGCGTTGACGACCGGTTCGCCAGTGAGCGAGTCTGTCACAACTCCGGCGATCTTGCCTGTCACTCCTGCCCATGATGCACTGTTTAAGCCGAGTAGAAGTGCAACCATGAGTAGGGGTACAGGTTTGAGTAGATTGCGCGCAATCTTCACGAGACCTCCTGCTTGAATAATTGCCGCACTTGAGGGTAAATCTACGGTTATGGCTGGTAGATTATCTGGAAAGCGACGTTAAACTGTCACGAGAGAAACGCCACGGACGCACGGACGCTCCGCGCCCGCACGACCGTGGCTCATATTCATCGCCAAACGGCGAACCTCCTTAGCGGACCAGGATCATCTTGCCCACGTGTCTGACATTGTCGGCTTCGAGTGTGTAAATGTACACGCCGGAGGTCACGCCCTCTCCGATCCAGGAGACGTTGTGCCGACCGGCGGTGACCTTGCCCTCGAAGACCGTGTCAACCAGCCTGCCGTTCACGTCGTAAACAGAGACCTTCACGTTGGAAGGACGGTTCAGCGAGAACGGAATTACCGTCGAGCTGTTGAACGGGTTGGGATAGTTCTGTCCGACCTCGAACTCCACCGGAATCGAAGAGTCGCTCTCCCTGACCTCCGTCCAGCCCTCGTTCACCGTCCAGACGTTGAACCAGTCGCCGTTGTGCTCGGCGCCGTAATTCGTGGCTTCGTCATAACCGTCGGCATAGAAGTTTACGACATCACCGGCGGAGAGCGGTTCGTAACGGCTCTTCAGGGTGTCGTTCTCCCAGTACATGTAAAGAACTTCGTCGGGCATGGTGAAGAAGTACGTCCCGTGACCCTCTTCGTCGACGTCCATCGAGTCGGCGAGAACCACATCCCAGACGAACGCCGTATCATCGCTGACCTTGATCCAGTTGAACATGATGTAATAGATCAACGGATCTTCGTTGTAAACGTACAGAGGACTGGCGTCGGTCACATCCACGCTGACCACCTTCGGCTCGCCGAGCATCACCGAGGACATGTCGGTGGTGGTGAATTCAGGTCCTGATATGTCCGATTCGCCGTACTGGCCGCAGAAGGCGACCCAGACGTAGTTGTCGGGACCGGTGAGCAGGTGGTTCTGGGCAATGTAGCCGCCGCGCAGACCGTCTTCGAAGATGTGCCAGATCCTCTGCTGGCCGTTCCAGCTCTCTCCGTTGTCGTCTGAGGTGTTGATCATGAAGCCGTCGGGGGTGAAATAGCCCCAGACGTTGACGCCGGAAACGAGCCGACCTTCGCTCGTCCAGTCGCCCATGTGGCAGTAGAGCAGGTTTTCGGTGCCGTCGAACGGGACCTCGGAGGGCTCGATCAGGTCTTCGAGCCAGCCGCCGCCGTTGTAACCGAGCTCATCGTAGGTGCACCAGCACCTGTGCGGACCTTCAGCGGGAACACCGTAGTTGCTGAACACCCAGGGAATCTGGTCGCCGGTCTGCAGCGCCACGCTGGGGTAACGCTGGGCTCCCGGGATCGTCTCAATGTTCCAATCCACGCCGTTCTCGGAGTTGCCGACCGCCGTCCCGCTCAAGTCCTCGTTGCGGACGCTGAAGTAGATGAAGCCGTTGTCGACATCCTGATCGATCGCGCTTACCGATCCGACGTAGTAGCTGTAATAAGCGCCGCTTGCCACGCCGGTCGCCGTAACCGTTACTTCACCCAGGAGTGAGGAGGGAACCTTAGCCACGTAATGATCCCATTGCCCCGTTTCGGCGTTGGGCATTTCATAGATGACATAGAAGAATTCACCGACATGCGGGGTCATGTGCGGGTAGTTATCGGTCGGGTCGAGACCTTCGACGATGCGGACCGGGTCGCCCCACTCGCCGTCAACGGTCCTGGCAGCCCATAACTCACCATAGGCATCGCCTTCCTCGGGCTCGAATGTCTTTACCCAGATGGCATACAGGTTGCCGTCGGCGTCCATTCCGCCGTCCGAGAAGTAAAGTAAACCGTCGTCGCCTTCTGGGGCGATCAGGTTGTAGGACACGTTCTCCGCCGCGGCGTCGGTGCAGATGTCATAGACGCCGTTGACGCGGTCGAGATTGCCGACCTCAGTGAAGGCGTTCAGAATCGCTATGAAGTGAAGGTTGTTCTCCTGGTCGACCACGGCGCCGAAATCGTAGGAAGGGCCGCCCCAGGCCGGGGTCTCCTCGTCCTCCCACATCCCGGTGTCGCCGGTACCTCTGATCTCGGACCAGTTGTCCCCGCCGTCGCTTGAGACCATGAAACGGAAGGTCATGAAATCGTCTTCATCACGAGCGGGTGTGATTGATTTGCCCGGATTGGTGAGCTGTAATACCAGCCGCTCATCGCCGTTCATGCCGGGCACGGATTTCTCGACGGCCATCGCGGTCGTGTAAACCAGTGCAAGACACAAAATGCAGGCGAGAAAAATTTTGCATTTGGACATGTTCGAAACTCCAGTTTTGTGAAAAGTATGTTAAATGTTGTTTTTCCAATGGGCTCGGGTTGGAGGTGCAAGGCAGTTGAGAAGCAAGTGTAAAACCTTGTTTCTAATCAGAGCCTCCTCATTCTCTTCATAGAAGCAACGTGCGTGCGAGTAGATGTTTAAAACCAATTCTACCGTAAACTGAACCGATTTGAGCGGCAATATAACAACGGTATTCAGGTTTGTCAAGCAAAATGAATTTGAATCACAAAAAAAATCAATGCCAACAGCACAATAGTAACATGATTGTTCAGTTCTGCAACTTCAGCACAATTCAGTGTGCTTCGATGATCGTCATTCCCGTGAAACGGCCTGCCTGATATCTAAGTGATCGCCCTCAAGCTCATCATTCCGGCGATAGCGTATTCAGCCCCGGAATCACCCATTGCACGCAGGGGCAAGCCTGCCGAGCCGGAACCAACAGGGCTCGATAAATCGGCCCCTACAACAGTGATGAACCGATAGGCGAGGACGAAATTTGACCGTCCATTTCCGCTCAGACAGAAGTGTCCAGGCTCCCCCCAACCTTCCTGGAGGGCGGACATTCCTGTCCGCCCGAATAAAGCCCGCTCAGATAATTGTATCCGGCCGCCTGATTAACTAAGCAATTTCGGCTTCACCGAAGTAATCAGCGGAGAAGAGATATATCTGTGCATCCTTTCCCCGCCAGCTCTCGGGCGGCAGCCCCGCCTTCCGGCAGACTCCTTCGAGGAAGCTCGTACGATCCCACCCCATTTCGACCGCCACCTGGGGCAGAAGCAATCCCTGGTTGTACCCCTTCCTGATCATAACGCCGTGCCTGCCGACGGTCAGCTCGTCGGGTTTTTTCATCAGCGTCATCTCGCCGAGAACGGAGATCTCAAACGACACCTGTTTCAACTCCGGCGCGGACAGAGGCGGAAAGCGGGGATCGTCGAATGCGGTCTGTACTGCGACCTTTTTTATCAGGACGCCAAGCGGTTCGGTCGGCGCAATGTTGCCGATGCAGCCGCGCAGCCTACCGTCTATTTTAAGGGTTACAAACAAGCCGTGACGCTCTTCGAGCACCGGCAGCGGATGGTCGGGCTTCTCTATCGGGTAAGGCTTGTTCAGCACGGCTTCATAGACCGATTGTTTTGCCAGAGCGAGCAGATAGCCCTTCTCCGCCCGGCTGATCGTCAACCCTGAACCGGCCTGAAGCCGGCGGCGGGTCTCGGTTCTATCCTCAGACTGTTCATGTTTCGCGCTCCGGTATATGGCTGCCGCCAGGTAGCCGACCACCTGATCGCGCAGTCCGCCGGGAACGTCGCCGGACGTCTTGTGCCTCAGGATCTCCACGCGGCAGTTTTCCACCTCACCGGCGGCGGCGAGCAGCGCCGAGATCGGCATCCCGCCGCAGGCTTCAAGCTCGCGGCGCCGGCATCCCTCGGCAAGTCCCTGGGCGTTCATCTCCTCGATGTACCCGATAACCTCTCCGTCGAGCCGATATGCCTCGTCATAGCCATGATAGTGCGACAGATCGCTCGACGCGACGATAAGAACGTCATCGGCGGAGATCTGGGCGAGGGCGTGACCGAGCGCCCGGCTGATCCGCCAGTCTACAACGCCGATAACCACCGGAACGAGCTTGAAGTCACCGAGCGCCACCTGCAGGAACGGCAGCTGGACCTCGAGGGAATGTTCGGCGCGCCCGTAACCTTCAGCCGTGTGACCCTCGAATGAGACGCGCACATGTTCACCACCGGCATGAGCCAACCTCTCGCATAACCGTTCGTCAACGGGTATCTCCCCCAGCGGCGTGACGTAGGAACCGTTCGGCATGACCGAAGCGAAGGGGAAGGATACCATGTGCGAGGGCGCCAGGACTATGACGGAGCTGTAATGCCGTCCCTGAACCTGACGGTATGCCCATCCGGCGACGGGACCGGAATAGATATAGCCCGCGTGGGGAGCGATCAGGCCGAAGGGGTCTTCGTCGGTCTTCAACTCCGCCTGCTCGAAGAATTGCAGGATCATCCCCTTCAGCGCATCCGGATCAACCGGATAAAAACCCTGAGGTCCTGCGACAGCCGTCCGGCGAACGTGACCTGGATTTCCCTTACAGTCATTCATTTCCCCTCCTGATTAAGCGTGAGCTTCACCACTATTTCCCCAACCGTCTTCCCCCGATGATTGGTGATCGGACCGGCGGCGAAGCGTTCGAGCGGTCGAGGCAGCTTCAGCGGCAGGACACCGTACCGCTGAAGTATCGTGATCACCAGGGGGTCCCTGGCGCGCTGTGCGCCGTCCTCGATCTTGATCACCATCCCGACACCGTTTCCGGATTGTGGATCGCGCCAGCCCGCCGCGTAGTAACCCTCGGCGCCCGCCTTGGCGATCAGGTTGTGGCCGCCTCCGGCGCGAATAAGCTCGGTGCAGATTCGATTCCGACTCGCCGCGACCATCTCCGGGTGAGCCGTCATCGCTTCCGCCACGGCTTTCAGGGATGTTGCCACATCCTCCGGCAGGTTGCGTCGATCGACAAGCCGCGCGTACGCCAGCGCCGCGTTCCGCAGCGGCAGGGCATGCACCGGAGCCGAGCAGCCGTCCACACCAGGGATGATGTCGCTTGAGGCAACGCCGGCAACCGAGGCTATGAAATCGACAATTCCTCTCTGCAGGGGGTTGTCGAAATCGAGATAACCGTCCAGACCGGTTCCCGTGAGCACCGCGGTAAGCAGCATACCCGCGTGCTTGCCCGAACAGTTGTTGTGAAGCACGGTCGGGTTGACGCCTCTGCGTCTCAGCTCCCGGCGGGCTTCATCATCGAGCGGCGCCTGGACACCACACTGGAGGTTCCGGGGGTTCAATCCCGCCCCGGCGAGAATCGACCTGACCAACTCGACGTGAAACGGTTCACCGCCGTGTGATCCGGCGATGATGGCGATTTCCCGTTTCGTGAGCCCGAACCTGGCCGCGATTCCCCGGATCAACGCCGCCGCAGCCTGAAACGGCTTGGCGGATGATCTCATGAAGGCGACGTGATCCTTGTCGCCCAGGCTCATCAGTGTCTCACCCCGGCTGTCGATCACACAGCCGTGGGCGCGATGGCTCGATTCGATCAGCGCGCCGCGGCGGACTTCAACCACCGGTGGAGGCGCCGTGGTTGTAACGGGTTCCATCATCTCGGGAGAATTGTTCACAGCACTGGTCAGCTTTGCTGCAATCTTGAATATGATGATAATATAAGACGAAAAAGAGAAAAAAAAAGGGAAACCTTTCGGCAACCCTTTTTTTAATCCGGTTCAGCGGCTGTGCAGGCATCTGAAGATGATTTTGCCTGTAGCGGGACCGGAACTGATATTTACATCGCAGACACAAAACACAGAAGTTGCGTCAAAAATAGAGTCTAATTGTTTGAAGATTCTTTCTTTATTCTTTGAAAATTCTTACATTTACAATCTCAAAGAAAAAACAGCGCCCGGCGTGTATGTTCTTAGCTTCTCTTGAGGGGGAGCGCATTGTGACGGGGAGCGCCGACTTCAGCCGGCGTCTTTATATAACGCCGTGATCGCTATTATCCTTAGCGCCTGTCGGAAAGTCCGCCAGATGTCATGCTTACAGTGGATTCCCGCCTGCGCAGGAATGACAAACTACAGTAGATTCCCGCCTGCGCAGGAATGACAAATCTCATTGGATTCCCGTCTGCCAGTCTGCAGCTCATTCTCAACTCGATGTTTGAGTCAGGCTTGACTTCACCCGATTAATTCCTTAAATTTCAAGGTGAGCGCAAACATTTCCTTACTTGCTGAAGTTTAAATGTGTGATCAGGCATTCCCGCCTGAAAGTTCATGCCTGTGATCCAACGGAGTTCTCATGATGGGAACTTCAGAACAAAAAATGGGATAATCATGAAAACCTTTTTTAACGCTCCGGTCGTCGCCGCCCTCACCGTGTCGCTTGTACTTTTATCCTGTCTTGTTTTTGCCAGCCTGAGCACGCTTCACGCCGATATCTGGGTTCCACCCTGGGGCGAGGCGATCTATGATTCCACATTCATCAACATCCGGGCAGAGGGCAACTACACATCGGTCGAGGTCATCACCCGCACCGCGGTGGTGAAACTGGTGAACGACGACTACATATTGACGCTCTCCCGTACGACCGCGATCGGCGACTGCGACGAGGACGAGGCCCAGGTTGATGTAGCCGATTCACTCATCGACTTCGACATTGAGGAAAACAACCTCGAACTGCAATACTTAAGCACCGTTGCGCTCGAGGATACCCTGGTCATTTCGGTGCGGAGTTGCTACGGCTACGACGCGGAGAATGAAGAGGATGCGCTGAGTGAACTGGGCTTTACCCAGACGATCAGGCGGACTTCGGAGGATCCTTATTGGATCGACATTATCGGCAGTCCGGTATACGATTCCGCCCCCTACGTCGTGCTCGTTAATTCAAATACGAACGTTGTCCTCAGCCGCTGGGATCCGGAAAATGACAGGTGGGACCGCTGTGGTGACGGTCAGACGATTACGCTCCAGGGCGAAATGGGCATGGTATGGGACGAATCGGTTTCCCACCAGCTTGGTTTAAGGCTTGAGATAAGGGAAGACGGAGATATGTCCGATGCGATTTCGGAAGAGCTGATCTATGAGCTTACACCGGAAACGCGGGAGGTTGTGCCGAACATCATCGTCGACGAGGACATACATGTCAGCCTGGTCAATCAACAAGGTCAGGATCGCTATCAGTACCATCTGTATGGTGAAATCAAGCTGAATCCGGGCCTCGCCCGGGCGCTCGCCCCGATGTGGCTGTGGTTTCCCAACGACGAGACGCTTGCCCGCGTTGATCTGTACGGTCTCATCGCCGAGGGCGCCTGGGGTTATTTCCCGGAGCACTTTGAAGAGGATTCGCTTGAAGTACGGCGCGCTGAATTTGAGGGGCAGAGCGGCTTCTATATCATGTTGCCGCACATGGCAGGCATGCCGGGCGATCCGAATAGGGTCTGGTTTTGGACCGATCCCAACCTGCGCATCCAGATCCAGCAGGAACACGTGGGCGACTCGACGAGGTTCATCCTGATCACCGCCCCCCTCGAACCGTCGAGGATCACCTTTACCATCCCTGACTGGGAGGTTTTCGTCCGATGGTCAAGCCCGTTTGAACAGGTTGAGCGGTACAGGAATTACTCCGGTCATTCACTTACTTTCAGTGGTACCTGCCGCGAGCCCGGCATCGCCCGGGCTGAGTGGGTGGATTACCAGGAGACGCCTCCGGCGCCTGCGACTGTCCGCGAGTTCGAACTCAGCGGGGCTCAACCCAATCCCTTCAATGCCGCTGCGCAGCTCTGCTACGCCGTTCCGCAGGCGATGGATGTCAGGCTGACCGTCTATGATGCGGCGGGACGGAAGGTGGATACGGTTGTCGACGGTCATGTTGAAGCGGGACAACACCGGGTGACGCTTGACGGTTCAGGCTTGCCGGCGGGCGTGTACGTGGCATGCCTGGAAACGGAGAGGGGAGTCAGAACCGCCAAGCTGGTCTGCTTGAAGTGAGGCTTGACCTTCGATATTGAGATACTTCATGGTTGGGCTTGGAGGGCGGACAGGAACAGTCTGTCTGAGAATAGCAAATTGTCTCGGGATTCATCATTCCAACGGAAGCTGGAATCCAGTGAAGTTGCTGATATTACGTGTGTTACTGGATTCCATCTTTCGATGGAATGATGAGGTTTGGCGCGTTTTTCTCATTCTCGGACACAC
>JALGVR010000124.1 GCA_025774605.1 bacterium | reverse complement strand
GGAAAGCGATGGCTGGCGATCTAATTGTGTGTGTTGTTTCGACACGCAAGACTCCAATAAATCACAAAAAAATAGTTCCTCAACATACTACTTCATTTATTTCCTGTAACGAATTGGGTGAAGCACATTACCTCTGTTCTATTTTAAATTCCAATTGTATACGCGAGTATATTAAAACATTTTCATCTTCCGGTCGCGGTTTCGGCAGTCCGTCTATTATCAAACACATAGCAATACCCAAATATAATTCGCAAGATGAAATTCATCGACGTTTAAGTGAACTCTCAAAGTTACTTCATGAGCACGCCCTTAAAGGCGAGAATGGGGCAATGCGGGGACTGGAGGTAAAAGTGGATAGTCTGGTTGAAAGAGTTTTCAAGATAAAGTGATTCTTAAAGTTCAACCACGATCAGCTATTTCAGTATTTATTGGAAGGTTTATAGGGGAAGGGCATGCTGTCATAGTGACGGTTAATTTCACGATAGGAAGGGAATAACATGGTCTCCAAATACTTAAGTATTATAATTGCTGTCCTGCTACTCCTGGGCATATCTATCCCGGATTCTGCCATTGCAGAGAAGTTGGACACCGACAACCTTTCCCGCATGTTCCTCAACCCGACGGGGCGGATACCTCCTTCGGGTGTGGTCAACATTGCCTTCAGCGGGGCGTTCGCCAGTCAGGGAGGCAGGGAATTCAACGGATTGGCGACCGCAGCGCTGGGGGGATTCCTTGAGTTCGGCTTCAATTCATCAAACATCATGACCAACATCCGGGATGATGCCACCCCGATGAGCATGATCATACTGAAATTCTCCGTCTTCCAGCCGAAATCCGCCTCCAGGCTGCCTTATGCGATGGTCGCCTTGAGCAGTAACAACTGGACGGGCGTAAAGACTTCGGGCGGCGACAAGGCAGGTCCGGCGCTGAATGATGAGCTTCTGGCGCGTGTTGAATTTGATGCTCATCTGTCGAGTTTATATCTGTCGTTGACTTCGCTGCTGTCGTCCACCTACTCGATCCACGCCGGCGTAATCCTTCATGATTTGCGAACCCGCAACCTCCATTACTTCGGCTCAACCGGTGAACCGGATGACGTGAAGGAGACCGTGATCGGCGTGCTGGGAGGTGTCGAGCACCGGATGAACAAGACCACACGATCGGTCTTTGAATTCGGATCGAAACCAAAGATCAGATTCAGCGAGGATATGAGTACGCTGAGCGTGCAGCGTGTCTGGCAGGCGATGGCTGGTATGAGGTTTTTCTTCACGAAATATGCTGCACTCGATGTAGGCGTGCGCTACCGCGATGATTACAGCGGACTGGCGGATGCCGAGATTTTGCTGGGAATAAATGTGGGTGTTGATGTTCTGCGGGAGGTCAGTAGTAGAAAGCACAGTGAGAGAAAAAATAAGTAAAAAAGACGGTTTTTCATAAACATTCGAGGAGTCATGCGCCGCGAAATACCACTGTTCATCACGTTCATTATCGGCACGGCTTTGGTTGTGGCACTGTTCATCCCACACGAACCCTTCCGGGAATTGGATCATCAGTTTTCGGTCTGGTTTGACATCATCGCCGTGTTCGCCTTCATCCTCGGCGGCGGCAACCTGTTGAGGGTGCATGTCGACCGTATCACGCGCAAACATCCCGACCGGATATACAGCATGGTGACGATCGTCGGCTTCCTGGGTACGCTGCTTATCGGTCTGTTCAAGTTCGGCGGTGATCCCGGGTTGACCGGCAACTACATCGCCCAGGGCACCTGGTTCAAGGTCGTCTATGACGCGTTTTTCGTACCGCTCGGCGCGACCATGTTCTCGCTGCTGGCGTTCTTCGTCGCTTCGGCGTCCTACCGCGCCTTCCGCGCCAAGACCCGCGAGGCCACGATTCTGTTAATCGCCGCTTTTATAATCCTGGTCGGTCGAACACCACTCGGTTACTACCTGACCTTCTGGCTGCCGGAGCCGCTGCAGTTCCTGCACATTCCGAATCTGTCGAGCTGGATCATGTCGGTTCCCAACCTCGCCGGGCAGCGCGCCATAATGATCGGCATCGCACTGGGGATCATCGCCACTTCGCTCAAGCTGATCCTGGGTATCGAACGCAGCTACCTCGGACAGGAGAAATAAAATGACTTTCATCGAGAAAATGCAGGCGATCGACCGCCGCATCATCTTTCTCCTGATCGCGCTGGCGGTTATTATCCCGATGGTGTTCAAGCTGGTCATCCCGGTCAGACCGTCTCCGATCGTCCAGGCGATCTTCGACAAGATCGAGGAGCTGCCCTCAGGTTCTAAGGTTTTATTGTCGTTTGACTACGGTCCTGCCACCGTTCCCGAGAACCAGCCGATGGCTGACGGGTTGGCGAGGCACTGCATGATTCGCGGACATAAACTCTACCTGATGGCGGTCTGGGCGACCGGGGAGGCGCAGGGGAACATCACCATTGAAAACGTCATCGCGAAGGAGTTCCCGGATGCGGTTTACGGTGAGGACTACATCCAGCTCGGTTACAAAGCAGGCAACCAGGGCTTGATCAATGCGATCTTCACTGATCTCAAGGGGATGTATACCACAGACGCCGGGGGCGTGGACATCAATTCATTTCCGATGATGAAGGAGGTGAATACGCTGCCGGATTTCGATCTCATCCTCTGCATCGGATCGGGTAAGCCCGGATTGAAGGAATGGGTGCAGTTCGCCGGTGACCGGGGGGACATTCCGGTCTCGGGCGGTGTTACTGCGGTTGAAGCGCCGCTGCTCTACCCGTATTACCCCAAGCAGTTGCTGGGGCTGATGGGCGGGCTTCAAGGCGCGGCGCAGTTCGAGGCGGCGCTGGTGAAAAAATATCCTCAATACAAGGATGTCAGCAGCGGTGCGGTGATCCTGATGGGTCCCCAGACCGTGGCGCACCTGGTGATCATAGCATTCGTGATTATCGGAAACATCGGCTTCTTCGTCCTGCGCAGGCGTGAGAAGCGGGCAAGGACGGAGTGATAGCCATGAATTTTTCGGATTACTTTGTACTCTGGGTGGGCGGACTACTGACGCTGATGATCTTCAGCTTCCTTTACAGGGATAACCCGTTCTATAAGTTCGCGGAACATCTTTTCGTCGGAGTATCTGCGGCATACTGGATGGTGGTCGGTTTCTGGACGACCTTCATCCCCAATCTGATCGGCTCTATATATCCGCCGTCCGTCTCATGGTTCACCGCCAATCCCGAGGAGGCGCGGACGGTAATCGCCAGCCTGTATGATCAGATGTGGTACTGGCGCTACGGCAGGATCGTGCCGTTGATTCTCGGCTGCATGCTCCTGACCCGGCTGGCTCCGAAGGCATCCTGGATGTCGCGCTGGCCGATGGCGTTTATCATCGGATATGCCGCCGGAACCAACCTGACCCGCTACCTGCAATCTGATTTCGTGGCTCAGATCAAAGCCACGCTGGTGCCGTTGATTGTCTTCAACGAGGCCGGCTTCAGCCTGGGGGAAACGATTTCCAACATCGTAATTGTGTTCGGAGTGCTTTCGGCTCTCGTATATTTCTTCTTCTCGAAGGAGCATAAGGGCTGGTTCGGCGGAACGGCGAGGGTGGGCATCTGGGTGCTTATGGTCGCCTTTGGCGCGGCGTTCGGTTACACGGTCATGGCGCGTATCTCGCTCTTGATCGGGCGGATGAATTTCCTCGGCAGTTGGCTGGGAAGTGTTTTCTGAAGGTTGGATAGAAATTATCAAGAGGTGTACCGTATCTTTGGGCCTGGAGGGCGGACATTCTTGTCCAACTCAAAACTACAGCCATACAACCACTTGGGCGGGCAGGAATGTCCGACATAGAATCACTTGGGCGGGCAGGAATGTCCGCCCTCCAGGCTGTACCCCCGGGTATTAACAACACTTGTCAAATGCAGGCATCATAAGAATGAGTAGAGTTTAAGCCAGAAGCGACAAGGCGCTGAAATCGCTGTTTTGACATGCTGAACGCGTTGAAGCGTCTCATTTATTTGACAGAAGATTCTTCACTTCGTTCGGAATGACGTAATTCCCTAAATAAATAAATGATTAATTCTCACAGAACGAGAAAGAGCCCTCGAGTTTGAACTTCAATCATCGACAGTTTGATTCCTACCTGGTTGTTTTTCTGCTGTTCTCCTCCCCGGCGGTGGGTATGCCGGGTCAGGTTGAGCATGAAACGCCGTCACTCGTGATGTTGAATTTTCGTCCCGAGGTGACAAATCCTGCTGACGGTGACGGCAGGACGTTGCTGGTCACCTGGCGCAGGCAGCCTGATAAGGTTGACACGGTCGAAATCCAGCGCAAGGAAGCGGATTCGGTAAGGTGGACAAAGGTCGGCGAAGTGCAACCGGACGACACGAGTTTCGTCGACAGATACAGTGCCGACGCGGCGTATCCGCTCAAGCCCGGGGTTAGTTGCAGGTACAGAATCGCCCTTAAGAGCGCGGGCAGTCAATCGGTGTCGCGACCGTCGGATGCGATTGCGGCAAAGCCGCGCTGGTTCAATTTCCGTCGGGCGAACGTATTCCTGCTTGTCGCACTGTATTTCGGGTCGGTGTTGTGGTTTATCGAGCGGGCGAAAAGAGAAAAATCTCTGTTCATCCGTAAGATTGCCGGAATGGAAGCGATGGACGAAGCGCTGGGACGAGCCACTGAAATGGGACGACCGGCGCTGTACATTCCCGGAATCATGGACGTGGACAACATTCAGACTATCGCTTCGATGGTGATACTGACCGAGGTGGCGCGCAAGACCGCCGGGCTCGACGTGAAGTTGATTGTGCCGCTCAACCGGGCGTTCGTGGTGCCGCTGGCTGAGGAATCCGTCAAGGAGGGCTACCTGAGATCGGGACGACCGGACGCGTACAATCCCGACGACATACGTTACCTGTCTGACGAACAGTTTGCTTTCACGGCTGGTGTGACGGGGATCATGAACCGCGAGCAGACGGCGGCGCATTTCTTTCTCGGCGCCTTCTTCGCCGAGTCGCTGATCGTGTCGGAGGTCGGTTATTCGACCGGTGCGATCCAGATTGCCGGCACGGCGAACATCCATCAGTTGCCGTTCTTTGTAGTGGCGTGCGAGTGGCGTGCGACTACACGTTGATCGGCGAGGAGTTCTATGCCGCATCGGCGTACATATCCAGGGAGCCTCAGCTTGTCGGTACGTTGAAGGGGTCGGATACGTTGAAGATACTTCTGATGGCCGGCGTGCTGGCCGGAAGTCTGCTCAGTTGGTTCGGAGTGGACGCGCTGGTCAGGTTTTTCGGGGTGTGAACCAATTAAACAGTAACCTTGATGTGAAAAAACAGGATTAAATTAATGCTTGAAACAAATGTAAGAGCAGCGGTTAAATACGGCATTGATACCAACTTGATAAGGCAAAAGGCGGATACGGACAAGAACATCAAGTTGCTTGGCAATGATTTAACATTTCTCGACATTAAAGAACGTGACAGGACAAAGCATGTTCACAGGTTGCATCCGTATTAAATTTATAAATGAAGAGAAAATTCACATTGGAGAAATTTCAGTCACACCAAAATTCTTCTCAATTGAGGATAGATGAAATGAATCATATCTTTGTAATCAATGTACAAGATGTACAGAGGATATCTTTAGAAAGAATCGGACGAGAGCTTACATTAGATGAGATAGAAGAAATAAAAAAGGGAGTTGAATTTGGTCTAGAATTATCTTGGGAGGAAGTTATAGCAACATCTATTGATGAAATTGTTGATAAAACGTGAGATTTGGATCAATATATCGAGGATGAATTCTGGAACATGTTTGGCGGGGAGGGAACCTATGAAGATCTGCTTGATGTATTTGAAAGGACGGGCATTGAACTGCGTGAAGAGATTGACAACAAGTTCTCGGAATTCAAGTAAATAAAGTATTAGGTTAATCTCTCAAAGTGTAGTTATTCTTTTCAAGGAGAAAATGGAACATCTGAACTACCTCTGCCCCAAGTGCGGCAACACTGAATACGATGTTGACGAATTCCGCGCCACGGGCGGATTCCTGACCAAGATAAAATGGAACATCTGAACTACCTCTGCCCCAAGTGCGGCAACACTGAATACGATGTTGACGAATTCCGCGCCACGGGCGGATTCCTGACCAAGATATTCGACATCCAGAGTAAAAGGTTCACAACTGTTACCTGTACACGCTGCAAGTACACCGAGATATACAAGGCTGACAGCAGCATGCTCGGGAATATCTTCGATTTCTTCACCAACTGACCTGCTCCGATCAAATTGGGAAGTGTCGAATTTAATTAAGGCTAAAGTATGACCTACGATCCATCAACAGTGGAAGCTGATCTTTCGTTCCGGACGCTGAACCACACAACGAGGCTCCTGGCGTCTGAGTCCAACCTCGACATCCTGGTTCAGATCTCTCTTAATACGCTCGCCGATTTCGGGCGGAGTAATCGGGTGGAGTTTATCTCGCTGGAAGCGGGGGATAATTCAGCCAAACTGCTCGGATTACTGAAGGACGGGAAGGTGAGCAAACCGGACGAGGTGATCCCCCTCGACGGAACCGTACTGGAGACGATCATCCAAAACAAGAATCCACTGTTTTTTACAACCGACCGGGGCGATGAGCGGTTCGGTATCCCCCTGATCGGTTCGGAAAACAACGCCATCGGTCTCATCGTTCTTGATCGCAATTCGGGTGAACCGCTTCAGGAACTGGAAATGCAGTCACTGGTAATCCTGACGACCTTGATTTCGATGTCCCTTGAACATACGCGCTTCTTCCAACTGTCCATGTATGACGATCTTACCGGACTTTATGTACGGCGCCAGTTTGACGCCAAGTTGAGGGAAGAGATGGCTCGCATCAACCGATACGGGGGCAACCTGGCTATATTTATTGCCGACATCGATGATTTTAAAGTGATTAACGATGTTTATGGTCATCTTCAGGGGGACATTGTGTTGCAGGAGTTGGCGGGGATTTTCCGCAACAACGTTCGAAATAATGTTGACATCCCCTGTCGTTTTGCCCATGATGAAATGGTTGTTATAATGCCCAACACCGATGCTGATGGTGCAGTTGAAGTAGCTGAACGGTTTCGCTTCAACTGCGAACAGTACTCCTTTTCCGGTCAGACCACACCGCTCAAACTGACCGTCAGCATAGGCGTTTCCGCTGTCAGTGCTGAGAACGCGATCACGATGGAAGAGTTCATTGAGCACGCGAAATTGAAGTTGAATAAGGCTAAAGAAGCGGGCAAGAACAAGGTGCTGGTTTAGCCTCAATCCGTGCTTGCCGGATATGAGTTGAAATGATTCTGTTATTCCACTAAGACGCGGAGATTTTGGTTTTTCGTGTCTTTGTGCCTTCGCGGCAAGAAGTCACCTGTCTTTTCGATTCCTCAGCGCAATCCTTAGACTCCAGATAAATCCGCCATAGAGCACGACGCAGCCGAGAATCAACATTATCCATGCAGAAACGGGCATCATTCCGTCTCCTTTCGCTTAAATTTCATTCCGAGAAAGACTGATATTAGAATGGCGAGAATGATCATTCCCCAGCCGCCGACCCAGTTCGCCCATTGCGGATAGCCGCCGTAGGGTTGCCTGATGCCGATGACGAGCGACAGGATCAGGGTGACTCCCAACACCAGCGGTGTGATGACCGTGATGCAGATATCCCACCAGACGCCGATCCTGATCTCCGAAGTATCGTTGATCTCCTTGCGGAATCGCTTGGCGCCGAAGAACCAGCCCACCACCACGCATTCGGCAAGGGCGATGGTCACCAGACCGAAGTCGGAAACGTACTTGTCAACAATATCCAGCCAGTGAAATCCTCCGCGCGTTGTGTAGAGAATTCCTATGGCAAGACCCGTAATGCAGAGCCACAGGACCACCCTGGTATGCCTGATACCGGTGGCATCCTTAAGCGGGGTTGCGAAGCCTTCAACCAGCGCGAAGGCGGAATCGATTCCCAGGGTCAGCAGCATCACGAAGAACACCACACCGAAGAACGGCGCCCAGAACGGCAGTTGTGAGATTATGGTCGGGTATGTTACAAACGCCAGATCAGGACCGGATTTGACCACATCCTGCACCGGAACGCCGATCTGGTAAGCGAGGAAGCCGAGGGCTGAGAATACCGCGAAACCGGCGAAAAAGCTGAAGCCGCAGTTGATGAAACCGGTCAGGAAGGCGTTGTTGGCGATATCCGCATCCCCGGGCAAATAACTGGCGTAAGCCAGCAGAACAGCCTGACCGAGTGAGAGCGAGAACAATATCTGACCATATGCAGCCAGCCAGACCCGCGGATTGCTGAGTTTGCTGAAATCTGGTTGCAGATAGTATGTGATGCCGTCGATTGCGCCCGGCAGAGTCAACCCACGTATAGCCAGTATAATCAAACATATAAGTGGCAGCGGAACGGTTATCAATACGACCTTGCCAACCGATGCGATCCCCTTCCAGAGAACTGCCAGAATCGCGATCCAGGTCAGGATGAGTCCGATTAGAATTGGTTCTTGAATCTTGCCCAATACGCCGGGACCGGATGTCAGGTCCAGAACATGATGTTTGAAGAAGTTGCCGGCATCACCACCCCAGGCGAGTTTGAGCGAATACCATATATAGTCCCAGGACCAGGCCATGATCGAGCAGTAATAGGTTACGATGATGAACGCACACAAGCAGGCGAGCCAGCCTGCCCAGGACATGAAGGGACGGATCGACCGGAACGCCTGCGGAGCGCCGCCCCGTGCCCGCTTGCCCATCATGAACTCAACCATCAGCAGGGGGAAGCCGCAGGTGAACAGGGCGAAGAAGTAGGGGATGAGAAACGCGCCGCCGCCGTTTTCGTAAGCTATATATGGGAAACGCCAGACATTGCCCAATCCGATGGCGGAACCCACCGCCGCCATGATAAAACTCGTCCGTGAAGTCCAGTTCTCGCGATTAATCGCCATGTTGAACCCTCTTGTTTGTATGAACGCGCTTGTTACAATGGATGCCGGTTGAACGAGAGCGTTTTCCACAGCCGGTTCGTCTCGTCATCAGGAGGCTCAATCGAGTCGCCGAGCTCGGACAGTCGACCGGGCAGCAGATCGACCGATGAGGACATGAAGAGATACACCGGAAGCATCCGGCAGAGGCTGCGGAAGAGATCCAGTTCAGGGTTGTCATTAAATGAAGTTTTCGGGGCTTCGATGATCCAGATCCCTTTCGCCTGGATAAGCTGTTCAAGATCCTCCGGGATCTCCGGGAACAGTGGTTTCTTATAGAGTTTGTCGAAATACGTAAGTACCTTCACGCCAAGCCCGAGTGCGCCCGTATATTCACGCCAGATATCCCGGTAGGTTAGCAGGTTTCTTCGCCAGCCGTCCAGTGGTTCGCGCCTCGACGCTCCGATACCGCATCCGGTCGCCCAGCCGTTGCGACCGACTGCGGAGAACAGTTCGGCGCTGTTCCTGGCGCTCGCTCCGAATGATATCCACATATGCTCCTTATACGGAGGCTTGTCCGGCGCAAACCTGATGTCGTTGTTGATGCGCGATATTTTCGCCTTGCCGTCGAACTCGGGGATTATCGCCGCGACAGGTTCGGCGAGGGCTTCAGCAGCTTTTTTCAATGGTAATCGAACATGCTGTTCGTACCGTTTCCGGTTCTCGTCGAACCAGCCTTTGTTGTTGTTTTCCCACAGATCAGCCATGAAGCTGAACGTTTCATGAGAAATGTCGTGCATATTCACCTCCGGAGCGCTTGATTATATTATGACGCCCGATATAAAGAGGAAAACCTCATTGCTGGTCTTGGAGGGCGGACATTCCTGTCAGCCCAAGTTGCAAGCCGAGTATTGGATGCACTTCTCAATAATCAGCGCCTGCTGAAAGAGTCTGTCCAGTGTCATACCTGCGGAAGCGGGTATCCAGTATATCCCTGATTATCAGTAAGTTATCTGGATTTCAACTTTCGTTGGAACGATGAATACCGCGACAACTTGGAATTTTCAGACAGTCCGCTTCGCAGGAATGACAGTGTGAGAGAAAATCTTGGAGATGGATTACTTCTTCAACAGAAACTCCTGTTAACGTAAAGACTCCAAAGAATGCTTCCACCGCCAATGAACGAAATTTATTGTCATCGTACAATTCCCTCGTGTATATGGGCGATGCCCGATGTCAGCCGCAGCTTCCGCACTTCGGTCAAACCGGCTTGCCTGAAGAGATCCGTCATCTGCTCCGGACGTAGGAACCCCTGAATGGAATTGGGAAGGTAACGATAGGCAGCGCGGTTACGCGATATCAAACCGCCGATGAACGGGATCATCCGGTTAAGATACCAACTGAAGAAGCCTCTGAAGCCGAGGTTTTCCGGGAACGACATTTCCAGGCACAGAACCTTGCCGCCGGGCTTTACAACCCTTATCATCTCTTTAAGCGCTCGGGCTTTATCGGGGATGTTTCTCAAACCGAAGGCGATGACCGAGGCATCGAAGCTGTTATCAGCAAAGGGAATTCCGGTTGCATCGCCGATGCAGAAGTCGATTCTGTCCTCAAGTCCAGATTTTAACGCTTTCATCCGGGCAATATCAAGCATCCGGGGCACAAAGTCGAGACAGAAGAGCCCGGCGTGCGGGACATGCCGGAGCACTTCAATCGCCTGATCGCCGGTTCCGGCGGCTATATCAATTATCCTTCCCGCATCGCTGTCGATTCGCCCCGCCAGTCTGCGTCTCCATCGGACGTCCCGGCGCGCCGACATTATTCTGTTCAACAGGTCGTAGCTGGGCGTTATATCATCAAAGATCGTCCTGACATGCTGAACATGTTCATCAACAGTGCGGGTGGTTTTTACGTTGTTCAATCTTCGGCTTCCCGGATGAGATCGATGGAGATATGGATTTTCTGGACCTTTGCTGACATTAAAAGAACATTGCTCGCAAGTTCTTGTCAATGGATGATTAGGGTGAAGAGTCAAAGAATGCAATATAATCATTTCGGTTTCAATCGGAAGCAGTTGCAAACGTAAATTTGTAGGATGAGGTATTTTTTATCTGTTTACGGTTGCTTTAAGCAGTGCGGCTCGCCTTTCTTTTAGCGGGCATGTATTTCGTGCGCGTAGAATGATTCAAAGCTGTGGGAAGCATGATCAGTCAGGATAAAACTGAAATAATCACCCGGATACGGAATAAACTGGATGAGATTCGTGATCTGCCGACTCTTCCGGCGGTGGCGCATGAAGTGCATTGCATAGTAACCGACACCAACTCCAATATGTCCGATCTGGTCAGGGTTATTGAAGGCGATATGGCTCTGACGGCAAGGATATTGCGCATCGCCAACAGCGCCTACTACGGCGTCCCGCGCAAAGTTGACAACCTGAAGATGGCGCTGGTTATCCTGGGAATGCAAGAGGTAAACAACCTGGTCGTGACCATTACCGTTATGCGGTTATTCCCGGTCGATTCCGATCACACAATCTTTGACATGCCGCGGTTCTGGAAACACAGCGCAATCTGCGCCGAGCTTACGGTCGGACTGTACGAAGGACTGCGGATGCATCCGCCCAGCAGCGCCTATATCACCGGACTGCTCCACGATGTGGGTAAGCTCATCCTTGCGCAGTACTTCTTCGATTATTACACAACCAGTTTAAAGACGGCCGCCGAAGAAGCGATCAGCCTGGCTGACAGTGAGATTAAAATCCTGGGTGTCGATCATGGACATATCGGCAGCTGGCTGACAAAACGCTGGAATATCCCCGACGAAATCAGTGATGCGATCGCCAGACATCACGTTCGCCCCGCCGACACCCCGAGATTTGACCTGTCGGCAATCGTGGACTGGGCTGACCGTCTTTTTTACCTGACGGAGGGACGAAATCCGAACGAGGTCACATCGCTGCTGACGAATGATCCCGATTGGAACAGATGGAAGGGCGCCGCCGGTTTTCCCACCAACAAGCTGGTTGACATACTGTTCAAGAGGTTGAACCGCTGTGCCAGTCTGATAAATATCCTCAGTTGAACCCACCGGTCTTACTCCATAATCGCTAAGTCGGATCGTTGATTCGAGCCTGATTTTAGCAGAATTAATGAAAAAATCTAAGAAATTTCAAACAAACACTTGACAGGTGTAATTTCATTGTTTATAATGACGGCAACGGAATGTGGCGAAATCCAATGAAATGGAGGATTTTCCCTGACAGGTTTCTACGGCAAATTCAAGTTCAACCGCGATGACAAGGGTCGCATCCAGATTCCCGCGTCCTTCCGGCGTTTGATGCCGGCTGAAGAGCCGAAGATGCTGGTGTTGACCGAGGGCCCTGACAACTGTATAAACGCCTTTCCACCGCAGGAGTGGCAGTATTATATGAAACAGATGTTGACCCTTGAGGACGTGAGTGACGAAGACCACACCGACATGATCCGCGAGGTGCTTGCGCCGGCGACCAACTGCAACGTCGACAGTCAGTGGCGCGTCAAGTTGCCGCAGGAACTGGTCGAATACGCCGGCATCGACAGGGAAGTGAAAATAGTTGGACATATAGATCGATTTGAAATATGGAATCCCGACGTTTATGACCGGTATATGGCGAGAGAGAAGCCCGACAAGAGCAAGACCATCAAACGTATTTTCCGACCCAGGATAAGATAAAACCAGGACGATGATTCTGGCTGATGACGACTGTGTAAACGCATACAGTTGGTGATTGATTACTTAATGCCCGTTGAAAAAGTCCATTAAGTTGCGCAGGCGGGTATCCGGCTTGTCATATCTGCGCAGGCGGGTATCCAGCTAGTACCTACTTGAGTAAAAAAGCGTATGAAAGATGCTGTCATTCCCGCGAAGGCGGGAATCCAGGCAACTTACGTAATATCAAATGCTTATCTGGATTCCCGTCTTCGCGGGAATGACAAAATTGTGACTTTTTTAATAACGGTTATATATGCAAGTAGGTACTAGTCATACCTGCGAAGGCAGGTATCCAGAGAAGTTGCTGATATTACGTGTGTTACTGGATTCCATCTTTCGATGGAATGATGAGGTTTGGTGCGTTCTTTCGATGGAATGATGAGGTTTGGTGCGTTTTTCTCATTCTCGGACACACTGCTGCGCATGAATGATAATGCGATACCAGGAATGACAACATAAGGCGTTTTCCCCGGGTTA
>JALGVR010000026.1 GCA_025774605.1 bacterium | reverse complement strand
CGGATGAGGAGTCGGTGGATGAGTGGTTGAGGCGGCTGGAGGCGACCGCCGGCGTCGCCTGGGCTGAGCCGGCGCCGGTCAGGTATACGTGCGCCGTTGGTGTCGGCGGGCGCGACAGCCCGGACGCTCCCCCCAACGACCCCTACTATTCGCTGCAATGGGCGCTGAACAAGGTCGGCGCGCCGGCGGCGTGGGACATAACGCACGGTGACGGCGCTGTTGTCATCGCAATCGTCGATGTCGGGGTGGATATTGACCACGGCGATCTCCGCGGGAAGAGCTGGGTGAATCGTGCTGAAGCGGACGGCGAACCGGGAGTGGACGACGACGGCAACGGGTTCATCGATGACGTGTACGGCTGGGATTTCGTCGACAACGACGCGGATCCCCGTCCCGGAAGTGAATCAGATCCGCACGGCACCCATGTCGCGGGCATTGCCGCCGCCGCCACCGACAATGGGTACGGAATAGCCGGAATGGGATGGGACTGCCGTTTCATGGCGGTGCGATCCGGTTTCGGCACCATCATAACCCATGGCTACGAGGGTGTGGTTTACGCCGCCGCGTCTGGCGCAGACATCATTAATCTCTCCTGGGGTAGCGATGATGCGTCGAACGTCGAACGGTTGACGGTGGATTACGCCGTCGAACAGGGCGCACTGGTGGTCGGCGCCGCGGGGAACATCACAAACCACAGTTTCGTGCATTATCCCAGCGCGTATCCAAAGGTTATGGGGGTGGCGGCCGTTACCGAAGGCGACCGGCTCGCGCATTTCAGCAATTACGGGGAGTTCGTCGACATCTGCGCGCCCGGCGATACTATTCTTTCAACGACGCCCGGGGGATCCGGCAATTTCGGCTTGCTGAGCGGGACTTCCATGGCAACCCCTCTCGTTGCCGGTGCCGCTGGATTGCTGAAGGCCGTTCATCCCGACTGGTCGCCGGCGCAGCTCACGCTGCAGCTCATGAATTCGGCGGACCCCGTTGACAATCACAACCCGGAACACGCGGGGATGTTGGGCTCAGGCAGGTTGAACGTATTCAGGGCTCTTTATGAAGACAGATCCGGTTTTGGATTGACAACGCTGGTGCTTGATGACTCTACTGAAGGAAACGCCAACGGCGTCATCGATCCCGCTGAAGACATTCTCATCAAGCTTTCCATAACCAATATGCTATTGTCTGCGATGACAACCATATTACGATCGAATCCGGTCCGTTCGATTTTGGTGAGATCGGTCCCGGCGAAACCGCCGGCAACGTTGATGATCCTTTCCGGGTTTACATCGGCAGGTCTGTTCCGGCGGGGCACATATTCAAATGCGAGCTTGAGTTGTCCGGCTCGAACATGGCTGGTCAGTCGATTCCGTTCAGGATGACAGCCAGGGCGCCCTACGCCGATCATAACAACGGCTCGGTCACACTGACGGTGACCAACTTCGGCGCGCTGGGGTATTGGGACTATCGTCACGGATATGACGTCGGCAGCAGTTTCCGCTATTCCCCGCGCAGCTTCCCGGCTCTGTATCACGGTTCGTTGATGGTCGCCGCGCCACCCGATCGCGTTTCAGATTGTGCATACGGTGACTCCATGCGTTCGCGCTTCGACTTCATTACCACGGGATCGGGCATTCTCCTGGGAGAGGGGCTGTCGGGCGGCGTGGAGGGGCATGTGGACTTCACCGACGACCGCGCCGAGCAGCCGCTGGATGTCTCGATCACGCAAAACAGCTACAGCTTTGCCGACGCGCCGGACGATGACTACGTGATACTGAGCTATGCGATCGCCAACCGCGGTGCACGGATTGACAGCCTTTACGTCGGTCTGTTTCTCGATTGGGACATCGTTCAGTCCGACGCCAACCGCTGCCGGTGGGATGAAACCAATCGGGTCGGCTGGGTCGAATATCTTCAACCGGGTTGGCCCGTTTTCGGTGCGGGAGTGCTGGACATGCCCACCGATTTCCATGTGGCGGTCGAGAGTCACCTGACCGCACGCGGCAGTCGAGGCTGGAGTGACCTGACCAAGATGAACAAGATATTGGGCGGGTTTGCCGAGGCGAACGGCGGGGAGACCGCCGACTGGGCGCATCTTGTCGGTTCCGGGCCTCTCAGCCTCGGTTCTCAGGAATCGATCACGGTCACCTTCGCCGTTCTGGCGGGCGACGACACGGACGACCTGTTCGCCAATATCGCCGCCGCCCGGGACAGGTGGAGAGCGTTTGAGGATCAGGTCCGGTTTGATCCTGTGCCGTCGGGATTCCGGCTCATTGCGGCGTATCCCAATCCGTTCAACAGCAGTGTTAACATCCTTTGCCGCGTCGATGTTCAAGGATCCGTGCACTGGTCGCTGTACGATCCCGCCGGACGGCTTGTCTTGCCGGGTGGTGGTTTTGATGCCGGAGCGGGTCGGTTTACTCTGCCGATCAACGCTTTAGGGTTGCCGTCGGGGCGGTACATGGTGCGTTTCCAGTACAATGACCGGGGTTTGACGGTGCCGGTGACGCTTATCCGCTGACGACCGGGCTTGCGTTACTCCTTGCCCGCCCTGAATGTGTGGCCCGGACAGCCTTGTCCTCGCGAATGCGGGGATTGCTGGGCGGGTTTATCATATGGTTTGGCGACCCCCCCTTTGTCCCCCCCTACTTCGCAGGGGGGGAAGGCAGGCAGTTCCCCCTACTTCGCAGGGGGGGGATGGGAGGCAGTCTCCCTACTGGCGCAGGGGGGGAAGAAACGTCCGGGCTACGTCACTCGCTCACTCGCTCCCTCGCTTCCTCGCTCACTTCACCACCACCGCCTTCCGTGTCAATGACCTGCGACCCCCCCTTTGTCCCCCCCTACTTCGCAGGGGGGGAAGGGAGGCAGTTCCCCCTACTTCGCAGGGGGGGGAGTTGGGCGTTCCCTCTTGCTGGCGCAGGGGGGGAAGAAACGTACGGGCTACACCACTCGCTTCCTCGCTTCCTCGCTCCCTCGCTCACTTGACAACAACAACCTTTCTTGTCAACACGTTACTTCCCGCTTCCAGCCTGATGAAGTAAAGCCCCGCCGCCAACTCACTCCCGTCGAACCTACAGGAATAGCGTCCCGCCGACAGATCGTCATCAACCAATGTTCCCACGATTCGCCCGGAGATGTTGTAAACCGCCAGCTTCACATGCGACGCCACCGGAAGGGCGTACTCGATACTGGTCACCGCGTTGAACGGGTTGGGGTAATTCTGAGACAGGAAATATTTTTCGGGAATCATCGCTTCAGCCGTTACGGTCAGCGCCACGAAACCATTCTGGACGTAAACGAGATCCACACCCTGCACGTACACGCCCGGAACGAGATTCAGTTCGGTATTCATCTCTTGATCCCACCACCTGAGGCGGAAACCATCGCCTTCAACCAGTCCGTCCATGGTTTCAGTGTACGGGTCATCACCCCAGACCGCCAGACCGCAGACGGAGTTGACGACCGTGCCGACACCGACCAGATCACCTGAGCCTTCACTGAATGCCGCAACCTGGTCGCCGTCGACAGCTTCGATGCCGCGGAACGCTGTGATCAGAACGCTCATGTTCTCACCGGTTGAAACCGGCGCCGACCAGTGATCCGCACGGGGAATAACCGTCGCGGCGACCGCGTCCTGATTCAACGGCTCGGGGTATTCGAAGGTGACGTCCTCGTCGAGGCTGATCTGGAAGCCCATTCCCGGCGCGCAGGGACGCATGTTCGAGAAGCCGAACTCCGGCGCCAGGAATTCACCGTATCCGTTCTTGATCCGGATCACGTTGTCGATGATCGGTGAGAAGGCGTAAAAATCGCTCTCGCAATCCGCCGGCAACTCGTATGCCGGGTAGTACGGGATGACGCTCCAGCCCTCAGCGATATCGATCGGTTCGTCGGGCGCGATAGGCTCGCCGGACCAGTGGGCATCCCAGTCGGCGGCTGTCTTGATCCAGTAACCCTCCTGCAGATTCCAGTACCGGATGCCGTAATATCCCCAGCGAACCGAGCAGAAATCGCCCCGGTTGTCCTTCAGGATGAGGAAGAGCTGTTCTCCTTCATCGTTTCGCAGCGCTTCAAGCATCAGTCTGCAGTCCGGGCCGCGATCCTCGCCCTCAATATAGTATTCCTCTCCGGGCGAGACGTTGATCGACATAAGGCTCCAGCCTTCATGCAGAAAGACAACCTGCTCCCTCTCGTTGCCGATGAAGAATGTCAGTTCGAGCTCTACGACCGCTTCACCGTCCGAAACCGAGAAGACCGGATTATATTCACCCATGTCATCGATGGTCGGCATCCAGTCGAACAGTGCGACGCCGTCGCCGCGATCCTCAAGCCCGGCGGCTTCCGGCAGACCGCCCCGATCAACGAACTCGATCGTCAACTCGTCAGCTTCGTCGACGTCGGAAGCTGTCAGTTCAAAGGTTACATCGTCGTAAACCGCATAGGTCAGGCTGTCTTCGGGGGTTTCCTCCCAGACCGGTTCGTCGTTGACGGCAAGAACGGTCACCGTGAACCTCAGTTCCGCGCTAAGATCGCGCTGCGGCAGCGGTCGAGACAGCGCATCCCTCATTGATCTCAGGAAGCGGTAAGCCGGACGCTCATCGGTCGGGCTCCCGCTCACTTCCCTGAAGCGATCGGTCATCGGCGACATAAATCTGCCGTCCCCGTCGTCCTGACCGTCATCGGCTGTGATCAGGACCTCGGACTCGCCGCAGTAGTTTAACGCCGGTTCGAGCGTCAGGATGTGGGTTTCCCCGTCGATGTTCAGGTTTAACTCCTCGATGCCCGATGCGATCTCATAGCTCAGCTCGTCGCCGTCCGGATCCTCGAACACGCTGTCCAGGTCGGCGACCTCAAGTGATCCCGAATCCTCGTCGATTTCAACGTCGTCGATCGGCCGGGCGACAACCGGCGGACGATTCACGTTGCTGACGTCGATCCGGACATCCTCAGAGACCTCGAACTCGTCATCGCCGATCGTGAAGGTGGCGGTGTAACTTCCTGAATCCTCGTACCCGGGCGTCCAGTTGAATTCGCCCGTACCGTCTCCGTTGTCGGTGAACTCCCAGCCTTCGGGAAGATCGCCGGACGCGGCTCCAATGGTCACGTCGTCCCCGTCGGGATCGGAGCCCGTAACGGTGAACACCAGTTCCGCGGCTTCGTCGACCTCCACCGTATCGGGAATGTCATCCCAGACAGGCGGACGGTTGACATCGGTGACCGTGATTACGACGTCGTGATCGACCTCGTACTCGCCGTCGGAGAGATAGAACGTAACCGTATATTCTCCGGCGGCGTCGTAATCGGGATCCCAGCGGAAAGCGCCTGAACCGTCGCCATGATCTTCAAACTCAGGCAGGTTGTCATCATTGAATATTCCACCCAAATCGCCGGTGAAGATTTCAAGGTCTCCAACCTCGTCGATGTCCTCGCCGCTGACCGTAAACTCGATCTCTTCGCCTTCGGCGGCCGTAACCTCGTCCGGGATGTCAACCCAGTATGGCGGGGCATTGACCTGATTTACGACGACTACCACATCCTCATCAACGTCGTATTCATGGTCGCTGATGGTGAATTGAATCGAGTATTCACCCGAATCGAAATAGGTGGGAGTCCAGCTGAATTCGCCCGTACCGTCTCCGTTGTCGGCGAACTCCCAGCCTTCGGGAAGATCATCGGACGCGGCCTCAACGGTCACCTCGTCCCCGTCGGGATCGGAGCCCGTAACGGTGAACACCAGTTCCGCGGCTTCGTCGACCTCAACCGTATCGGGAATGTCGTCCCAGACGGGTGCGCGGTTGACGTTGTCGACCGCGATTTCAGCCGTCAACCGGTCGGCAGCCCCCTGCTGATCCTCCACATCGAACACCGGATGATAGGTCCCCGCGTCCTCGTAACCGGTCTCCCAGCTGAACGTAAATGTATTGTCGCCGTTAGCCGTGAATTCAGCGCCGCGGTCGAAGAGCCCGTCGTCATCGAACACAGTCGCGGTCAACTCGTCACCCTCGAAGTGAAGGTCAATATCGTCGGCGGTTAAGATCAGCTCGCAGAGTTGCCCTTCATCCACCATCGGATCCTCCCATTCGAGCCAGTAGGGCGGATCATTTACGGCAGCTATCGTCAGCGTGAACGAGGCTTCCGCCGCATCGTCACGGCGCGGCGCGCCGGATGCGTTGATTGAAGGTCGATCGTTGGTTTCAGGCAGCCGCCAGGCGTCTGAAGTGGTGCGCAACCGCCTTGCCGACCGTGATGACCGACCGACTGTCCCCGGTTGACTTATGGATCTCAACCGGCGTACGGGACCGGCATCATGCGAGACCGCTTCGGCCGGTGTGTTCCGCGCGGTGCGGAATCCGACCATTACCCGACCATCGTGACCGTCATCGGCGAAGACCGTGATCTCAACGCCGTCGGGGATGTTGTAGTTGTCCTCGGGGTCGATGTACAACATGTTATCCTGTTCGTCGACCGCGATGTTCAGCATCTCCGGCGCGTCCGCGACGCCGTACGTGAGATCATCGTCATCGATGTCGGAGAATACGTCATCGAGATCGACGATGTCCGCGCGGCGCGGATCGGCGTCCTCGTCAACTTCAACGTCGCCGATCTGACCGACGACCTCCGGAGGATCATTGACCGATGCGACGTGGAAGGCAAGCGTCAGTTCAGCCTCCTCGCCCTCGTAATCCCGGCAGACGATCGGGTAGTCGAATTCACCGTTCCAGTTCTCCTCGACGATGGTGGCGATGATCTGCTCCTCCGCCTCGTCGAGCGACAGCTCGATCGGCCCCTCGATCTCCTCCCAGGTGACTTCGAGTATCTCATCAGGGTCGGGATCAGTGAACATCTCGTCAATCGGAGGATCGATGACCAGCGGATCCTGATCCTCTTCCATATCAATTACATAAGGATCATCGACCGCGGCGACGGGCGGGTGGTTTATTCGCCTGACTTCGACGGTGATTTCGATCCGGGTGGCTTCATCCCGGCGCGGATCGAGCCCGTTGCGATTATGCCCCGGATCGAACCGCCAGCCCTCGAAGGCGAACCTGCGCGGGGTGCGCCCTTCGTCTTCTATCCCATCCTCCACGATCAGCGTGAACGTCTCCTCGCCCTGGAATCCTTCATCGGGGGTTATGCTCAACACCAGCTCTTCGTCGATGTCCACGCCCAGGTGTTCACCGCCCTCCCAGTCGTACTCGATCTCACCCTCATCGACGTCGATGAACACCGTGTCCAGACCGGCGATCTCCAACCTGCCCAGGTTCTCCCGCGTCATGACTTCATAGGGCAGCAGTCCGACCTGGCGGGGCGGATCGTTCACCGGTGAAACATCGACCATAAAGGTGTCGGCGAGCTGCGACCCAGCCAGATCGTCGGCGGTTACGATCACCTCGACCTCACCGAAGAAGTCGTTGTCGAGCCGGAGCTCGGCCTCATTCGTCTCCTGGTCGATTTCGATCGTGATCCCTTCCCCGTATTCCATGCTGTAGTTGATTTCGGCGCCTTCGGGATCATTGAAGACATCGTCCAGGTCGGTGATTACAACCGGTTCGTGATCTTCGTTCAGCGTCACGTCGTCGATCGGATCGACCAGTTCGATCGGCTCGTTCTCGGCGGCGACGAACAGGCGGAACATTGCCGTATCGCCGGCGTCTCCGCTGTCGGTTACGTAAATTTCGATTACGTGCTGGCCGAGCTCCTCCTCGGTCGGCGTCCAGGAGATTTCACCGTCTTGGCTGATCTCGAACAGATCGCTGTTGTCGCTGAAGGTCAGTTCGTCGTCGGGATCGATGTCCTCGGCGGTAACTTCCATGGTGAACTCCCTGTCGACATAAGCGGTCGTATCATCGGGTATGCGTCCGATTACAGGCGGATCGTTCACCGCCAGCACATCGACCATGGCGGTGTCCGCGTCGGACTGATCATCCGGATCGACAGCTTCCACGGCAAGCTGCAGGTCACCGAACCAGTTCTCGTCCGCAGTCAGGTGCAGGAAGCCTTCCTCCGCGTCGTACTGAAGTTCGGCGTTGTCCCCACCCTGGAGGAGCTCTTCGGATAAGTCCAGTTCATCAAAGGAGTTGTCGTCATCGGTTATGAAGCCGCTGAGATCGAGTGTCAGTTGTTCGTCCTCGTTGAAGCTGGTGTCGGGCAGATCCACCACCGGCGGGTGACTCCTGGAGGTGACGAACTCCCATACGGTTTCTCCCTCGTTTGGCGGCAGAGACCGGTCATAACTCCCGACCATTACCTCGACTGCTTCATCCTCATCAAATTCCTCCTCGCTGACATCGACCGTTAGCCAGTAACCGCTGTCGGTTTCAGTGAGTTCGAACTCGAACGGTTCACCCCGCAACCGCAACGTCAGGCTGTCGGGTTCAACTCCGGAAATCGGGTCGGAGACGAACACGCGAACCTGCTCCAGGTCTTCAAGATCGACAATGACACCGTCACCAGGATCACTGCCCGCGTATGTGGGCGGATCATTGTCGACGACCAGCGTCTCCGCCTCGGTATGCTCGCTCTCGGTTCCAGCGGGATTGACAGCCGTCAGGTCAACAAAAGAAGTATCCGGCAAACCCTGAGCCGTGTATTCGAACACGAACCGTGCCGAATCGGCGAGGCTGAACCTGCTGATCTCCTCGTCGTTCAGGAATACTACTATATCGGTGCCGACCTGGCCCTCACCGCTCAGGTTTATGCGGCTGATGCTCGTATAGTAATTGAAGGTCAGTATTTCGGGGGGGGCGACGGCACTCAGGTCCACGTCGAACTCGTAATATGACGTGTCCGAATTGCCCGCCAGGTCAAGGACGACGAGACGCGCGGTGTAATCCCCGCTCTCCAGCGCGTCATCCCCGCTCACCTGGGCGGTCATCAGCTCTTCCTCCTCGTTATACTCCGCCGGCACCGCGAGCTCACCTATTGTCAGACTGATATTGTCGGCATCGATCCCGCTGTCAACATCGATCAGCGCGGCGGTGAATTCAGGGGTCCCGGTCGCCAGGTGAGGTCCGCCGGTCGCCTCAAAGCCGTCGATCTCGGGGTCGGTTACATCTACGAACAGCTCAATCTGGTTGCTGAGATCGGACTCGTTGTCGGCGCCGTCGACGATCGTCGCCTCGATGACGTTTTCACCTTCGGCGAGCGGAACTTCCTCGACGCTGAATTCGGAATCGTAGCCCACGTCGGCTTCAACGACCATTTCACCGTTGACGTATATTCTCAGGGTCGGATTGTTTTCGTATCCCTCCTCGTATTCCGGATCGTCGCTGCCCGTGGTTCCGGCGACTGTTACTTCGGTCTCGCTCACGTACGCCGATTCAGGTGCGTCGAGCTCGGGCGGATCGGGGTTGTGGACGTCGTAGAAGAACTCCCATCCGTCTTCGCCGTCGTTGCCGTCGTCGTCGGCGCCGAATACGTTCACCTGGTTTATCCCCTCCTCGAGCCCCGGCATCTCCTCGGGCGCCAGCTCAACGCCCGGCTGCCGGTGCGGCATAGGCGCCATCATCCGCCCGGGTGGTACGCGGGCGACCATGTCATCCCAGAATATCTCCGTCGTGTCGTTATCATCGGGATCATCAGGATCGTTGAGGGCGATGATCTGCATGCGGACTGATTCCCAGTCCACGCCGGCATCGATGTCGCCGATGACGAAGGAGACCGTGTCGCCGGTGATATCGGCGCGATGCATGACCGCATCACCGCCTTCGTCCCCGCCCCAGCCGGCTACGCCGAACGGCGGCGGGAAGAAGTTGTCAAAGAAGGGCGGATCGCCGTCCTCCACGTCCTCGACAATGAACTGCCCCGAAGCTTCGAAGCTGTTGCCGGCTTGATCCCAGACCGTGAAGTAGAGGTCGTGTTCACCGAGATCAAGCGTATCATCCTCAGGGAACTCATAGGTTACCGCCTTGTCCACCTCGTGCCAGGTGAAGTCGAGCTCCTCATCATCCAGTATCAACCGGATGGAATCGGATTCGATGCCGCTGGAGGGAAGCGGGTCGAAGACGGGGATGGTGATCGGAGGCCTGCGGTTGCCGATGGCATATACATGCTCCCCGAAGAACAGGTGCTCGGCCGAAGGCGGCTCGCTGTCAACCAGGAAGATATGCCAGAAGGGGTCGTCCCGCATGTTCCCCAGTCGGTCGACGGCGACCACAGTGACGAGATGCTCACCCTCGTCAAGCGCTTCCTCCACCTGGTAATGAAGCAGGCCGTCTTCGTAATCCCAGTCGAAGATCCGCTCGTTGTCCAGGAACAGAACAATCCCCTGTCGCTCGAAACCTCCCCCTTCGATGTTGATGCCCACGCCGTAATCCTCAACATGGACGATGATCTCAGGGGTATTCGACGAACTGTACTCGAGCGGTGAGACCATCTGAACTTCCGGCGGAAAAACATCAAGCATTACATTAGCCCAGTCCGGCGTGGCGGCGTTGTTCATTAGATCATAACCGGTCACCGTGAATGTATTCGTTATATTCAGCTCGATGTCGCGGAACAGGAATCTGCCGGCGGGATTGGCTCGACCCTGCTGCAGCATTTCATCATCCCGCCACAACTGGACGTACAGCAGCGGTTCGCACGATCCGCCGATATAGATCAGTGAATGCCTCGTGTATGCCGGGAGATCATCGATCTCGATGACGCCCGCGTTGCTGTCGACGATATACCGGACGGTGTAAACAGTGGTGTTGCGGTATGTGTCAACGGCGCGAATCATGAAGTGATGTTCGCCCTGCGATACATGTTCATCCAGCCACCACTCGAATTCACCACTCTCACGGTCATATTCAAAATCATCATAATCAGTGTTGTCGAATGAGAACCGGACAGCGACGACTTCGCTCAGTTCATCGACTATATTAGCGTGGATGCAGGGAAGGTTCGATCGGACGGTGTCGTCAACGTCCGGATATACATCGGTGAACTGCGGGGGATCGCCGTCGATCACGCGCGCCGTCAGCACAACCGTTTCGCGGTCGCTGGCGCCAAGCGGATCGGTGGCGGTAAAGATCACGTCCGGATAAACGCCCCGTTCGTCAAACGACGGTATCCAGTGCAGCCTGCCTTCGCCCTCACCAAGATCCTCAAACTCGGCGCCTTCCGGCAGGTTGCCCGCGGCAAGCTCGAGATCCTCCTGGTCACCCGGATCGCTGTCGGTGGCGTGGATCGGCAAGTCAAGCGTATCGCCGACCATAACCGTCTGGTCCTCAACGTGCTCCAGTCTTGGCGGCCGGTTGGCGTTTCTGATTGTGATGTCCACCACCAGCGTATCCCGCAGTTCGCCGTCGAAGGCAACGAAGTACGGATGATACTCGCCGGCGGAGCGGCGGTCGGTCTGCCAGAGGAACGCCCCGGAGCCGTCTCCGAGGTCTCTGAACCCGGCGCCTTCCGGCAGGTCGCCGGAGGTGAGCTCCAGGTCTCCCTCACCTCTCCCGCCCAATTCATCCCGGTCATAGGCATGTAGCGGGAACTGCACGCGCATTCCCTCGCGTGCGGTGATCGGCGGAACCGCACGCCAGTACGGCGGATGGTTTGAATTATATACTGTGATGGTGACGGTTTCCTCGTCGGAGAGCGGCGGCTGTCCGAAGTCGGTGACGCGGAAGGTCACATCGTAATCGCCCGCCTGGTCGAAGTTCGGCGTCCAGTGGAACAGGTTGTCCTCAAGCGAAGCGCCGTAGGGCAGATCTTCAGCGGAGAACGCCACCCGGTCGCCGTCCGGTTCCTCCCGGGCCAATTCCAGTATCAGCGCGAACCGTTCACCTTCCATGATTTCAATGTCGCCGATATCCGCCAGGGTCGGCGGACGGTTGACGTTCCGGATGAATATCCACACTTCGATACCGGAAAACCCCCAGCCGTCATACGCGTCAAATCGAGCGCTGTACCGTCCCGCCTCATCGTAACCGGGCGTCCATGTGAAAAGACCCTCGCCGTCGCCGGTTTCGGTGAAGCTGATGCCCGGCGGAAGATCGGTCTGGTCAAGCTTGAGGCTTACCGGGTCTTCGTTGGGATCGATCGCCACAACAGTGAAGGAGAGCTCGTCGTTCTCCCGGCCGGTCATCCGTCCGACCGGTCTCCAGAGAGGTGTGCGGTTGTCCCCCGCCACACGCAGCCTCAACCTGTCTCGGCCGCCTGGTGTCCAGGTGACATTCCCGTCGTCCCATTCGGCTCGAGCCAGGTATTCTCTCTCGTCGGCGCCTCTCCAGATCCGGAAATATATCGGTTCCCCTTCAAGGAAACCCTCAATGGTATTCCCGGTCTGCGGATCGTCTCCGAAAGCGTCGAACTCGTACGGTCCCTCGTCTCCGGTGACGCTATAGCCTCCGGCGACCAGTCCGCGCCTGGTGACCACGGCGATCTCGTCGCCGGCTTCCAGCCATTCGGCTTCGCGCTCACCGATCTCGCCAAGATCAACGCCGTCCACCTGCAGGTGGTGGGCATATTCGGTCTCGATCCAGTCAAAATGCCTGTCACCGGCCTGGAGGATCACCTGTGAATATGCGTTCTCCCGCCAGGAATACAGTCCGCCGAAGAACACCGCCGAGGCCGTATATTCACGTTCGGCGTCCGCGTCCCAGAATCTGAAGAAAAATCCCTCATCCTCGCGGAAACCGTCCATAGGTTCGGTGTCCGGGTCATCGCCCCAGGCGGAGAGCATATAGGGGCCTTCGCCGCTGACGACCGCCGCGCCGGCGCAGAGTCCGTCCGGCGTGAAGACGCCTATCTCGTCGTCGTCGGCGAGCGGTTCTCCGTCGAGCGCGGCTTGCAGCACCTCGATCAGGTGACGCCTGCCGGTGATGTCGAATTCGAAATGATCGACGTGTATGCCGGTACCGGTCAGATCGACGGCGAGGAACTCCAGTTCGTCGCTGTGCGCGGTGAGGCGTCCGGCATAATCCTCGACGCTCCAGGGTGCAAACGTTACCGTGACCGTCCATTCCTCGTCGATGTCCAAGTCGACCGGGCCGCTGTCATCAACGCTGAACCCTTCGCCCTCGATTTCAAGTTCAACGCCTTCAGCCGCTTCTGAACCGGTGGATGTGAAGGTAACGTCCCAGGCGACCTGCTGATCGACGAACGCCTCACCGAAGTCGTGTTGATAGGCATCGGCGTCCAGGTCAGGTCCGATGAACAGGCGCACAATCGTGAAACCGTTCCAGCGCCATCTGGTCGCGCCGGCGCGGATCTCGCACCGCACCGGGTACTCGACGCCCTCGTCATGATCCCAGTATACGAACCTGAAATCCTCCCGGTACCTGAAGCCCTCGATCTCCCCGGTATAACGTATGTCGCCCCAGGCGATCATTGTCCCATGCTGGTCGGGGTCGTTGAAACGATATTGCCCCGCCACGATTCCGTCCGGAGTCAACACGCCGATCTCGTCATAGCTGGGCTCGGCTTCCAGCTGGCCGCCGCCGTCGTCTCCGTCCCCCTCATCCATCAGGTCGTAGCCGAAGAGCATTACGCGGTCGAGACGAATTATGTGTGCGTTGCCGGTGTTCATGGAGAGGTAATGATAGGGATAGACCCGAACCGTGATTTCGAGGTCGGATTCAGCTTCGCCGTCCGAGGCGTTGAACCTCACGAGGTAGTCGCCGTGTTCGAACCTGTCCGGGCTCATGGCGAAGTGTGCCCTTCCCCCGTCGATCGTCACTTCAACCTCGGGCTCGTGAGGAGGTTCTCCGCCGTATTCCCAACTGAGCTCGACCTCCCCGTCCTCCGGGTCCACCGCCGCCACGTCGAAGGCGACCTCCTGGTCAATGTAACCGACGACCAGACGGTGAGCCGGATAATCCGTCCACACCGGTGCGCGGTTGACCTCGTTGACGATGATCGTCAACGAGGTGTCTGTTTCGCTCTCCCCGTCGGAGACGGCGAATGTTGCGGAATACTCCCCCGCATCTTCGAAATCCGTCTCCCAGGTCAGGCCGGCTCTGCCCCAGCCGAAATCGGTGAAATCAACATCCTCGGGCAGGTCGTCCGAACTGAATCGAATCCGGATCCGATCACGGTCGGGATCGGTGGCGGCGACCATCAACTCGAGTTCACCGCCCTCGTCGACCTCCACCGTGTCGGGCGCATCAACCCATACCGGCGGATGGTTGACGTCGTTCACCCGGATGAGGACGTAGGCGACATCTTCGAGGTCGCCGTCGGTCAGCGTGAAACGCGCCGTGTAACTGCCCGACGTATTGTAGGCGATCGGCCAGCTGAAGGTTCCGCTGCCGTCGCCGTTGTCGGTGAACTCAACCGCGTTGGGCAGGTTTAAGGAATAGTACCGGATCTCGAGTTCATCATCCTCGTCGGGGTCACTGCCGGCGACGGTGAACTCGATCAGGTCTCCGTCCTCGGCGATGACCGGTTCTGGAGTGTCGGTCCATTCAGGCGGCTGGTTCGGCTCGGTATAGATATACTCACCGCCGGCGCGGATGAAGAGATCGCCCTCCAGCCCGCCGTCATCCCAGCGGCGATGGTCGCTCGTCAGCGCCGTGGACACGAAACTGCGACCGCTCTGCGATTCGACATCGAACAGGTTCCACCAGCCGGCGCCCTCCTCCTGGCGGTAGGGACCTCCCGGAGCCGGTCCGTATATGATGCTGAAATGCTCTCCCGGGCCGAATCTGCTCCACCGCTCCTCTGGAAGCCGCAGTTCGATCCAGTTGGCTTCAAAGTCCCGTTCATCCCAGGGATCAAGCGAAATAATCCTTGTCCCCCATATCACATCATCGAGGTTGTGCTCTTCGTCTTCAGTGAAAACATAGACATAACACGGCGCGTTGGGGTTCGGTCCGTCGTTGAACGGCATGACGCGGACCGAGCGCAGTTCGAACGTCCCCGCCGAGGTGAAGGTCGTGCGGGAATAATAATAGCGCAGGTCAGATGTGATGCCCTCGGGCTCCCCGTCGTCGTAGCGGAACCAACCCTCGCCGAGACCGATGCCCGACAGTGCGACGTAGCTTTCCTCCTCGTTCGGGTCGTCCGAAAGGATAACCGCGAAAGCTTCGATCTCGCCGATGCTCTCCGGCGAGAAGACAACCGATACATCCCTCTCTTCATCGGGTCTGACGATAAATTCGCCGTCGAACTCGACGCTGAAATCATCGCCTTCGACATGGATATTCGAGACGGTCAGGTCTTCGTCGCCGACGTTGCTGATGGTGAAATTCCGACGGGCGTTTCTGTCGACCTCGACCTCGCCGAAATCAAGACTTTCGGGGGCAACCGCGATATCCGGCACGTTGCCGACGGTCACCGCGATGTCCACGACGAAATCACTGTTCTCCAGGTCGTTAGACAGGATGTGCAGTTCGGCGGCGTAGTCGCCCTCCTGCATGAGACCGGCGTCCAGGGAGACCGTCATCACCTGCTCGTCGTGCGGCTCGATCAAGCCTCCGGCGGGATCGAGCGTAATCCAGCCTTCGCCCCATCCGCCCGACGGGATAATGGCTATCGCCAGTCCTTCGTGGATGCGGCCGGCTTCGCGGTAAATTATGCTCGAACCGAACCGCCCTTCATGGCTCTCGTAACCCACGTTGCTGAGTGAACCGTCGTAATGCCGCTGCGGTCCGAACTGGTACTTGACGATCCCGCTTCCGTACAGTATTGCCTGGAACGTCGTCGCCACATGTTCGTTATGGTACATCGGGACGTCGATCCAACTGATGACCGCCATGTCCTCGCGGTTTGTCCAGAAATAGACCGCACCGGCGGCGGACGGATCGAGATCGAAGTTGTTGACCAGCAGCGTCGGGTTGGGCTGTCCCTCGTTGGGCGGCCGCGGCAGGACCGAAGGGCTTTCATTGTAATCGCGGTCGAAGGTGAGCCAGCCGTCGGAATCGATACGGATCGTGCCGTAGTCGTGTTCGTACCAGGGGAAGTTCCACCTCAGCCACTGGATGTCGCTGATCCAGTCATCGCCGGCGTCGAGACGCTGTCCGGTATGGGTGATGTCGATCCATTCATAGTCGGGATCGCCGTACTCGTCGCTGTCGATCCAGAAGTAGCCGAACTCGTCGGGCGAGCTGCGGCGGTCGCGGCGCGGCCGGTTGCCGTCCTGCTCCAGCCGTCTCAGATAATTGTTCCACTTCATAAGATCGAGATTTGACGCCGCTCCCGACTTGACGGCGCGCTGAATGACGGCGCCGGGAGCCTCAATCGCCCGCACCGGACCGATGCGGCGCAGCGCGCGCGCGCCGAAGTCCCGCCCCATAAACCGACCGGGTTCACGGATCAGATCGAATTCAGTCGACCAGATCAGGCTGGAGCCGCCTTCGTTGGAGAGGGTGATCGGATAATCATGCTGTTCGTCAAAGGTCAGGTGGGTCTCAATGGCGTCGGGATCGACGCTGAGCAGCGGCGGTTCGACGCCGATGCCGTCTGTTTGGAGCCGTAAGTCCTCCCGGCGGAACGGGTCGTTGCTGACAACGGTTACGATCCCCCGCTGTTCACCCGACTCTTCGGGCGCGAAGGTGACCGGCACGTCCTGGCTGTCTCCGGGTGCGACGCTGAAACCGTGCTCGAAATCGACGTCGAAATAGTCGCCGGCAACCGTGATATCGGACACGATCAGGTCGCTGTTGCCCAGGTTGTGTACGCGGAGGGTCAGCTCTTCCTCTTCCCCGACGAAGGTCTCGCCGAAGTTGAGCGCATCGGGCGTCACCGCGATCACCGCCCCCAGCCCCGTGCCTGTCATGGGTATCTCCGCCTGCCCTTCGCCGGGATCGTTGGAGGATATGGTCAACGTATCATTTATCTCGCCCAGCCGCAACGGCGCAAATGACGTTGTGATCTCCTCGCTGTCTCCCGCCGCGATGGTGAGTTCCCACTCGAAGTCCACGCTGAAGTTGTCTCCCCCCACTGTCATGTCGGAGATAACCAGATCACCGCCGCCCCGGTTGTATACAGTCAACAGGATGTCATCGCTTTGCCCGACCTCGACTTCGCCGAAGTCCAGAATATCGGGCGAGAACGCGATATCCGGCACTTCGGTGACGTTAAGCCGGACGTAGATTGTCCGGTCGAGGTTTTCGGGATCATTGGACAGGACATGGAGGTTCGCGTCATAGAGCCCCTCCTCGAGGCTGTCGGTGTCGAATGTAACGACTATATCCACGTCGGCGCCGGGTTCAATTTCACCCTCCTGAGGCTCCCAGGACACCCACTCCCTGCCGGGAACGGGCTCGCGGATAATCTCCAGCTCCGTATCCCAGACCAGATCATAGCCGCCGTCATTCGCCAGCGCGGCGCGGTCTTCACCGCTCTCGCCGTAGGCCAGGTCCATTCGGATCGGGTCGTCGTCCAGAACCATCAGCGGCGGATTGAAGCTGGAGCCGCTGACGCTTACCGGGAAACCGTCGTCCCATTGGGGATCGTTCGATATCACGGTTACGGTTCCCACTAACGTGATCTCATCCTCCGGAGCAAACGTTACGGTTACGATATGGCTGTCAGCCGGCGCAACGACGAACTGCTCCTCGAAGTCGGTACTCAGGTAATCGCCTTCGACGCTTACATCCGACACGGTCAGGTCGTCCTCGCCCATGTTGCCGATGGTCAGCGTCAGATCGCTGCTCTGTCCGACGAAAACCACGCCGAAGTCGAGACTGTCGGGGATGACGGTCATGTCGGGAACCGGATAGCGGGCTCTGCCGATCAGGTCGACGGGCAGCTCACCCTCATCCGGATCGTTCGACGTGACGGTCAGCCGGCCGGAGAACTCGCCCTCGTCATGAGGCGCGAACGTGACCGTTACATCGGTCTCTCCGCGTCGTTCAACGTTGAATTCCCCCTCAAAGTCCGTGCTGAAGTTGTCGTAATTGTCGACCGAGATGCTGGAGACCGTGAGATCAACGTTTCCGTCGTTGATGATGGTGAGGATCAGGTCCCTCTCGGTGTCCACAAGGATCTCTTCAAAGTCAAGCTCAGCCGGAGATACGGCGATGTCGATCAACTCCTCGATCGTCAGCTCGATATGCACCTCGACATCTGGCGACTGGGGATCGTTGGAGAGAATGTGCAGGTCCGCCGCGTAAACGCCCGCGGCAAGATCGGCGGCTTCCAGCGTCAAGGTGACGTCCATCGTATCCGCGGGGGCAACCACACCGTCGACCGGTTGCCACGACAGCCAGGGACAGAGCATGTTCTCCGTGCCGATGCCGACAGCCAATCCTTCGTGGATGCGGTCAGCCTCGCGGTAGATAATGCTTGCCCCCATTTCGCCGCCGGGATCCTCGTAGCCGACATTGCTCTGCGAGCCGTCGACGTTCTGCTGAAAGCCGTACTGGTACTTGACCATGCCGTTGCCGAACATCACGATCTGGAAGGTCGACCGCACCTGTTGATCGCCGTAGCGCGGCACCTCGATCCAACTGACGACCGCCAGGTCTTCGTCGTTCGACCAGAAGTATATCGAACCTCCGGCGCCCGGGTTCAGATCGTAGTTGTTGACCAGGAACAGGGCGTTGGGATTGTTCGAGCTCGGCGGCCGGGGCGGGTAGATGTCTCTGCCGCCGTAATTGCGGTCGAGGGTTACCCAGCCGTTGGAGCATACACGTATCGCATCATACTGCTGGTCGTACCAGGGGAAGTCCCAGCCGAGTTCGAGTACGCCGCTGTTCCAGTCATCCCAGGCGTTGAGGCGCTGGCCCTGTCCCTGCGTGATGTCGATCCATTCATAGTCGGGCCCGTCATCCTCCTCGTTGTCGCGCCACTCGTAGCCGTAATCGTCCGCCGCGCCGCGCCTGTCCCGGCGAGGTTGACCCGCGTCCCGCTCAATTTCAGCAACGTATAAATCCCATTCGGCTGTCTCGGCGGCGGTTGCATTGCCGTTTTTCACCGCCAACTGGACAATTTCGCTCGGGACGTTAATCGTGGGTCCCGGCCTCCCCCTCGCCGGTCCCGCGCGGCGGACCCGGCGGCTTTGACGCGCGACGCGGCGGTCCCGTCCGGGCTGCTGGGTTATGTCGAGTTCCGAATCCCAGACCAGGTCGGATTCGCCCTGGTTGATGATCTCAAGAACATGATCTTCGCTCTCCCCGTATTCCAGGCTGACGGCGACATCGGTCGGCGCAACCATGATCTCCGGCGGCTCAATGCCGACGCCGAAGGCTTCGACGTAATACTCGTCCTCCTGCTCCTCGTAGAGCGAGACGATGGTGATCAAGCCGTTGACCTCTCCGGTTGCCTCCGGTGCGAAGGTCGCGGTCACATCGTGACTTTCGCCCGGGTCGACGGTGAATTCACCCTCGAAATCGACGCTCAGGTAATCGCCTTCGACACCGATGTCGGTCACCCTGAGGGGACCATCGCCGTCATTACCGATGCTGAAGATCAAATCCTCGGCGGCACCGACGAAAACATCACCGAAGTCGAGTGAAACCGGCTCCACGTAGATATTCGGCATCCGTTCGCGGCTCCTGCCGATCAGGTCGACCGTCACCACATCCTCGCCGGTGGCGTCCGATGTAACGCTCAAGGTTCCCTCGAAGAGACCGCCCTCTTCGGGCGCGAAGGTCAGCATCACGTCCAGATCATCTCCGGGTTCAAGCGCGAATTCGCCCGGGAAATCGACGCTGAACCAGTCCCCTTCAACTGCCATTTCCGACACCGTCAGGTCTGCGTTCCCCGCGTTGGCGACATTGATCGGCAGATCGGTCGATTCGTCGATGAAGACTTCGCCGAAATCAAGCGGGTCGGGCGTCAGGACAATATCCCTCAGCTCATGAATGTGCAACGTGACATTCAGTATCACATCGCCGCTCTCGGGATCGTTCGATATAAAGTGCAGATCGGCGCTGTAGTCTCCGGCGGCAAGATTGCCGGCGTCCAGCGTCAGGGTGACTTCGGTTGAACCCTCCGGTTCGGTAATACCCTCCCTCGGATCAACAGCAATCCAGCGCATCTCGGCGACGCCGTCGTCGTAGATGCGGATGTTGGCGGCTCCCCAGCCGCCGACCCACATGTTTTCCCCGTCATGGGTTATGGCATCCCACGGCTGCGTGATGTTGGCGGGGAAGTTCTGAACCGCGCCGGTCGCCTGCCATTCGTCCGTGTCGACAGCGATCTCGTAGATGTTGTGGGTTTGGTTATTCACCATCCAGAGCTGACCGTCCGTGTGCGCGGGAACCCACTCGACGTTATACACGTTGACGTTGTTGCCGTTGAACTGAGACCAGTTATTGATCGTCCCGATCTGCCCGCCGCGGTCGTTTCCGTCCATCTCGTAAACCTGGATGGCGCCGCCGGCGTTCTGGTTGCGGGCGAACATCAAACCCTCTTCGCTGTCAAATGCAACGCCGTAAACGGTGAAGCCCATACCGATTTCACCGACCTGGTTGCCTTCGACGTCGAACCGCCGCAGAACCTGGGTGTTGTTCAATGTGCAGATGTAGAGCAGGCCCTCGTACCAGCCGCCGTCCATCGGGTTCGGCGTGCCGAATTGGCGCACCTGCTCGAAATCCTCGTAGTTGTCGTGTCTCCACACGGAGATCTGGCTGTTGTTGTACTTGGTGAAGAACATCACCTCGTCGTCGGGATCCCAGCCGACCGGCGAACAGTATATATTCTGCTGGTTGGGCCCGACGAACTCCGCAATCAGGTCGCCGGGCTCGTCGCGGCGGGGACCGACGGCGCGTTTGGTACTCCGAAGCGTCCGTGCGCCGGCGTCGCGCTCCGGCTCACCGGCGACATCAATATCGGTTTCCCAGATCAGATCCGCTCCACCGGCGTTGCTCACTGTAACGGTATAATCCTCCTTGTCACCAAAGTTCAGTGTCGTTTCCACGCTTTCCGGATCGAGTTGAATCGTCGGCGGCGCCAATACATCCGCATGAAGAGCCGCCTCCACAACCGGGTTCGCTTCGGAGTTGCTGACGAACCTGAGAACGGCATCGTAGTCGCCGGCTTCATCGGCTTCGAGGGTAACGACGATGTCGACCTCCTCGTCCGGGTCAAGCGCTTCAATCACCGCCGGATCGACGCTGAAGATTTCCAGGTCGGAGGATATCTCATCGACGTCGAGCGGCAGCACACCGCTGTTCTCCACGGTCACCACAAGCTCGTAAGAGAGTCCGCTGAAGACCTGGTCGCCGTACGCCTCCTGGGCGTTCCAGTCGACAACATCCGGATAACCGTATTGATCGAGCCAGCGGACGGCGATGTCAGCCGCGGCGGTCACGTCTAATGTAACCGGCACCGTGAATGCGCTGAAATCCGGGTCGGGCGAAGATATCCGCAACTCTGCTTCGTACCTGCCTCCATGAAGCCCTGAGGCGTCAAGTGTAACGGTTACATCCATGTCCTCGCCACCCTGGAGCTCACCCTCGGTCGGATCGTATGAAATCCAATTCTTCTCGAAAACACCGTCGTCGTAGATGCGTATTTCCTCGGACGCGTAGCTCGACGTCCAGAGATTGTAGCCGTCGTGAGCGATGCCGTCCCACGGCTGACCGTTGACACCGACATACGTGTCGAAGTTCTGCACCCGCAGAGCCGCGCTCCAGTCGTCCGTATCGATCAGGATCTGGTGAACCGTGTTGCCCTGACCTCCGCCACCGGACGCTTGAGTGTTAACCCAGAGTTGACCGTCGGGGTGCTTGTCCACCCAGCACATGCTGCGGCTCCACCAGTTGTTGAACAGCTGGCGGTAGTTGCTGATGATCCCGACGCGCCCGCCCAAACTGCCTTCTCCGTTGAACTCGTAGACGTGAATGTTCATATTGTCCTGGCTGTTCATGAAGAACATCAGCTCCATTTCAGCGCTGTAGGCGACGCCGTTGACCTGGAACGGGGTATTCACGCGACCGAGATTCTGCCCCTGCCGGCTGTAGCGGTATACGTACCACCCGCCGCTGAAGGTGACGATATAGAGTTCATTGTCAGCCATGACTCCGGACATCTGTCCTGCAAATCCGTTCCATCCCTGGCCATCGACCCGCTGGTAATCGTTGTCTGGATCGACGGGCCAGCACTGGTAGGGACTTGAGTAATGCGATATCCACATCCAGTCGTTGTCGGCGTCCCAGATAAGACCCTTGTATCGGTTGATGCCGCCGACCGGTTCGTCGAAGGCATCGACCAGATCGCCCGCCGCGTCACGGCCCGGTCCCCGAGACCTGTCGATGCAGCGCAGCGCACGCTGCTGATCATCGCGCTCCGGTTCGCTCAGGATTTCACGGTCGATCCGGAAACGGCGGAGATCGCCGCTCTCGTTTGACAGGTTCAATGTTATCTCGTCGGTCTCGCCGGTCATCAGTTCCGAGGCGATCGATTCGGGCGCGGGCGCAATCTGCAGGTCATACACCGCCGCGGCATGCAGGGGGATCGGCCACTCGTCCTCGTCGGGATCGTCGGAGTAGATCGTAAGCAGGGCGTCGTATTCGCCTGCGGCGTCGGCATCCGCTTCGAAGGTGATGATCACCTCCTGGGATGCTCCCGGTTCGAGGGTGAATTCAGTCGGATCGACGCTGAAGTCCTCGTCGTCTGAAACAATATCGCTGACGACCAGGTCCGAAACGTCCATGCTGGCGTTCTCGACAGTGATCGTCATCTCATAGGGCTGGGCGACGAGTACGTTATCGTAGGCCAGGTTCCAGTCGAGCAGGTCGGGGTAGCCGTATTCCGCCTCCCAGGCGACTTCGATGTCCTGGGCGTCTGTTACGTGCAGCAGAACCGGCAATTCAAGGTCGTCTTCGCCCTCGTTCGGATCGTTGCTGAGGTAGTGAATAATCGCCTGGTAATCGCCGCGTTCGATGGTTGATGCATCCAGACGGGCGGTCATGAGCATTTGATCGTCCGGCTCAATCTCGTACTGCCCCCGGACCATGACCCAGTCTTCGGGATTCTGTTCTCCGATATCACCTTCCCACAAGATCAACCAATAATACTCGGCAACACCGTCGTCGATCACGCGGATGTCGGCGGAACCGTACTGCGTTGACCAGAGGTTGTGACCGTCGTGCCCGAGACCATCCCATTCATACCCGCTGCCTTCCGTCCACGTGTCGATGCTCTGCACCTGCTCAACAGCGCTCCAATCACCGGTGTCGACCGAAATCTGCCAGGCGGTGTTGCCGTTGTTGTTCTGTGCGCCGCGCTGGGTGTTGAGCCAGAGCTGTCCGCCGGGGTGCTGGTCGACCCACAGTAAACTGCGCGACCAGTAGTTATTGATCATGCCGCGGTAATTATCAATAATGCCGATCTGTTGGAAATCATTGTTGATATCGAATACGTGTATGTCTCGATTGCCTGCGGCGTTCATAGCGAACAGCCAGCCATTTTCGGCGCTGACCGTGCAAGCCGTCGGCTGGATCCCGATGTCCAGGTTGTCGAGTCGGTTGCCCTCGGTGTCGTAGCGGAGGAGATGCCAGTTTGACCAGTTGACGATATATAGAACGCCGTCGTACCAGCCGGCGCCCATGCAGCCACCGGCGGCGTTGAAGGATCGCGGCGAGCTGTAGTCGTCGCTGGGATCGACAGCCACCACCCGGTAAGGGCTGCTCCATTCGGTAATCCACATCCATTCGTTGACATTATCCCACGCAAGCCCGGCGTTGTAAAAGCCCCCCCGACCGTTCGGCGGCGTAAACTGGTGGATCAAGTCGCCCGCTTCATCACGCCGGGGGTTGTGTGGACCGCGGACAGGGGCGAGTTGACGGGCGGCGAGATCCCGGCCGCCCCCCTCACCCTCAATCCACTCGATCCCGGTTTCGAGCCGCAGCACGGAACCGCCGGAGTTGTCGATGGTGATGAGATGATTGGCGGCTTCAAAGGTCAACAGATCGTCCTCGATCTCCCCGGGATCGACCGCGATATCGGGCGGAGCGGTGACCAGCGCATGCACCGGCACTGACAACTCCTCCTCCAGTGGGTCGTTCGAGTGAAAGACCATGAACAGCTCGTCCTCACCGCTCGGATACTCACCGGCATCATCCGAGAGGAAGGTCAGGGTGACGACCGACTCCTCACCCGGGGCGATCTCGATCGTCCCTTCGAGGTCGGAGGTGAAGCGGGGTTCGCCCTCCTCGGTTGAGGACACCTCGGAGACCTCCAGCGTATTCACTCCCTCGTTTTTTAACGTGACGGGGATATTATACTCGTGACCGGTGAAGAGGTCCGGATTGTAATAGAGGTTCCAGTCGAGGATGCTCTCCTCAAAGGGATCCTCAACGTAACCGAGCTCCCATTCGAGCGTCAGATCCGGCGCGCCGACCACGCTGAGTGTGACATTCACGACCGCATCGGGCGCAGCCGGGTCATTGGACAGGATGTGCAGCTCGGCTTCATAACCGCCCTCATCGAGACCGTGAGCGTCGAGGGTAAGATCGAGTAGGACGGGATCGCCGCCCGGCGCGATCTGGCCGTCTTCAGGCTCAACGGAGATCCAACGGTTGCCGGCCAGTGAGCTGAGGTAGTAGAGCATCGCTTCACCGGTCCGACCCCAGATATAGGATCCAGGATTGTTGTGCAGGAAGCCGTCGGTGGTGCCGGACACGACACAGTTGCCGGCGCCGTATTCATATCTGACTACAACCGGTAAACCGATGTCGGTTTCAACGAGGATCTGGTATTCGCCGACATCTTCGTTGTCCGCAAAGCGGTTTTCGGGGTAGTGGGCATGGTTGAAGGAGTTACCCGTCAACTGTGTGCCCTCCTCCCACTCCATCAGCTCGAAGAGCAGGCATTCATCCGGCGGTACTACAGTGAAACCGACGTTGGAGTTGCCGCCCCGTTCACGAATGACGCCACCGGGATGAACTGGCGCCACGCCCCAGTTATTCGTGCCGGTGCACATGTAATAGGCTCCGCCTTCTGAAACGAAGCCCTCGACCTGGGCAAGATGTTCGTTATAGACGGTGTTCCACTGATCGCTCTGGAAGTTGGCAACCCAGATGGCGGAATAATCGTTCAGACTTACCCCCCCGTCAAGCGCGCCGAGGTCCTGGTAACGATCGTAGTCGAGTCCCTCAACGCCGGAAAAGATCGTCTCCAGGTTGAAGCTCCATGGATTTGTCTGCTGGAACAGGGCGAAGGAGCCCTCCGGCTGATCGCGGCGGGGACCATTCTGAGGTGAGATGTCGCGCAGGGATCGCGCCGCCGCGTCTCGTCCGGGTTCGGCGGTGATCTCAATATCCGTCGTGAACCGCAGTTGCGATTCACCGTCGTTGCCGACCGAAACGTCATGATGAGCCGCCTCGCCGGTGAACAGCTCGTCGCTCACCTCGTCCGGATCGACCGTCACCAGCGGAGGATTACTCGCGTCCGCGAATACCGGAATATGGTATTCCCGGTCCTCCTCGTCGCCGTCGTTGTTATGGATAACCATGTCCGCTTCGGGAGCTTCAAAGATGAAATCGACGTTCCGCTCCTCACCGGGCGGAATCGTCAGCTCGGTCGGCTCGGCGGTGAAGACCGGGTCGCCCTCCTCGTCGGAAGCGATGTCCGAAACCTCAAGCGCGGCCGTGCCGAGGTTCATTATGGTCACCGGAATGCGGTATTCCACGCCGGTAAACAGGTCGGGGTCAAATTCTTCGTTGAAATCGACGGTCGGCGGTTCGCCGCCGAATCCCGGCACCCATTCGGCGTCGATCTGCGCTTCGCCGACCGTGGTCAGCAGCACGTTGACGCGGAGATCCTCCTCGGCGTATTGCGGATCGTTCGAGTGGAAGATCAGATCGGCTTCGTACGTTCCTTCGATCAGACTCTCCGTGTTGAGCGTGACATCGACATCCATCTGTGCGTCTGGTTCGAGTGTTCCCTCATCCGGCTCGTACATCAACCAGTACATTTCAGCCATGCCGTCATCGTATATGTTGATGGTGGTGCTGTTGTAGGCGCAGATCCACAGGTCAAGACCGTCATGCGCCAACCCGTCCCAGTCGGTGCTGGTGTGGGTCGGGAAGCTCAGCACGGCCTGGTCGCCGATGAACTCCCAGCTGTCCGTATCGACGGCGACCTGATAGACTCTTCCATTTGTGTTCACCCACAGTTGTCCGTCCGTGTGTTGCGATACCCATTCGATCGAGCGCCAGGTTCTGTTTTCCACCCTCGAGCTTAAGTTGCCGTTGCCGAGCCGGGCGACGCGGTTGCCGTCAAAGTCGAAGACGTAGAGGTTGTTGTTCGTCCCACCGACGACCAACAGCTCTTCCCCGGTGTCCACCGCCACGCCGTTGGCGTTGCCGCCGTCCAGATTCAGGGCAAGGTTGCCGAGGTTCTGACCGTCAGCGTCAAATCGGCTTAAGAACGCCTCCCACAGTGTCATTACGTAGATCGTGCCGTTGTAGACGGCGATATCCATCGGATTGTCGACGTTTATGTTCCAGTCGGCGATGATGTTCATGTCGTCGTCGAGATCGAGCGCCACCATGCGTTTCGGTGCGAAGTACTGGTTATGCCACATCCAGTTGTTGTCCGCGTCATAGCCGAGATTCTTATACTGGTTGACGCCGATCGGGGACTGGGCGGTGTAAAGCACATCGCCGGCGTCATCCCGGCGCGGTCCTGGGGCGCTGGTGCGGCGCATGATGCGCGCCCGGCTATCGCGGCCGGGTTCCCGCAGGATCTCGTGGTCGATGATGATATCCAGTTCCGAATCACCGTCGTTGGTGGCGGTCAGGGTGTGCTGTTCGCTCCCGGGAATGGCGATCTCGGTCTCGATCCCATCCGGTTCAACGAGCAGTAGCGGCGGAAGTATCGGGTGCGCATGTATGGGCACGGAGATCTCTCCGTCCAGCGGATCGTTGGAGTGGAAGATCATATCGAGCTCGTTGCCTTCGCCCCCGTACTCCTCGGCGTCCTCGGAATAAAACGTCAGCGTGACGACGCCTTCCTCCCCCGGCGCTATCTGGAGCGGGTCTTCCACGTCGGAGGTAAAGCGAGGATCGCCCTCTTCGGTGGACGAGACATCGGAGATTTCAAGGGTGGTTGAACCCACGTTCGAAACGGTTACCGGAATATCGTATCCATAGCCGGTGAAGAAGTTCGGATCAAAGTACGAGTTCCAGTCAAGAACGCTGTCTTCAAAGGGATCGTCAACATAACCGATTTCCCATTCGAGCCTTATATCCGGCGCGCCGGCGACATTCATGGTCACGTCGACCACCACGTCAGGCGACTGCGGATCGTTGTTCAAGAAATGAACTTCCGCCACGTAGTCGCCTTCATCACAACCGTAGGCATCCAAAGTCAAGTCCAGCACGGCCGGATCGCCGCCGGGATCGATCGCTCCTTCGGTCGGATCGAGGGTGATCCAGTTGAACCAGGCGCTCGACGGACCTATGCCGACGGCTAATTCGTCCACCAGATAGCCGTCTTCACCGACACACACGGTTAACCCCAGATCGCGATCCGAGTTCTGGCAGCCGACCAGGACGTCATCGTCGGAATCCTCATCGGTCCGGGCATATTGGTACTTGATGAAGCCGTCAGGGGTGAGGATAATCTGGAAACTCCAGATCCAGCTGTCATCGTCTATATGAGGAACATTTTCCCAGGTCATGACAGCCATGTCGTCGCCCGCCCAGTACATGTAACTGCCGCCGTCCGGCGGGTAGAAATCCGTGAAACAGACCGCGAGGAGGTTTTCGGGATCGCTGCCGCCGGGCAATGCCCCGCCCCAGCCGTAATCGGTGGAAGAGCTGGTAAAAGAAGCCCAGCCGTTGGAACAGATGCGGACGGTTCCGTAACTGTTGCCGTAAAAGGGAAAGTCAAAGCCGAGATCGTATGGTCCGTGGTTGGTGTCGTCGCCCATGTTGATGTTGATGACACCCTCGAAGCCGCTGACATCGATCCAGTTGAACACCGGACCGTTCGGCTCGTTACTGTCGAGGAAAATATATTCGTCCGGATCACCCTCCTGCGGACCGCCGCTTCGATCGCGAGCCGGTCCCGCGCCGCGGTCGACAGCGCGCAGTGTTCGCGGACGAGCGTCCCGTTCCGGTTCGTCTGTAACCACAATGTCGGTTGTAAAGCGAAGTTGGGCATCCCCCTCGTTTTCAACAGTAATATCATGATGAGACGCTTCACCCGTAGCCAGTTCGTCAAGGATCTCATCCGGGTTGATCGCCGCAACCGGCGGGTCGCCGGCATCGGCATGAAGCGGGACATGGTATTCCCGGTCCTCCTCGTCGGCGTCGTTGTTATGGATAACCATGTCTTCGGGAGCTTCAAAGATGAAATCGACGTTCCGCTCCTCACCGGGCGGAATCGTCAGCTCGGTCGGCTCGGCGGTGAAGACCGGGTCGCCCTCCTCGTCGGAAGCGATGTCCGAGATTTCAAGCACTGCTGTACCGGTGTTCTCTATCGTGATCGGTATCGAGTAAGGTGTGCCTGTATACAGGTCAGGATCAAATTCTTCGTTGAAATCGACGGTCGGCGGTTCGCCGCCGAATCCCGGCACCCATTCGGCGTCGATCTGCGCTTCGCCGGTGGTGTTCAACGTTACGGGAACGCGGAATCCCTCCTCGAGTTCCGGATCATTTGACCAGAATATCAGGTCGGCTTCATACGTACCTTCGATCAATCCCTCGGAGATCAACGTTACTTCAACATCCATCGATTCATCTGTTCCGAGCGTTCCTCCGGTCGGATCGTATGTCAGCCAGTGCAACTCCTCAACACCGTCGTCGAAAACATACCATCTCTGCTCGCCCCACATGCCGTGCCAGAGGTCGTCGCCGTCGTGACACAAGGCATATTGGAAGTCGGCGCCGCAACCGAAATTCTGAACCGCTTCGCAGTTCCATTCGTCGTCCACATGAGCCTGGTAAACGTGCCCGCGATCCAATCCCCAGAGCTGACCGTCCGGATGTTCGGGAACCCAGACGATCGCCCAGATATCCGCGTTTCCCATGGCGCCGGCAAAGTCGAAGGCAGTGACCTGTTCGCGGCTTTCCAGTGAAATCACGTGCATCCGGCTGTCCCCTCCGGAGTTCATCAGCAGGTACCGGTCGCCGTCAAAGGCAATGCCCTTGATCTGGCTGAACGGCATGTCCACCTGGTCGACGAGGTCGCCGTCAAGGTCGTACAGACTTACCCGGTTGCCGCTCCAACCGCCGATCCACAGCAGCTCGCCGTCGAACGTCATTCCCAGGGGCATGTCGTGAATTGCCAGGTTATGAACAACTTCACCGTTGTCGGGATCAAGTGCGATCAAACGGTCATTTGAATAGAAACAGCCCCACATAAGGCCGCCGTCCCAAGCCAGGCCGGTGCTCGAATTGTATGGGACATCGAAGGTTTCCAGCACATCGCCCGCATCATCGCGCCGAGGCCCCGTCTGATCATTCATCCTGCGCATCGAGCGCGAGACGGCGTCACGACCCGGTTCACCGGTGATCTCGTGTTCGATCTCGAAGGTCAGGTCTTCAACGCCGTCGTTGGTGACCGTCAACGTATGCGCTTCGCTGTCCGGTATATCAAGGTCGGATTCAACAGTATCCGGCTCCACAACCAGAACCGGCGGGTCGTCGTCAGCGTCAAAGGGTTCGATCGGGTGATTATCCTCCAGTTCCACATTGCTTGAGTGGACGGTTAATGGGTCACTCTGAACGCGATCCGGCCGTTGGTCGTATCTCTTTACCGTCGATGGTTTCTGAGCTGATTGGCTTTGCGCACCTGCGGTAATAAAAAAAACAGTCAAAATGCACAAAAGACCTTTAGAGAAAACAGTATTGCGCTGGATTCTTTTCATGATAAGATCCTTCAGGAGTTTATGGAAAGAATGAAAGGCTGTGAATCGATGTGTGGTGAAGCAGGCAAGCCCTTCAGTGCAATTTATCCAAACAAGTCTGTTCTATAATTGGCGCCTGTTGAAAAAGTCCGCCAGGTGTCATACCTGCGGATACAGGTATCCGGCTTGTCATACCTGCGAAGGCAGGTATCCAAATTGTCATACCTGCGGATACAGGTAACCGGCTTGTCATACCTGCGGATACAGGTAACCGGCTTGTCATACCTGCGAAGGCAGGTATCCAGAGAGATTTCTGCCTGTAAACAGTGGATTCCTGCCTTCGCAGGAATGACAATGCAATCAAAAACAATGACAATGCAATTAAAAACAATGACAATGCGTGATATAACAAAACAATGACAATGCAATCAAAAACAATGACAATGCAATCAAAAACAATGACAATGCAATCAAAAACAATGACAATGCAATCAAAAACAATGACAATGCAATTAAAAACAATGACAATGCGTGATATAACTTCAAAGACAATGACAGCGCAAAATATGACTTCAAAGATAATGACAATGCGCGATATATCTTCAGAAATAATGGCAATGCAAGAAATAACATCAGGGATAATGACAGCGCAGGATTTAGCCCAGGAAATGGAGTATTTTTTCATCAGGCGCAAATTTAAGAAGAGCATCTGAAAACGTCTTGGAATATACGACTTGAATCTTGAAAATCCAAAATGCCTTGAATGAATAACAGGAAAGCTTTTCCAAACAACCGGAACCGGGATATTCCACGGTTTTGGTCAAGTAAAACGTCAACCAAACCAGGTTAACTGTTACCTTGAAAGATAATACGACGGAAATGACAGTAAAACTCGGATTGCTGTCGCAAAAATTCCGGGAAATTATGAATTAATTTAAGAAGCTGTTTCTTAACGGCGTAACTCAAAGAATTGTCAAACAATTTCAGTTATATTTGTGTAGTTTTTTTAACACAGCTCTGTCCGGCGACACGAGATGATAGCCTCGTTGGGGGTCAGCACCCCAGGAGCTGCAATTTCCCTTTCTTCACAGCGGACCGCCCTTCCGACGATCCACGCAAAAGACCCCAGTGCCGCTATCGATGTGACGGCCGAATGAGCCGGATTGAGCGGAGTTGTAAAAACCATGCCTATTTTATCAGTACCGCCTGCCTGAACAGAACCTCTCCGGGAGTCTCCAAACGGATGAAATACAAACCTGACGGCATCCTGGCGTCGTTCAATCTCGCGGTGTGGATGCCCGAATACATGTAGCCTTCAAACAAGGCGCCCATTCGCCTGCCCGTCGGATCACAAACATGTAGTGATACCTGACCCGGATGGGGCAGCGCATACCTGATGACGGCGGTTGAGTTGAAGGGATTGGGGTATACTGACAGCATGGTGAAGTCACCCGGCGCCGCGCGCCGGTCTTCCTTCACGGTTGTGTTGTCATCGAATACACAGAGAATCCAGCCACCGGGATCGAATTCAAAACCTGCCGGTTCAAAGCTTAAATTATCAACAACCAGCGTCTGCGAAGGTTCCGCCGCGATCTCGAAGCGAACCGTTGTATCGCCATCATCGCCATAGAATCGTATCGGTACGGGAATTGTGAAGATCGGCGCGTGTTCCTGGACCTGGGCAAGATCCAACTGAGCTGAATAACCATCGTTCCCATCGCCGGAGACCGTGAAGTTGGTCGCGCTGTATTCGGGATAACCCGCACTGTATACCCACTGCTGGAAGAAATCGGACAGATCCATTCCCGAAGCGTCCTCCATGGCTTCCTGCAGCTCCGGCGTAACCGCGCTGCCGTAGGCGTGCGCCTCGCCGTAACTCCGCCAGCCGGTGAAGAAATCCTCGTCGCCGATCAACCCGCGCAGCATGTGCATCACCCAGGCGCCCTTGTAATAGACGGCGGTCCCGAAGAGGTATCGCACCGGCGGATCCCAGATGGGGTACCGTCTGCTCCGATCCTCCTGAAAGTACGCCAGCGCAATCTGGTCCATCCCGCGGCGGAACAGCTCCTCGTCCTCGTGTCCGAACCAAAGCATGTGGCTGTAGGAAGCCAGCCCCTCGTTGAGCCATATCTCCTTGAATGTCAACGGTCCGACCATGTCGCCCCACCACTGGTGGGCGAGTTCGTGGGCGACGACCCATTCGTTAACCGGACCGCTTCTGATTACGCCTTCGGTCATGGTCGTTGCGGTCTGGTGCTCCATGTTGGCGGCGATGGATGCCTCGGCCGCGTCGTATTTATCAAAGGGAAAGGGGCCGAAACGATCTTCGAAGTATTCGATCATATCGGGTGTGCGCCCCATGCTGGACATGGCTGCAGCCGAATCCTGCGGATAGACCCAGAGGTTAACCGGCGTGTCGTTCCGACCCGCGCCGCCGAGATCGATTACCAGATAGGGATGCGCACAGACGCTGATAAGATATGTGGAGATGGGGTAATCGTTTGACCAGACGGTGCGGCTGAGATCATCGCCGGCATCCTCCACCTCGCTCAGGGAACCGTTGGATACTACATGGTAGGAGTTGTCCATGGTGACGGCGATCTCGCTGGTAACCTTGTCAAAGGGCTTGTCGTAGCAGACGATCCAGGCTCGGGTTCGGTACGGTTCGCCGAAGGTGAACAGGACGTCGCTGCCCTCGTTGTACATCATGCCGCCGAAGCTGTTGTCGGCTCGAATCCGACCATGATATGCCACCCTGACTGACAACGTGTCCCCCTCCGCTGCTGCTTCGGGAAGCGTGATCGTGAGGCTTGAAGCGTTTGCTGAAAAATCCGCGTTTTCACCGTCCACCCAAACCGAGTCGATGGTCAGCATCAGATGGTCCATCGGCAGGGTCTCGAGATCATCCTCCATGATCCGGGCGGTCATGGTTACTTCCGCGGTGAAGGACATCCCCTCCAGATCCGGTACCAGCTCGACGGCAAGATGCAGCGCGTCGTAACTGTGGCTGCTGTCGGCATCGATGTCCAACGGTGTGAAAAACGTCTTTTGACCGGGGAACTGATCGAGCATGCGAGGCAAAGGAGCTGAATTGACTGGATTCAAGGAGACTGACAACAGTATGAAAAGCGCCGTACAGATCTTTTTCATGGTTTCTCTCTAT
>JALGVR010000025.1 GCA_025774605.1 bacterium | reverse complement strand
TCAAGAGCGTCAACAAATCACTGATTCAAACGCGCTTTCATTCTAATTCATTCACGTTGTTATACTTTTATTTACGTTGACATACTCTTCATTTACGTTGACATACTCTTCATTTACGTTGACATACTCTTCATTCACGTTGTCATACTCTTCATTCACGTTGTTATACTTTTATTTACGTTGTCATTCTGAACGAAGTGAAGAATCTCAATTGGCAAGGAGATTAAAATGAGATTCTTCCCTGCGGTCAGAATGACGGTATATTCAAAATTAAGCGAGATTCTTCACTTCGTTCAGAATGACGAAGTGAGAGCCCGTCAATGGCGAAATAAGAGCCCGTCAATGGCGAAACGAGAAATTGCTACAGAACTACCTTATTAATATCAACTTGGTATTAACCACCTTACCCCGCGCTTCAAGCGAGGCGATATAGACGCCGGTCGGCCAACCGCGGGCGTCGATGGTGACCTGATGCGTTCCCGCCGCCATGAAGCCGTCCTGAAGCTCAGAGACGACCACTCCGCCCAAGTCGAATATCGTGATTTTGATGTTCATCGATCCGGGTAAAGTGTAGCTCAACATGGAGACGGCGTTGAACGGGTTCGGATGGACCGAATCAATCCGAAGGAGTTCGGGAGGATTTCCGGCAATGCCGGGTCCAACCGATTGCGGCGGTCTGTTGTGGTATTTAAAATCATCGCGCGGCATCTCGAGATCGTCAACTCCGGGCAGATCTTCGACCGGCACACGCTGGTAGATCATCTGGTTTTCGGTAACCAGGTCTTCGTCCAGCCCGCCGCCCTCCGCCGGGACGAGGAGATAGTAGATGTGAAGATAGTCGTCAACCAGCTCGGCGAGCGAGGGAAAATTCTCGTCGACCAGGTTTTCCTCTTCATCCTCGTCAAAGACCGTTCCGGTCAGGTTGACGGCTTCGGACCAGGTGATGCCGTCGTCCGTTGATACCGAGAGCATGATTTCGCCGTTGCAGGCGCCGTTTTCGTCCTCGTCGTCCCCGGTCACCTGTCTGAAGATGCAATACAGCGTGCCGTCCTCGTCGACGCCCAGCGAAGGACGGTCGACGTTGCTGTTAAGGGAGCTCATCACCCCGGAATTTTCGTACCAGCCGTCGGCGACCAGTGTCAGGGTGTCGCTGTCCGAATCCCAGTGCCAGATGAAGCTTTCCTTGGTTGTCCAGTCGATCACCGGCGGGCTGACGGCGCCGGTTGGATCAGGGATGAAGCCGCGCGTTGTGAAAACGGCATGAACCACGTCGTCAACATAGATCAGATCGACGTCGTTAAAGGGTCGCAGCGTATCGCCGTAAGCGTAAACGCCGTCAAGCTCATGGTCTGCGGGTATGGTGCGGGTGACGTTGACCGCGTCGTCGAACTCCCACTCATCCCCGTCGGGTGATTCGTAGAGATAGAGATCGTTGTTCATCGAGTGAGGAGCCGTGTTCTGCCACTCCTCGGGACCGGGAACTCCGACGAGATTGTGATGCCACGCCAGCGAAACCCTGGCGGAAGACCGGGACGCCTGAACCCGGTGGGTCATTCCGATCGTGTTTTCGATTACCACCGGATGGCTGACGCTCCAGTCATCAAGACCGTCGTTCGGTTCGGCGTGCCACATCGCCAGCCCGAAGGAGATCGGTCCGCCCTGCATGGTGTGAGTGGATGCCGCCAGGTGGGCGTGACGGTTTATGTCAATCGAACCCTTGACCACCAACGGGGAAGAGCGCTGATCAGGCGGGTCGAACAGTATCTCCATGAAATCACCCCAGCCGCGGCTGAAATCAAGCGCCATCACCGCCCGCCCGAAGAAATGATAGAAGCAGGTTGCCAGGATCTCGTCTTCGTCTCTCAGCAGGTCGATTGAGCCGTAGCCGGCACGCTCTGCTTCATCCACCCGTGAAGCGTTGTCACCCAACTGGTCGGCGATATCGCCCTCGCCGTCATCGCAGAAGTTGAAATATATCTCCCGCTTGTCCTGGTCGGCGTCGTAGGTTTTTGTCCAGACGAAGTGGGTTCCGCCGCGTTCGTCGCGGGCGATCATTTTGCCGACGGTGCTGTTCTGCTGGGCGTGCCAGAAGGTTGTACCGACCTCGAAGGTTTCACCGTAATTTACGGCATGCAGGCTGCTGATCCACAGAATCAGCAACGGGAGTATCAAGTATTGGGTGCGGATGAATTTCATGTAGGTTTCCTATGTGTAAACGGTAAATTTATGGGAGTGTCAACAGAATGACCCATAAGAAATCACAAACGACTTCAATAGTTGTTAAAATGCGTAAATTCGCCACTCGCATCTATAATATAGGTTTGAAAAACATTGTTTGCAAGATGTTTATGTTGTAGACAGGAAAAAATTCGCCCGGTATTTCCAGTATGATGGATTGTCCGCCGTTCATGTTACGCTGGGTGGCGCCATTTGACTGTAAATCGGGTTTCAATCCTGCCTGTAGAGCTCTTTGATTTACTTAAGATTATTTGCGTGTCAGCGCCGATTATTAAAAGTCACCCCCTGTTACCAAAATGTCATCCCCGACTTGATCGGGGATCCAGAGAGGTTCTGGATGTATAGTACAACATATCAAGACATTATAATGTTGGGGCGAGGTTCGGAATCTGGATCCCCGCGTACGCGGGGATGACGAGGGTTGGAGGCGCGGGGATGACGAGGGTTGGAGGCGCGGGGATGACAAGGGTTGAAAGCGCGGGGATGATCTGCAAGGGCACTAAAAGAATATCTCAAAGAACCCCTGTAATAAAAAAGGCGGCTCTTCAGCCGCCCTCGAATTGTCATCTCATCGCCTGCAATCTTCCCGTCTGTTTCCAGGCGTTCATGCTGCCGTCGATGGAAGGTTTCGCGCCGTCGATCGCCGGCGCCGCCTTTCTCTCCTGCTCCCGCAATGCCGCGGCGATGGCTGCGGCGAGCTCCACCTCCCCGATGTCGTGAACAAGCTTGTCCGGTGTGAATTCCTGTTCGATGAAGCGTGTGTCGAAATCACCGGATACGAAGCGCCGGTTCTCCATCACCCAGCGGTTGAAACCGATGTTGGTGGTCAGACCGATCACCCGGTATTCAAGGAGTGCGCGGTGCATGCGCCGTATAGCCGCCGGACGGTCGATCCCCCAGGTTATCAGCTTGGCGAGCAACGGGTCGTAATATACGCCGACCTCGCTGCCCTCTTCGACGCCGGAATCGACGCGAATCCAGGGGCCGCCCGGTCTGACCAGTTTTTTCACGACACCCGCGTCGGGAAGGAAGTTGTTCGCCGGGTCCTCCGCGTAGAGCCGGCATTCGATGGCGTGGCCGCGGTGTTCAACGTCCTGCTGCCGGATGCTCATCGGCTGACCGCTCGCAATCAGGAGCTGTTCGCGCACCAGGTCGAAGCCGGTGACCATCTCGGTTACCGGATGCTCGACCTGCAGCCGGGTGTTCATCTCGAGGAAATAAAAGTCATTTGCGGAAGGATCGAACAGGAATTCAACCGTGCCGGCGTTCAGGTATCCACAAGCCTTCGTCGCGTTAATCGCCGCCTCTCCCATCCGCCGGCGGATCTCCGGGTGTGCGTCGAGCGCCGGCGAAGGCGCCTCCTCGATGACCTTCTGATGACGGCGTTGGATGGAACACTCGCGCTCGTAGAGGTGAATACAGTTTCCGTGCCGGTCCGCCAGCACCTGTATCTCGATGTGGCGGGGGCCCTCGATGAAACGCTCGATGTAGACCTCGTCGCTGCCGAAGGCTGACAGGGATTCCCTGCGGGCGCCGTCGAACGCCGCGGGAAGCTCAGATTTTGAACGGACAACCCGCATTCCCTTGCCACCGCCGCCCTTGGACGCCTTGATCAGGACCGGATAACCGATCGCTTCAGCGGATTTCAACGCCGCTTGGGCGTCGGCAAGCCCGATACTGTCGCCGGGAACGATCGGTACGCCGGCTTCCGACATGATGTGGCGCGCCTCGGTCTTGGAGCCCATGGCGCGAATCGAGGCGGCGGGTGGACCGATGAAGGTCAAGCCCGCCGCCTCAACAGCCTCGGCGAAATCCCCATTCTCCGCGAGAAAGCCGTAGCCGGGATGAATGGCTTCCGCGCCGCATTTCAGCGCGGTTTCGATTATCTTTTCACCAACCAGATAACTCTCGCGCGCCTGTGAGCCACCAATGTGATAGGCTTCATCAGCCATCAGTACATGCGGCGCCGTCCGGTCCGCATCGGAGTAGACCGCCGCGGTGCGCACGCCCATCTCGCGGCAGGTGCGCATCACCCGCACCGCGATCTCGCCGCGGTTGGCGACAAGAATCCTGTTGAAACCGCCCGGCAAGATCAATCCTTAGCGAACAGGTCCTACAGCTCCAACAACCTCACCGATCCTGAGGTCGCCCTCTCCACCCCCTGGAAGCATTACCGGAGCTGATAACGCCTCCTCTTCATCAACCGTGTCGAGGATCATAACGTCGTCTATGTTCACGAAGTCGATCGTGGCGTTGACGTAGGTCATGAAGAAGAGCTGTGTGTTTGCAGGGTGGTCTGTTCGCTGAAGATTGGCGATGAATTGATCAACATCATCGAAGGACACCCGGTACAACCTTGTCCTTACATCGAACTCCAGGTCAAGCTTAAACCATTGATTCGGCGTGAAATATACGCCGGGAACCAGACCAATCCCTCCCCCGGAGCGTGCCATCACCGAGCCGTCGTCGTTAAACTGCATCTGGAATGTAATGTAATTCCTGTCATCACCACCCATGAGACCGAAGAATCCACCCTCGGCGATCTTCAACCAGCAGGTCAGCGAACCCTTCTCGACCGGCCTGGTGATGGTTGTCAACGCGGCGGACGCGCTGTCGACTTCATTGGGATTGGGATCGGCTATCTGCACATGCTTTACGCCGGTGTGCGGGTCGGTATTCGAAACGCGCGCGAACGAGCCGCCCCGTGATGTCACCGCCCATGGATCGGGGGGATCCAGTCCGGACGTGTAGTCCTCGAAGCCGTCGTCCAGCACGATGAGCGACCAGGTACGGGCTTCCACTTCTTCGGAGTTGGCCGACCGGTCGATCTCGTTGAAGGCGTATACCCGGTATGTATATAACGTATTTTCCTGCAGTTCCTCGTCCTGGTATGAATAGACATTCCGCTCGACTTCACTGATCTGCTCGAAGATGCCGCCGGTCTCTTCGGAGGCGCGTTCGAGTATGAAGCCATCCTGGTTCCCGGATATGCCCGACACCCAGCTCAGGCGTATCGAAGATGTCGAGAGCACCTGTGCCTCCAGATTTCTGGGGGCTTCCGGGGGGCCGTTCGGCGTGGTCAGCTCAAGAGTTGCAGACCAGCTTGACGCCCCGGCTGTATTGAAGGACCTGATACGGTATCGATAGGTCGTGTTCATAGTTGTCGTGGTGTCGGTGAAGATGGTCAGGTTCGGTCCGATGTCCGAAACAGCTTCCCACATGCCGCGATGATCTCTTTGCAGGTTGAAACCCAGCTCGTCGTTGGAGTTGTCATTCCAGTTAAGCGTAACGGAATAGTAGGTTGCATTCTCAAGCCGCAGGTTGGACGGTGCCAGCGGAGGACCGGCGGGGGTGGTGGCGGAGGCGACATTTGAATAGTCGGAATTGCCGTATGAGTTGTAGGCGGCAAGACGGTAATAATATGTCGTTTCGTCGTACAGGTTGCCGTCAACGTGCGCTTCGACGTCCTCAAGAGTGGCGATTGCCGCCCAGCCGGATTCCTCATCCAGGCTGCGCTCGAGTATGAAGCCGTCGTTGTCGATGGCGTTGTCGTTCCATCTCAACCGTATCGTGTTCGGAGAAGTGGCTTCCGCTTCAAGGTTGGACGGCGGGAGCGGAGTCAGAACGTTGGTGCGGGCCCAGTCTTCGTTTGACCAGTGTGAGCCGAGGACATCGATCATGGCTCTGACCTGGTAGAAGTAGAGCGCATTCGGCTCCAGCCCTTCATCGAGAAAGCTGGTGGAGTCCGCATCCGTCTCGCCGATTATCTCATACTCGCCGTTTCTGCCCTGTTTACGTTGAATCTGGAAACCGGTCTCCTTTCCGGATTCGTCGATCCAGGTCAGATTGACCGAGGTGAAGTTTGAGCTGTCCTGTTCGGCTACGAGTCCCGAGGGGGCGGCGGCCAGGGTCGTGATTTCCACCACGTTTGAAGGCTCGGTCTCACCGCGGGCGTTGAATGCCTTTACTCTGTAATTATATACTGTTCCCTCCTCGAGTCCGCTGTCAGTATAGTGGTTCGCGTCCATTTCGAGGCTGTCGGTGACCAGGCTCCAGCTGACCGAACCGCTGAGTGCCCGCTGGACACGATATCCAAGCTCGAAGGGTGTTGTATCGATCCACTCCAGGTACACCTGACTTTCCGAGAGAGCTACGGCGGTCAGACTGTCCGGTGCAGTCATAACAGGTCCGGTTGGTCCCTCGTCTTCGCTGCAGCTCAAAAAGCCTACAGCTATTACGAGAAGCAGTAATAGGGGTAACCGTTTCATTTGAGTCTCCAAGTTTCTTAGAGCTGTTCTATGCTCCCTTGAGGATGAGCGCCGGACGAATGGGAGTAGTGTTGACGATCAGCATCCGGCTAATCTGCATTATATCAATATAGGGATTGAAGTAAGGATTTTCAAGGGATCGGGGAAGCATATTGCCGCACCGGTCGCGAGATTCTTCAATTTACGGTCGGTTGGAATCACTGTAGGGAGATAATTGTAACGCCGGAAGTGATTAACTGTGCCGGTTTTGCTCTTTAAGCTGTCGCCTGATCGCCTCATCGCGCTGCTCCGGGGTGATATATCCGAGCCGGACCAGGATATCGCCCAGGAATCCCCTGGAGGTTATCTGATAGCGAATCGCTTCAGCGAGATCCATGAAGCTGACCAGTCCCAGTTCCACCGCACAGTCACCGAACATCTTACCCTTTCCTTTCGGAGTTCGTTGATAGGCGAGTATTTCATCAACCTGCGAATCTGTAAGCATGTTCAGGTTTCTTAAAACCTGACCGACCATGGCGCGGCCGATTTTTTGAATTTCAATGGCTTCCTCAAGCTGTTCAGGGGTCACATAACCCAGCTTGAGGATAATTTCACCGAATAACAATGCCATTAACGTATCTTGTATGAATAGTTGGAACAAGTTTAAAAAGTGCAATTATAACAAATCAGGGGCGTGAATGCAAGATCTCTTTGAGCGCATGGGCTATTGGTATGAAGCTCGCGCGGGAAATTATCCGGCGAGGTGGTTACGTTCGGGAGCTCCGACTGGCAGATTACGGATCTCCGGCCGCTCGGATGCCGGATCGGAAAGAAGGTCTGCACAATATTCATCATATTTTCTCATGTATCACTCATCTTTTGCTTTCATGCTTCAACCTTGTTATATTTTGAACAAACTTTCAATGCGTCAGGGGGTTGATGAGCACAAACGGTAAACCGGAAAGGGATTAAAGTACAGATATGAACAACATCCAGGGTGAACACATCAAGCTCCGGTCGATAGAGGATGAGATGCGGGACAGCTACCTGGACTATTCGATGTCGGTCATCGTTCAGCGCGCACTTCCCGATGTAAGAGACGGCTTGAAGCCGGTACACCGGCGTATACTCTACGGAATGAACGAGCTTGGGTTGGGAGCCGGTAAACCGTTCAAGAAATCGGCTCGCATCGTCGGCGACGTCATGGGCAAGTATCACCCCCACGGCGATTCGGCGATCTATGACGCGCTGGTTCGGATGGTTCAACCCTTCTCCCTGCGATACCCGCTCATCGACGGTCAGGGCAACTTCGGATCCATCGACGGAGACGGCGCCGCGGCAATGAGGTACACCGAGGCGCGGATGAAGAGGATCGCCGAAGAGCTGCTCGCTGATATTGACAAGGAGACGGTCAACCTCGTTCCGAATTACGACGAATCGCTGCAGGAGCCTTCGGTGTTGCCATCGCGCATTCCGAACCTCCTGGTGAACGGCTCCAGCGGTATCGCCGTCGGTATGGCGACCAATATCCCCCCGCATAATCTGTGTGAGATAGTTGATGCCCTTATTGAGCTCATCGATGACCCGGAATACCCGCTGTTAACCCCCCGCAGCCTGATCGACGCGGTCGGCTTCATCACCAGGCTGCGCGAAAAGTATGATCCGTTGTCAGCTTACCTGCACGGTAAACTCTCGCCGGAAACCAGGAATCTTCTGGTGGAATTCGAGGATGCCTGGCAGGTTTCGTATCCACTGCTCAAGTCGATAACATCCGATCTGAATTTGCTGCTCAAGGACGGGAGCATCTACACACCGGAGCGGTTTTCTCACGTGCGGTTGTCGGGGGCATTGCAGGAAAGGCTGGCCGATAAGGAGCAGCCGGACGAAACCGCAACGCTTAACCGGCTGTTGCTTGAGGAAGCATATCCCCAGGAGATCGCCAGGGGTGCAAACCCGGAGCTCGAACCGGACGATCTTATGAGCCATGTGCTTGGACCGGATTTCCCCACCGGCGGCCTGATATATGGACTGAACGGCGTGCGCGAGGCATTTCGCACCGGTCGCGGGCGGGTTATCGTCAGGGCGCGGGCGGTGGTTGAAGCGCCCAAAAGCGGACGGGAACGCATAGTAGTGCTGGAGATTCCCTACCAGGTGGACAAATCCAGACTTATCCAGCGCATCGCCGGACTGGTTAATGAAAAGAAGGTCGTCGGCATTGCCGACATCCGTGATGAATCGGACCGCGACGGCATGCGTCTGGTCTTCGAGCTGAAGCGGGATGCGGTGCCGGAAGTGGTGCTGAACAATCTCTATGCGCAATCGCAGTTGCAGACGACGTTCGGCGTCAACATGCTCGCGCTGGTGAATGGCGTGCCGCGTCTTCTCAATCTGAAGGAGGCGCTGCAGCATTATCTGGAACATCGTCACGAGGTGGTGACACGCAGGACCAATTACGAGTTGGTGCGCGCCCGGGAGCGTGAGCATATCTATGAGGGTCTTCGGATCGCGGTTGACAACCTGGATGAGGTTATCCGGATCATCAGGTCGTCACCCGACACGCCGACCGCCCGCGGGGCGTTGATGGAGCGTTTCCGGCTCTCCGAGATCCAGGCGAGAGAGATCCTCGAGATGAGGCTGTCGCGCCTGACCGGACTCGAACGGCAGAAGATAATCGACGAGCTCAAGATGTTGAAGGAATTGATCTTTGACCTTGAGCGGATTATGGGCAGCCGGAGACTGCGCCTGGATATCGTCAGGGATGAACTGCTGCAGGTCAGGGAGTTGTACGGTGACGAACGGCGCACCGAACTGGTGCCTGATGCCGGTGAATTCACAATCGAGGACATGATTGCCGAAGAGGATATGGTGATAACCGTAACGCGCGCCGGTTACATCAAGCGTTTTCCGGTTTCGGGCTATCGGCGGCAGCGGCGCGGCGGAACGGGCATGTCGGGGCATCTTCCCAAGCAGGAGGACATAATCCGCCATCTGTTCGTAGCCTCCACTCACAACTACCTGTTGTTCTTCACCAATCGCGGGCGTTGTTACTGGCTGAAGGTGCACGAAATACCATCGCTCGGCCGGGCTGCGCGCGGCAAACCGATCGTCAACCTGATCGAAATAGCGGCGGACGAGAAGATCGCGGCGATGGTGAACGTAGCCAAGTTTGACGACAAGAACTTCGTCTTCTTTGCCACGCGCAGAGGCGTAATCAAGAAGACCCCGTTGTCCGCGTTCAGTCACCCGAGCCGCCGCGGTATAATCGCCATTAAAATCACCGGGGATGATGAGTTGTGCGGGGCGGACCTGACGGACGGAAATTATGACGTGGTCCTCGGTTCGTCGGGCGGCAAGGCGGTGAGGTTCAACGAGAGGGACGTCAGACCCATGGGACGAGCCGCCGCCGGGGTTATCGGGATAAAGATGGAGCCGGATCAGCAGCTGGTAGGAATGGTTGTGATGCGTCGCGAGGGCACCTTGCTGGTGGCGACACAGAGGGGTTACGGCAAGAGGTCGTCGATAAATGAATATCGCTTGACCAGGCGGGGCGCTCAAGGCGTCATCGCCATGCGCACCACCGAGCGGACCGGTGCGATGGTGGCGATCATGGAGGTGGTCGATTCCGATGACCTTCTGGTGATAACTTCATCGGGCAAGGTGATCCGCCAGCAGGTGTCGGCGATTCGCACCATCGGCAGGGTGACGCAGGGAGTGAGGCTGATCAGACTCCATGAGAACGACTTCATTTCTGATATCGCCAAGGTGGTGCGGGAGGAGGAAGCAGATGCGATGCATCCGGATGAAGGGCACGATCAAGATACAGAACAGACGGAAATATTCGGGACATGATCGCTTGATGCACACCTTCTGCGGTGAATGGCGGTAATCACTTTGGGGACGAGCGCCGCGACGAGCCGGACCCATACAAGCGGTTCAACCGGGCTTTCGCGGCTCTGGGTGTGGGTTTCGGCGTACTGTGGTTGTCGATTTACAGGCAGGAGATACTGCAGGCGGCAAAGATCGCACTGCTGCTGGCGGGGCTGTGCTGGAGCAGGGTGCCTCGCTTGAAGCCGTACGGAATCGGCTGGATGGCGCCGGACCTTGGGCGTCTGAAGACGCCGGGAAAGGTGATTGCCGCGCTGGCGTTCGTGCTGACCGCCTTCGGTTTTGCGGTGGTCGGCTGGGTTGACTTAACCCTGAGCCAGATGATCCATTGGTTCACCGGTGGACTGGCGATTCTGGCGGGGATGGATATCCTGATGCGAAGTGCGGCGAAGGATGGTGAAAGGTCGGGGGAACAGGAATTCGACGGCAGGTAGATGCGTTTCTGCGACGTCCTGTTTGATCGGAGCCGCTACTCGAACATTTTGAATGATCGAAACATAAGCTCAATTACCGAAAGCTGAAAATCCCAGGGAGGAAAATGCAACGAATCTCGGACTCGACGGTACACAGGCTTTCCAAGTATTTCCGGACGCTGATCTATATGCAGGGGAAGGGGATAAAGACGGTTTCGTCAAAGAACCTGGCTCACCACAACGGCGTTACTGCGGCACAGGTGCGCAAGGATCTGTCTTGTTTTGGAGCCTTCGGTCGCCGGGGACTGGGCTACAATGTGGTGGACCTGAGGAGTAACATCGGGAAAATAATGGGACTCGACCGGGCCTGGAAGGTGGCGCTTTGCGGTGTGGGGAATATCGGTCGCGCCCTGCTCGACTATGACCAGTTTCGCTCGCAGGGGTTTCAGATCACGGTCGCCTTCGACAAGGATCCCGCCAAGATCGGCAAGACCATCCACGGCGTATCCGTCCGTAACGAGATAGACCTGGAGCGCGACGTGAAAGCCGAGAAGGTGGACATTGCGGTGGTTGCCGTGCCTGCCCGAGCCGCGCAATCGATTGTGGACAGGTTGGTTGTAGGTGGGGTGAAGGCGATATTGAACTTCGCTCCGATAAACATCAAGGTTCCCCCCGGAGTGTATATCCGTCATGAAAACATGGCGATTGAAATAGAGACCCTTTCGTTCGCGTTGACCAATCCCGATCTGGTTCAAAGTGAATAGGACGACGTTTCGGTTGCCGGTGGACGATGTCCTGCCCTGAGTACGTGAAGCCGAATCCCCGTTATGGCATCTGTGGCGGTTTCCCGGCATTGATCTCTACTGTTCCGGCACAAATCCCATTGCAGAAATGACACACCCGGATTCGCCCGCGGTGCGAAATTAAAAATTCTGCGACCAGAAACCACGCGAGAGGTTAAACCAACCCTTGAAACATGAACATCTCATCTAAGGAAAGATCGTTTTACAGATATCTCGCTGTTCAGATGACCGCCGTATTACTCTTCGGAGCAGTCACTGTTTCGTCTGCCGTTGAAGTGAGTTTCCTCTATTGGGGCGACAGGCACTCACGCAACCTGCCGTTTTATGAAGTCGTCGACGGCGTTAAAACGGAGGTCGGCGGTGTGGGAGCGCTTGCCGGCATGGTTAATACGCTGCGGAGTGAGGACCCCAATACGCTTGTTCTTGTCGCCGGCGGAGAATTCGGGGGGGCGCCGATATCCATCTTGACCAGTGGCGAGTCGCAGGTAAGGCTGCTTAACCGGATCAGGATCGATTGCCTGACGCCGGGCGACCACGAATTCGACTACGGCTGGAGGTCGCTGCGGGAGGTGACGGGGAAGGCGAAATTCCCCGTACTGGCGGCTAATGTCGTGAACACCGAGACGAACGCGCCCCTGTTCACCTCAGACACGGTGTTCGCGTTGCCGGAACTCAAGGTCGGCGTGATCGGGTTGATTGATCCCGATTTCAAGAACGCCGTGATCAGGTCGGGTGTGTTGGGTATAGAGGGTTTAGAACCGGCAGGCTATGTCAGGGAGTTCGTATCCCGCAGACGCGAGAATTGTGACCTGCTGGTCGTACTGACCTACTTCAAGTGGGAGATGGACAGCACACTGGCGGCGGACACGGAAGGTTTGGACATCATAATCGGCAGGAGCGGCAGCGAGCCGGACGCCGGTGTGAAGGTGATAAACGGGGTGATCATTGTCAGAGCCGGCGCCGACGGGAAATGGCTCGGCAGGCTGACGGTCGAGGCGGATACGGCGATCGGAGGCGTCACCGATTATGACAACGCCCTGCTGAGAGTGATCCCTGAAGCCGTCCCGGTCGATGAAAAACTCACCCGATTCGCCCGCAGGATGGATAAGAAGTACACCAGGGATCTGCAGCGCAGGATCGGCACACTCCAGACAGATTGGATCCTCGAATATGATAAACCGTGCAATCTTCCGCAGTGGGTCGCGGATGTTATGCGGGAAGCGGCTCCGAGTGCCGATCTGGCGGTCATAAACCACGACAACCTCCTTAAAGGTTTACCGATGGGCTCCATTCTGGAGAAGGACATCTGGGAGATCTGTCCCTACGATTATCCGATAGTCATATTTCAGATATCCGGCGATGAGCTGATACGGATACTCCGCAGGCAGATCGTCGGTTCCGGGGAGTTCCTGACCTGGAGTGGTTTAATCCTGCGGGCGGAGCAGGGCAGGCTGGTGGATGTCAGGATTGGAGGAAGAAAGCTCGACTGGCGGGATGACTACGCGGTGGTGGCCACGGGACACTTCTGGGATAATCTCGAGGAGTATCTGCAGCTAAGCCGGGTCGACCGGCCGCGGTTCTTCCTGCCGGGCGCCAATCAGCGGGAAATTCTTATCCGGACGGTTGAGAGAATGCGCATTATCTCCACACCGCTGGACGACCGCTGGGTTGTGCGCTGATTATGAGGGTTTCGCTGTTCGTACCCTGTCTTGTGGATCAGGTTGCCTGCGAAACGGCACAGGCAACGGTCAGGATCCTGGAGCGGCTGGGCCATGAAGTGCGTTACGATTCCCGGCAGACCTGTTGCGGTCAGGCGCCCTTCAACGCCGGCTTCCACGCCGAGGCGCGCGAGCTGGCGGTGAGATTCATCCGTATCTTCCGGGAGGCGGAAGCGGTGGTTGCGCCGAGCGGATCATGCGTGTCGATGGTAACCCGTCATTACGCTGAACTCGGTCTTGAGGGCGGTCAGTTGCGGGATTGGGAAAACCTGAAGGACCGTGTCTGGGAGCTCTGCTCCTTCCTGGTGGACAAGCTTAATCTGACGAGTGTCGGAGCGAGCTTTCCCCACACCGTTTCCTACCACGCATCCTGCCACCTCCTGAGGGAACTCGGCGTTAAAGACCAACCGCTCAGGCTCTTGAAGGAAGTCGGTGACCTCGAACTGATCAAGGGTGGCTGGGGTGATGAATGTTGCGGCTTTGGTGGTGTGTTCAGCGTCAAGTATGCCGCCCTGTCCCGCCGGATCGCCGACAGGCGCGCCGGAAGGCTCGCTTCCGGAGGCGCCGAATTCGTCACCGGCGCCGACGACTCATGCCTGATCAACCTTGACGCAGCGTTTCGCAGGATCGGGGCGGTGCAGCGGACGATCCACATTGCGCGCATCCTGGCAAGCGAAGACGGCGGTCGGGGATGAGTCTGGTCAGGCGGAACATAAAGCGGGCGCTTGACGACCGGAAACTGGGGCGCGCCGTGTTGAACAGTTGCCTGCTGTCGACCGAGAAGCGGGACAGGTTGATTTCGGAGCTCGATTTTCAGTCGACCCGGGCGGCGGCGCGCTTAATCCGGCAGAGGTCGCTGGATGAAAACAGACCGTTGCTTGAGCGTTTCAAGGAATCGTTCGAGAAGGCGGGCGGCAGGCTTCACTACGCGCTGACCGCCGAGGCTGCGTGCAGGATTGTCGTCGATATCCTTCTTAAAGCCGGTGCATTGCAGGGGGTTAAAGCCAAAAGCATGGTCACGGAGGAGATCGGCTTGGGCCAAGCGCTGCACCGAGCCGGCATCGATGCGGTGGAGTCGGATCTTGGGGAGTACATCATTCAGCTTGCCGGCGAGAGGCCTTCGCACATCACCGCGCCCGCCCTGCACAGGTCGAAGGAGAGCATCGGGAGGCTTTTCGCAGACAGGTTGAAGATCCCCTACACCGACGATCCGCAACAGTTGACAGAGATCGCCAGATCGGTGTTGAGACGGCGTTACATCGACGCGGAATTCGGGGTGTCCGGCGCAAATTTCCTGGTGGCCGAGACGGGTCATGTGGTTGTTGTGGAGAACGAGGGGAACGGTCGGTTGGGAGCCTCGCTGCCGCGGATTTTCGTCGCTGTCACAGGCATCGAGAAGGTTGTCGGAGGCTTGAGTGACCTGGCGCCGCTGTTGGCGTTGCTGGCGCGCAGCGCAACCGGTCAGCGAGCCACGGCTTACGTAAACGCGCTGCTGCCCGCGCCGGATGTCAGCGACGCCCCCGACGAGTTTCATCTCGTCCTGGTTGACAACGGCAGACGGCGGACGATGGCCGACCCCGATTTCGCCGAGATGCTGCTGTGCATACGCTGCGGCGCCTGCCTGAACGTCTGCCCGGTGTACAGGTCGGTCGGCGGACATGCTTACGGCTCCGTCTATCCGGGACCGATGGGAGCGGTGCTGTCCAACCTGCTCGGACCGCGCATGATGATGCATCATGAGCTGCCGTTTCTTTCGACGCTGTGCGGCGCCTGTAAGGAAGTCTGTCCGGTTGACATGGATCTGCCCGGGATGCTGCTCAAACTGCGTGAACGCGCGCCGAAGCCGGCGATCGATCGCGTTGCCGCAGCGGGCTGGGGCTGGGCGATGGCGACACCGGCAAGGATGGAGCTTGCCGGTCGGACGGTAAGGACGATCGGCAGGGCGATCGGAGCCATGCCGGCCGGTTCGACCGTCAAGACGGGCATGTCATTCAGGGGGTTAAGCCGGGAAGCATCGGACAAGTGAGGTGTCATGGATTGTGCGGTCACTCATGCCGGCGCAATCTTTGGGTTCTTTCAGGCGGTTCAGTTCCACCCTGACGCGCCGTTCTCGTCTGAAGAGTTATTCATGTCATTCTGAAACGAAATACAAATCTGATGGCGACAATGTCTTGAGATGCTTCACTGCGTTCAGCATGACGTTCGGTATGGCGTTCAGAATATCGTTCAGCGGTTGAGACAATTATCATAATAATATGAAGAAGAGAGAATCATCCTTGACCGGTCTTTTTCGACAGCGATGGCTGGAGTCGGCCGGAGAGTACGTCGAGGCGGCTCCCGAAGGTGATGTCGGCCGGGAGTTACTCGCATTTTTACAGGCTGAGGGCATAAAAAGCGTTGTGATCGGTGGCTCTCCCCTGATGCCGATAGTCGGCGAAAGGTTGGCGGGGGAGGTCGAGATACTGGCCGACTTCGGTAGAGCCGGGTATGAACGGGAGACAGCCAAGCTGCTCTGCAGTCGAGCTGAAGCGGGGATCAGCGGCGTGGACGCGCTGATATCCGAGACCGGAGCGCTGGTCGTCAGTTCGACGGGTCGCGCCGGCTTCATGATTTCATCACTGCCGCCGTTGCACCTTGTGGTTGCTCATGAAGCCCCCGTCTTTCGAAGTCAGGAAGATTTCCTGGCTGTGGCTCCCACTGATCTGAGCTTCAGTTTCATCACCGGGCCGAGCAGGACCGCCGACATTGAGAAACGTCTTGTCCTCGGGGCGCACGGACCGAAACGCGTCGTCGTCTGGGGACCTGAAATCTGAACGGTTGAGTAAACTTACCTGTTGGAAAGAGAGGGACAATCAATTTGGAACCGTATGTAACCTCTGAATCTATCGGAACAAAGGCGCAATATTGGCTCGAAAGGATCGCGCCGTTTAATCAGCATAGAATGCAGCTCAATCCGGACAGAGCCGCTCTGCTCGTCATCGACATGCAGAACTTCTTTCTGGACCCCTCTTCACCGACATTCACATGCGGCGGCGCAGCAATTCTCCCGGCTCTGAAACGACTCATCGCTGGCTTCAGACGAGCGGACCGCCCGGTGATCTACACTCGACACGTTCACAATCCCAATCTTTCCGACGCCGGAATAATGGGGTGGTGGTGGGAAGGTATGTGTCTCGATGGAAGCCCGGAGAGCGAGGTGCATAATGATATTGCTCCGCTTTCGAATGATAGTGTCATCCTGAAGCATCGCTATTCGGCGTTCTACAACACCGATCTGGAGACGGTGCTGCGCTGTCTGAATGTTGAGGATATAGTCGTTTCCGGCATTATGACCAATCTCTGCTGCGAGTCGACGACGCGCGACGCTTACTACCGTGACTACCGGATGTTTTTCCTTGCCGACGGCACGGGAGCTGTCAACGAGGAGATGCATCTGGCGAGTCTGCTCAACCTCGCTTTCGGCTTCGCCTATGTGACAAGTTGCGATGAGGTGATGCAACGGTTGGCGCTGCCGTGTTGACTGTTGCGCTGAATGTTATGACAGTCTGCACAATTCCTGCCGACAAGGCAGCGCGGTTTTCCGTTGAAGACTATAGTGGGATGACAGCCTGGGTTGACACCTGATTTAGATTACTTCTTCATCCGTAACTATTTGAAGCATGAAGCTTGCTTGATCGGCAGGTTGTGGCTATATTTCAGGTTTACCTTTCTGATGTTTCGAGATAAACTGACTGTCAAGTATTGTTTAAACATACGATAAATATAACACTGTCGCGCCTCCCGGTTTTGGCTCTTCTTTTCCTGTTGAGCTGTGCCGAGCCTGAAGGACCCGTCGGAAGCGGTGTCGGCGGAGGTGTCAGCGGTGAGGAGGCAACGGTGACAGTCCGCGCGGACGGGGATACCAGCCTCGTCGTTCCGCCGGTTTCCAACGGTTCCAGCCGGCAGTTGTACGTCGGCTCCGCCTACGGGGTGGATGCGGTTGCACTGGTCAAGTTCAACCAACCGGTTACACCCTATGAATGGCGTGTGGATTCTTCGAGGATCGACCTGGTATACCAGGGCGGCATCGGCGAAGGCGCCAATCCGGAGGTCATGGTGGAACAGATCAACATGAGTTGGTCCGAGTCGGACATGTTCGACGCCGATTCCATCCCGCCGGGAACAGCGCTGCCTCTGTTCCGGGAGCCGGGGCGATCCGACACCGGATACGTTCAAGCCTTTCCGGACACCGGCTGGATTGCCGATTGGCTGAGCTGGGTCGACAGCAGCGGGATCGACACCGGCTGGGTTGACACAACCCGCGCCGATGGCAGCCTGTCGATATTGTTGAAAGCCCCCGACGCCGCTGATCGGTTGCTGAGGTTCAGGTCAAGATCGACGATCGAGGACAGCGCGACCGGCCACCTCAAGCCCCGTTTGTTCATATTCATGACCGCGCGCGATTCGGCCGCCGGCGAGTTGCACCCCGATACCATCGAAGTGATCTCGTCGAACGACTTGTACATCCCGGATTATGACACCACCCGCGGGTTCGACGACCTGTTTGTCGGCAGCGGGGTTTCATATCGGTCGTTCATCCATTTCGACCTCGGTTTGATCGATACGACCGGCTATCGCGTGGTTGTCAATCGCGCCGTGCTGTCGTTGCATGTCAAACCGATTGACAGCCCCTGGTCGAAAACGCAGTCGGTCTGGCCGTTCAAGCTGTCGGGCGATACGATCGAGGAGTTTCGGGCGACCGAATGGTTGAACATCGTCAATTCGCCCACGGCGATTGATACGTCTGCTGAGGCTGTGGATATAATCGTCACCGCGGCGGTTGCGAACTGGTTGTCGAGCAGTGGAGGCAACACCTGGCTGGCGCTGCGATCCGGAGCGGAGGGTTCGGATATCGACCGCATCGCCTTTCATCCGGCTTCGGCTGATTCCGCTCACCGCCCGAAACTGACGGTTCACTACACGAGGTTCCGGCGATGAATCGGTTGAAATCGGGTGTGGTGTGCTTGTTGATGACGACCTTGATGATCGTTCAGCCGGTTTGGGGCGAGTCGGCGCTCTCTTCGCTGGGGTACGGTCTCCCTCATCCCGCAGCCAACGCCAGAGCGGCGGGGATGGGAATGGTTTCTCTGGCGATACCGGATTCTCTCGGGCTGAACTTCCTGTTTCCTGCCACGTGGAGCGGTGGGAAAACGGCAAGGTTCGGTTTCGGCGGGAATTATGCCAGCATGCATCTCGAAGACGGTTTCAACAGCGATGCGAACGATCAGGCGGCATTTTCGGGCGTGGCCATGGCTCTGCCCGTAGCTGAAGGAATTTTTTGGGGATTATCGATAAGCCCTTACACGCGCATGGGATACGAATGGAATGTCGCCGGTTCAACCGCTTGGGCTTCGACCGATGTCAAACAGCAGGGTACGGGCGGCATATCCCAGGGACTGCTGGCGGTTTCAGCCCGTTTGCGGCCGGGGATGCGCATCGGCCTGGCGCTGCGACCGATCTTCGGCAAGGTTGATCAACACTGGCGGGAGAATTACTCGGGCGTTGAAGCCAACTCGGCGGGAATATCGGTCAGCGACCGTTTTCACGGCGTCGGATGGGGGGTGTCTTGGCAATGGGTTCAAGCGCAGTTCTGGTCGTTCGGATTGTCGCTGTATGGCCCCGCCCGGATCGGCGTCGAAAGACAGACCGTGGTCCTGGCGGCCGGATGGCCGCTGTATGACGGGAAGGAAGAGCTGTCGGAGAAGTACGATCTGCCCTGGGATTTATCGCTTGGCGCGGCGTTAAGGTTCGGCGGGCATATCGCAGGTATCGAGGCGCAATACCAGGGCTGGGGCAATGTTGACAGTCCCGCGGCTTTGACGGAGAGGTTTACGGATGCCCTGCGATTTGGGGCGGGCTGGGAATGGTCACCGGATTACCACCCGTTCGATCCGTTGTGGAAGGCTGTCACGTACCGTTCCGGCCTCTATGTGCAGGATCTTTACGTCCGCAGCGTCAGCGGGCATCAAGCCAGAAAGGCAGGAATTACCGGCGGTGTGTCGATCCCTTATTTCAGGGGTCGTTCACGGCTTGACATCGCCGTTGATATAGGCTGGATGGGTGATCAGAGCAGGGACGGCGTTGCCGAGCGATCGATCGGCATCCACGTCGGGTTCAATCACTCAGAGAAATGGTTCATTGGACGGAGGGAGAGAAATTGACGACTAACAGCATTCCGGTTCATCGCTTGAGTTCCGGTATGATTTTCAAGACAATATTATCGCTGGTTGTGTTTGCTCTTATCGGCTGGCTGACCGGTTGTGCTCCGCTGCCGCCGCTCGAGGAGGAGGCGAAGACTCAGACGACCGGGGCTTCACCGAAGGCTGACGCGGCAAATGAGCAGCGCGAGGCGGAGATCGCCAAGTACCGCAGTTTCGCCTACGAAAGGTGGAAGAACGGAGAATATGAAGCCGCGCGCGGGCATTTCAACAAGATACGCGTCCTGGATATCGAGCATAAACATAACATTTACCGGCAGTGGGCGGACTGCTTTGTCCGGAGCGGAATGATCGACTCGGCGCGCTGTGCATACGAAGAGGGGATCAACTATTTCCCGGATGATGATTACCTTCACAACGGGCTTGCCATAGTACTGCGCAACGCCGGACAGATGGAGGATGCCATCGAACAGCAGAAGGAAGCGGTGCGCATCAAGCCGGATAACGAGGATTATCTCTTTGCCCTTGCCGAGATGTATGAAAAGACCGAGAACTGGGAAAAGGCGGTGGAGACTTACGAGGTTCTGGCGGATCTGTTTCCGGACAATCCCCTTTACAATCAGCGCATAATCGATATAAAGCGGATATATTTCAATCCGGAGGAATACCTGCAGACACTCAAGGATGCCGTGAATAAATTTCCCGATGATCCCAAGAGGCATTTCGACTACGCGATGGCGCTTCTTGACCAGGGGCACAGCGAGCAGGCGGTCGGTGAGTTCGAGGCATATACCAGGCAGCAGCCGAACGATGCTGAAGGTTGGAGAAACCTGGCGCGCGCCCGGGAGAATCTCAGTGACTTTCGGGGCGCCGTGACTGCTCGTAAAAAGGTTATCGAAATCAATCCCGAGTCACTGAAAGACATGGTGAATGTCGGCAGGAATTATCTGAACCTGAAGAAGTGGGTTGAAGCGCGCGGCTGGGCAAAGAGGGCGCTCGCCAAGGATTCAGACTATGGCTCGGCATGGGTGTTGATGGGCGACATATATTTCAATGCCGCGGACCTGGCTTCCGGAGACAGCCCGAAGTACAATGACAAGCTGGTGTTTACCATCGCTTACGGACTCTACAGGAGGGCTGCGACATCGTCTGATATCGAGGCTCGAAGCGACGGAGAACGGGGGCTTCGCATCCTCAAGGGCGGGGAGTTGATACCGTCCAGGGAGGAGCGGTTCATGAACCGCAGCAAGACCCGACCGATCGGCGATTTATACAAGTGGATAAACCCGGACTGGCCCGAGGTCGGTTACGTTGATACGTATCTTAAGGCATTGGATTAACAAGGTGGTGGGAGATACATGAGAGTTGCAGTTGCCTGTGATCATGCCGGTTATGAGCTCAAGGAGCTGATTAAGCAGCGACTCTATGATTACGATCATGAGGTCGTTGATTTCGGGACAAACAGTACGGCACCGTGCGATTATCCGGATGTGGGACGTCCCGCTGCGGAGGCGGTCGCGCGGGGTAATTGTGACTATGCCGTGCTGATCTGCGGCACCGGCGTCGGGATGTCGATCGTAGCCAACAAGGTTCCCGGTGTCTATGCGGCGCTTTGCACCAGCGGCGTTCAGGCCGAATACAGCCGCCGTCACAACAACGCCAACGTGCTGGTGCTGGCGGGCAGGTTGACGGGCACGGTAGAGGCTGAAGACATCCTCGACCGCTGGCTGAACGCCAAGTTCGAGGGCGGCAGGCACGCCCGGAGGATCGGGAAGATTGTGAACGGGAGGTGATATTTTCATTAATTGAATATGCGTGCGAGGATTAAAATAGACCATGAAAAAATAGCGGAGTTCTGCCGTAAACACCATATCAGAAAACTGTGGCTGTTCGGTTCGGTGCTGCGGGATGACTTCCGACCCGATAGTGATGTGGATGTACTTTATGAGTTTGAAGAAGGACACAGGGTTGGTTGGGAAATTGTCAGAATTGAAGAGGAATTGTCAGAACTGATTGGTAGAAGGGTGGATCTGATACCTGAAAAATACCTGAAACCGCGTGTCCGCAAGCATTCCATGTTCAGTTCTGAGGTGGTTTATGAAAGATGACATTCTATATCTTGGGGATATGCTTGATGTCGGTTTATGGATATTGAGGCGTTTGGAGAACATAAATCGTGAAGAATTCGACTCCAGTGAGGACATAAGAATAGTATTGACGCATCAGTTACAAACGATAGGTGAAGCGGCTTCACGTGTGTCCAAGGAAACTCGGGATTCACATCCGGAAATACCTTGGACGGAGATAACAGGGATGCGAAACAGGATTGTTCATGATTATTTCAACATTAACGAGGAAATAGTCTGGGAGGTGGCGACCACCGAAATATCCACATTGGTGGATCTACTTAAGAGATTCGTTCCTCCGACGCCGAGCGAGTGATGCCCCCTAAGATTAAAATAGACCATGAAAAAATAGCGGAGTTCTGCCGTAAACACCACATCAGAAAACTGTGGCTGTTCGGTTCGGTGCTGCGGGATGACTTCCGACCCGATAGTGATGTGGATGTATTGGTTGAATTTGAACCGGGACATATCCCTGGTCTTAAGTTCATAACAATTCAATATTTATTATCAGAATATCTTGACAATCATACAGTTGATTTGACTCTGGAAGGCGATTTGAATCCCCGAATCAGGAGACATCAATATTTCCAAGCAAAGGTGGTATATGCTAAAGGATGACAATGTTTACCTCGCGCATATGCTGGATATGACACGTGGAATTGTAGTAAGATTAAAAGAGGTTGATAAGGATAAATTTGATCAGAATGAGGAACTGAGATTTGCATTGGTTCATATGTTGCAGATAATTGGTGAAGCGGCGAGAAACATCTCAATAGAAATGCGTAGGAAACATAATAACATCCCATGGGAAGAGATTATTGGAATGCGGCATCGGATAGTACACGATTACATCAATATAAAGTATGAAATTGTATGGCAGGTGATAGTACAGGACATTCCGAAACTCGCGTTGGAGTTGGAGAAGATCGTCCCGCCGGATAATTCGTGAGGGTTGTCGGCTGGCGGCGGGCACACCTGGAGGTTGTAGTAGGTTGAGGATAAATGGCAGGGCTGTTTAAAGTTATTAGATGACAGCGAATCGAACAAAATCAGGATCAAGAACAAGCAGCTTCGGCTCACCCGGACGCATCAACCATGATTCAGCCCCGTTTTACAGCAGCAGATTGTACGAGAATCTGCCACGGGGCGAGGGGGGCAAGGGTGAGGAGAATCATGTTACTGCTGAGAATCTGAACAGAATATTCAATAAACCAAGCGAAGCAATGGACGAATTGCCCGACAGCAGCATTCATCTGATGGTTACTTCGCCGCCGTACAACGCCGGCAAGGAATATGATGATGATCTTACGCTTGGTGAATACCGTTCCTTTCTGAAGCACGTTTGGCATGAAGTTACCAGGGTCTTGGTTCCCGGCGGCAGGTTATGTATAAATATCGCCAATCTGGGGCGGAAACCGTATCTGCCGCTTCACGCGTTTATCATCGAGGACTGCCTGGATTTGGGGCTGTTGATGCGCGGGGAGATATTATGGAACAAGGCCTCGAGCAGCGGCGCTTCAACCGCCTGGGGATCGTGGCTTTCCGCGAAAAACCCGACGTTGAGAGATGTTCATGAATACATCCTTGTGTTCTCGAAGGGTAGTTTTTCAAGGAGGAAAAACGGCGCCGAGAGTACGATCGCCAAGGAGGAGTTCCTGGAGTATACCAAGAGCATCTGGACTTTTCCGGCGGAATCGGCGAAGAAGATCGGACATCCGGCGCCGTTTCCGGTCGAATTGCCCTACCGATTGATACAATTATACACCTTTCAGGGTGACGTGGTATTGGATCCATTTATGGGCAGCGGGCAGACGGCGATTGCGGCCCTTAAAACAGGGCGATACTACGTCGGTTATGATGTTGACGAGGACTATGTGAAACTGGCGGACAGGAGGATAGAAGAGTACAGCGAGAGGCATGAGAAACAACACAAACTGGCGATTTAGTTAATTTAGCAGGCAACTAAATGCGAGAGATTTAGACCACCATGCAAAACCTTAAGCAAACAGACCCCGACATCTACAACGCCATCCGCGCGGAGACGCGGCGGCAGACCGAAACGCTGGAGTTGATCGCCTCGGAGAACTTCGTCAGCCGGGCGGTACTTGAAGCGATGGGCGGGGTGATGACCAACAAGTACGCCGAAGGCTACCCGCGTCATCGTTATTACGGCGGCTGCGAACATGTCGACATCGCCGAGGGCAAGGCGCGCTTCCGCGTCAAAAAGCTGTTTAACGCCAAACACGCCAACGTCCAGCCGCACTCGGGGTCGCAGGCGAATATGGCCGCCTACCTGACGTTGGCGAATATCGGCGATACCGTGATGGGGATGCACCTCAACCACGGTGGCCACCTGACGCACGGCAGCGGCGTTAATTTCTCGGGCAGATTCTTCAACATCGTCCCGTATACCCTGTCCGGGAAGACCGGCAGGATCGACTACGACGAGATGCTGAGGCTGGCGCGCCAGCATAAGCCGAAAGTCATCCTCTCCGGCGCCTCCGCCTACCCGCGCATCATCGAATTCGACAGGATTCGTGAGATCTGCGACGAAGTGGGCGCATACCATATCGCCGACATCGCGCATATCGCCGGCCTGGTGGCGGCCGGTCTGCACCCCGACCCGCTGCCGTATGCTGACATTGTGACATCGACGACCCATAAGACACTGCGCGGACCGCGCGGCGGCCTGATCCTGACCAACGTCGAGGGCGGTGAATTTATCCTGCCCAATATGCCGAAACCGAAGACACTGCCGGAAGCGATCGACGCCTGGGTCTTCCCCGGCTGCCAGGGCGGCCCGCTGATGCAT
>JALGVR010000024.1 GCA_025774605.1 bacterium | reverse complement strand
GAGCAGCTTGGAGAGCCTGGGCGGGCCCAGCAGCTCGAACGCCGGCACCTCGACCTTATGTGCCGCAGTCAACTCGTGCATCTTCTGGAGCGCAAGACTGCGCATAACACCGGCGCGGTAAGACGAACTCAATACAGATGCATCAAGGGCGGATACTATATCATGGCCGCTGGCGCCGCCTTCAATCTCCCAGACAACGACCTGGGCGATCTCTTCCGGGGTTATATATTCCATCTGCTCGTGGGTCGTAATCGCGGTAAACTCTCCCGGCGAAAAGGTGCCGTTTTCACCAGTATCGATATAGACACCCCTGAGGTTTTCATCCAGGGAGACACATTCGCTCGAATCATCGGTGTCCAGAACCCCGGAAATAACCGGAGCCTGCTCGACCGGACAGTCATACAATTTTATGGGTTGACCGCCGCGCAGAATCTCCCCGTAGTCGATGACCTTCCAGGCGATGGCGGTTGCCGGTTTGATCTCCTTGGTATAGGGAGCATCCGGCGTTCTGCCCATCAGGAACAGCAGCAGTGAATGGGCGCCCCCCACACACGCCTTGGACAGCAGCACCCGGGAGGGCTTGTCCTCCGAGTGGGTGTAAGGAATATTCAAACCCATGCCACCGGTGCCGCTCGTACCGACCTTGACATATGACTTTGTGTCCGCGTCCTTCATCGCCTGGTACAGTACCTGCACATGACGAACCAACTGAGGTAAGTACAATGAACACAGCAACTTCTCAACTTCATCAAACAGTTCCGATTCGTCGGCTCCCTCTCGAGCCGCACTCAATCCCTTCTGAACCTTCAGACCGGCTGAATACACGTCCTGATAAGCCAATCCCGTGGCTGAATTAACACAATCGATTATTATTTGCGGCTTACTCTTCGCGATAAGATCATAAAGGAAGAATTGCCGGAACGACGCACCGTCCATATGTTCGAGTACGTCACTCGCCAGGCGTAAACGATACTCCTGGTTGTTCAGTATCTCATCGCGAGAAAGGTCCTTTAATTCTGAGCGAACGAAGATATTGCCCCAGGCGGGTTTAAGCTCGATTTCGCCGGCTTCGGCGCTCAGACTGCGACACGCGGACTCTGCCTGCTCCCGCGTCAATGATGAAACAGTTATACGCCTGGGGTGATGTTGAAAGAGCTTGCGGCAGATGGCGCTGCCGACCATACCCCATCCTCCCAGCACAAGTATATCCTTACCGGTTATTTCCATCTATACTTCTCCTGTGTGTTTTCCGGATGTATTCGATTCCATGAAAGAATCTTCATCCTTGAATAATTAGGTGTTATCTTCCGTTGACAGCGTATTCGACCAGAAGCGACGATCAGCCTCAACCAGTTCAGCGGGCTTGGGAAGATCATCCAGCGAATCCAAGCCGAAATAAGTCAGGAAATCGGTGGTCGTTACATATAGAAGAGGTCTGCCGGGACCTGTATCGCGACCCTTGACCCGTATTAATTTCCTGTCGAGCAGCATCCTGATGACACCGCCCGTATCCACACCGCGTACGGCTTCGATCTGCGACCTTGAAATCGGTTGTTTGTATGCAATTAGAGAGACGGTCTCAAGCGCGGCTCGCGACATGCGCAATCGTCCCGAACCGATCACCAGCTTTCTCACCCACCTGCTGAACTGCGGCTGCGTGGCAAACCGATAACCTCCACCTCCGCTGACAATGCTGAAGGATCGTTCGGATTCAGCGTATTGACGGTTGAGCTCCCCGATCATCTCCCTGACATCGTCATGGCTGACATTTCCGATGATCTCCGCCAAACGCGAAAGATCGACAGGTTCCGGGGAAGCGAATATCAAGGCTTCCACCAGTTGAATATCTGTACTACCTTTCATCTCTGCTGTCAAGCAATTCCAGTTCCAAGTCCCCGAACGGTTGAGGCTGTCTTACCGCTATGCTGCCGATCCTCATCAGTTCCAGCATCGCCAGGAAGGTCATAATCACCGCCAGACGGCTGTCAAGGGCTTCAGCAAGTCGATTAAACGCCAGCCGTTTGCCGTCCTTGAAAAAGGAGACGATAAAAGCCATCTGACCTTCGAGGCTGTATGGGATGTCCTCGATGATGTGGGTTCTTTCCGGCGGCAGCTCCCGGATGAGTGAACGAAAGGCAAGGGCAATATCATAGAGCGTAACGTCGGCCAGCATTTCACCCGCCAGCTCCCTGTCCAGTCCCGATATATAAACCCCACCTCCGTCAAACAGGTCTATCTGCTGCTCTTCAAGATCAGCCAACCTCATAACGGTCTCTCTCAGCGCGGCGATTTCCTCGCCCGATCGGGCTTGATCACCAGCAAGCAGCTCTAAATCAAACTGCTCGGGTTTGGGAGAGGGCAGTAGTTCAGCCGCTTTTAACTGCAACAGGATCGCGGCAAGGAGAATAAAATCTCCGGCATTATCAAAATCAAGCGACGGCGTCTTATCTATCCATGCCAGATAATCCGTGGCAATCGCGCCGACGGAAATATATGCTACATCCAGCTCCCTGCGGCGGACCATGAAAACCAACAGATCCATAGGCCCGGCATAATCAGGGGTGGACACCTGGTAGACTTCTGACAAGTCAGGGACTCTCCGCTGGTGGATGATCGCTCGCCAGACGGAATCCAACCGTCTGATACCTCAACTCCCTTCCCCCCACATTACGTGCGGCGGGCCGGCAGTTCTGCGGAACGTCATACCATGACCCGCCGCGTAAAATACGTGACTGCGTTCTGCCCGAAGTCCATGCGCTGCCATCGGTCGGAGCACCTTCGTAATTTCTGTGGTATTTGTCTTCGCACCACTCCCAGACGTTTCCCAGCATGTCGTGAATGCCCCACGGATTTGGCAGTCTGCCTCCCACCCGGGCATGACAGCCAATACCATTGTAGAAACCGCTCACAGTCCACATGTCCATCTCAACATATCCGCTGTCATCCCCCCAGGGGAATCTCGTCGTGGTCCCGGCTCTGAAGGCAGCCGCCAGACAGGAGCGTCTTCCATACCGTTCAGCGTATCAATGAAAGTATGGATATCATCCCAGGAAATATTTTCGACAGGATTGTCAGCCCCTTTGAAAAAGGCGGGGCACGTATCCGTCACAGCCTCCCACAGGCTCTGAGTAACCTCGTACTTCCCGATCCAGAAGCCGTTCTCGATGTTGACCGTGTGCCTCGGAAATTCATTGGCGTCCGCTCCCGTTTCATCATCCGCTGAACCCATCTCGAAAGCGCCGGGATCAATCCGGATCATTGTCACGAATTGACCTGACGCACCGATTTCGAAATCATATTCGCCAAGGCCGCCGGCGGACGATACTCGAACGGAAACAGAACCTTCAACGACGTTCAACCCGTCCGAAACCTGCACCCTTACAGTGTATTCCCCTTCTGCGGCGGGGGACTCCCAACGAACCGACGCCCCGTCCGATCCAGCCGGAAATGTGCCAAAGTCAGCCGACCACAAATACGTAAGATCATCGTTTTTCGCGTCAGTGGCATAACAGACCAGGGTTGTCAACGAGACAGGCTTGAGATCTGACTGACCGGCGACCACACCATGGATAACCGGTGATTGATTACCCGTATCGGCGGGATTGCTCTCCCCACTGCAACCATATACAGCCCACAGGAGACTCATAATAATACCGGCTACTCCGACGGTCCTGAGAATGTTCATGTATTTCAAGTTCATGTATAAACTTAAATTTCAGGGAAACAAATATATCCGCCTGAATCAGGTAAAAAAACGACCTGATTTGTTAATAAAACTATTTAAGTTAATTTCTTTAATGCTTAAATACAAGCACTTCATTTAATTTCGCACGCCGGCGAGTGATTTCAGGATGTAAACGGCACTCTGATATAGTGACTTCAAGGTCATGTTAGTGTTCCGTCACAGAATTCACAGCGCGCAGGGGCAAGCCTGCCGAGCAGGAACTTAACCGGGCTCGATAAATCGGCCCCTGCGCGAAAGAGAACCGGTTCCACTCCAACTCGATGCAAGTGAAGGCAAAAAAAGCCGCTCGACAAAATCAAGCGGCTTGTTAAATTCATTGATTATAGGGTTATTTATGGAAGATGGGTCACCTTCCTACTCTGAACAACATTTCCAGCTTCCAATTGGATGATGTAATCACCAGCGGACATTCCATCACTGTTCCAGCGGAAAAAGTGCGAGCCCCTGCTGTAATTTCCGGAGAGAAGCGTCCTGATGTAACGCCCGTTTGCATCGAATAACAGCAACCGCGTGGATTCAGTCGAGGGCAACTCGAATGATATTACGTTATAGTTGTTGAACGGATTTGGATATGAAACAAGTATTTCGTAATCCACCGGAGCCGTCGACTCGGTCTCTTTAACAGGATTGGGATGCTCCAGGCACCAGAATCTGCCGATATCCGATGGTGAATTATCATGGGGATCGTTCCACGCTTCATCAGGATAACCGTTGTCGCGACACGGCGATTCCCAATGTATATAATAGGCATTCGACGAATCCGGCTCCTCGGTAATGAAGAGTGGATTCTCCTCTATTATATCGCCCTCCAAAGCGCCGATTCCGTTGTAGATGAGATCATGGTTGTAACACAGATTATATCCACTCGAATCACTGACGAAGTTGGGCTCCGCTTGTATCGCGACACTGGCGGAATTGCCGGTGATAATGTTGTTGACAATTCTCATAAACGAGCCCGCGGATATTTTTATCCCTATCACCCCCATTGCCGGCGAGCCGTTCATGACTATCAGGTCATTATTATAAACCGTGACTCCGGTGGAACTGGAAAAATCAAGGACGCAGGCAGTGGGTGAAGACTGCACTCTAATGATATTCCTCGAGATATCAACATCATCTCCCAGGTCGGCATCAATTCCTTTCGGACTGTCATAGGATCTGACCTCGATCCAGTTCTCCCTTATCTCTGCCCGGCTGTCGAGAATAAATATGCCGGTAGCCGTATTACCGAAATCACTCCAACACTCAATCCACTTGTTGCCGATAATTTGAGGACTGGAATCATCCCTAATTGATATAGCCTTGAAGTTGGTGCCGGCGTTACCTTCACCGATTACTCTGATCGAATGATTCCCGACAATCCTGGGCGAAGAGCTGATACAGTTCACCGCAACACTATGGGCTTCAATTCGACTGCTCTCCAGGCTGAGATCGGTTCGATTGCAATTTACAGCCGTTTCAACGTTGAAAATATCGCAGTTAATAATTAAACAAAGCTCGCTTGCATCATGAAAGTTGATGCATTCCCAGGTAATACTGCTGCTGGTGAACAGGATTCTGTCGTTTTCCTCGTTACCGCCGTTCGCGATAAGAACAGCATTATGCTCAACTTCAATGCTGTAATTATCCAGGAAATAGACCTGCACACCCGCTTCGATCCGCAGTTCACCGACAACCCTGACAGTACCGTTTACATAGTAGGGAGATTGATCCAAAGTCCAGATACCATTGATGATATCCTCACCACCGACATATGTCGGGTTTTCCGCGAATGCCAACGGAGATACGAACCATGCCAGCAGAAAAACAACCATACTGAAAAACGCTAACCGCATGAGTGATCTCGCTGGTCTGCATTGACAGGATTTTGGGGATTGCTTCCTATCAAAATACCCATACATCTGAATGACCAAATTACAATTTCTTAAGGAAATAAGTCGTGAGCGGTGCAGGTGAGTTCGTGACTTTACTATTTTTCAGCGGTGTATACGGAAGCAGTTCTGGTAAGGTAAACCTGTAATCTTCAATCAGGGCTCAGTTTTCAAACACCGCGAGCCTCAAGACCGAATCCACGGTCTATCGACCGCAATATACGGTTTGGATTCCTAAAAGTCAAGTGCTTTTCACTATTAGATACGACGACAAGAACGCAAAATTTGCAAGACATGCGCACTATTAGCATATTATATTCGAATTCCCACGGGACCTGCAATCGGGTCCTGTTTCATCTTAACCCATTGCAGACATCCCGCCTGAACACCATGAACATTCATGCGAAGCTTGATGTAATTGTCGCTGACTGCAGTCGTCCAGTTCCTGTCCGGACGCGGCCTGTCGGGTATCACCCTTAAAATCCTCCCCGACTGCATCTCAGCGAATTCGGCGCGCTTTCTTTCGCCGATTCCGGTCAACCTTGAAACCCTCGATCTCACAATATCATGTGCTGTTCGATCAGGCATCTTGGCTGCCGGCGTTCCCGGACGCGCCGAGAATCCAAATGGATGAAGATAGGTTATCGGCAGTCCTTCAATCTTGTCAGCCAGACGGTTGAATTCATCCTCGGTCTCACCCGGGAAACCGGCGATGACGTCGACCCCCAGCGCCATCTCCGGCTTCACGCTCTTCATTGAACGCAGGAGTTCCATCGTCTCGCCGATAGGGGGGCGTCGCATCATTTTAAGGATTCTATCCTCGGTATGTTGTAGCGGCACATGCAGATGCGGGCACACTTTGTCGTTACCTGTTACAAGCGCAATCAGATCCTCGTTGACTTCCCAAGGCTCAACTGATCCAAGCCGGATCCGGAAGTCACCGGCAAGACCGGTCAACCGCTCAACCAGTCCCGCCAACCCGCCCGGCTCGGCAACATCGCTGCCCCAGGATCCGATGCGTACACCGGTTAAAACGATCTCCTGCGCACCCAAGTCGATTAACCGGTGAGTCGAGCGTAACAGATCCGCCAGGGGTACACTCCGGCTCCGACCCCGCAGCCGCGGAATTACACAGTAACTGCAACCCTGGTCACAACCGTCCTGGATTTTCAGAAAAGGTCTCGAACGATCGATGTAACCTATATCCGAGCCGGGAGCAACGCGATCGACAACCTTATCCACCCTTATTATCGGCTGTTCCGGCTTGCCGATCCACCAATCGGCAGTAAATCTTGACGATGTACCAAGGATATAATCCACACCTGAGATCTGTTCAAGCGACTCGCTGTCCATCTGGGCAAGACAGCCGGCGGCGATAATTACCGCATCCGGATTCTCGCGGATCATCCTTGACAAGAGGTGGCGCGATTTGGCTGCAGCTTTATTCGTTACAGCACAAGTATTTACAAAGATCAAGTCGGGAGAATCGGCATGTTTGCCGGCATCTTCCGCAATCCCGCCTGATCCAAGCATCTCGGCGATTTGCCGGGTCTCAGTCTGGTTGAGCTTGCATCCAAGGGTCAGGTAGATGGCACGTTTCATGATCCGGTTATCGACAATAAAGTCAACTGAGGTCTTCGATCGACGGTTCAGTCAGCAGCAGAACCCTTTCCACGCCCCGTCCATCATCAACGAAATAGGCTTGCAGATCGAGCCCTTCCGTCTCATCGGCGCCCCGCCTGAGATGCTGTCTCTTCTCGCTGCACTCCCTGACCAGATCAATCTCGGCCGCGCCGGGTCTGGCTGGAAACGCCATATCTTCGGGGGCATAACGACCGGTCAGTCGGCCGTTGTCGTAAATCGTAAGAACCGCTTGCCGTTCGTTGATCCATCGCCGCGCGATCACCTCCCACGACGCGTGGGGAAACCTCTCTTTCAAGGCGGGAATATCCATCTCTTTCATCGCCTGGCGGAATTCTGCGATGGGAAGCATCAGTTCAACCGCACTGGCATCCGCTTCGCGCTCCATCTCCGGATTGATCATCTGGATATCGGTGTGACCAAGCAGGATATGCGCCAGTTCATGGCAGAACCGCCAGTTCCGGCGGGGTGGGTAAAGATCGCTGTCCAGCACAATCCGCCTGCCGATCACGTAGCTTTCGACGTCGTCCAGACGCTCAACGGCGACTTCCACGTCATACTTTGCCGCCAATGCTTCTATGAATTCGATTCCCGGCTCCGTCTATATGAAAGCAGCGCTTCACGATAGAACCGCTTGTCAGGTCTGAAACTGCCGCTGAAGCGAATGCTCTTCAGCAGTCGAATCTCCTCCGGATCAGGTTGCGCCAGCATCATCTCGTCCCTGTCGTCAAGAAAATCCCTGAGGCCTGGATAGATATCGTATTCCATGCCGGTGTCATATTCGAAGTGCTTCTCCTCCAGATCAAGTTCCCTCGACTCTCCCTCATCCGTTGAACCAGGAGGGGAATCGGATGACGTTTCATCATTGTACAACATCAGCTCGGATACACTGACATGCAGCGCTCGCGCCAGTCTTTCCAGTACATCCACCGTCGGTGAGGACTTCCCGTTCTCGATCATGCTCAGGTACGATCGATTTATACCGGCGCGCTCGGCAAGCTCGCCCTGTCTGAGTTTTGCCCCGCTGCGCAGCGACTTTACTCTTGATCCCAACCTGGCAGTGCGGTCACTGTTTTCATTCCGCATTTTACCAACCATAACTCCTCCGGCAACGTTGACTTTTAATCTGTAGAGGCGAACGAACGGTGTGTCCAAGTTCAATATATACAATATGTATTAGATTATCAACCAATGATGTTGAAATTGTATTGGAGAGTGTTTACAAAAACAGTGATCCGCCTTTGTTGTCATTCTCCCCTGTTATCATCCCGATCGTCTGTTGACATCCTGGCCGTCTGTTGACATCCTGACCGTCTGTTGTCATTCTGACCGTCTGTTGTCATTCTGACCGAAGGGAAGAATCTCGTTTATCCCCTTGTGGATTGAGATTCTTCACTACGTTCAGAATGACAAAGAAAAACCAACTGAATGACCAGACAAGAACCAACTGAATGACCAGACAAGAACCAACTGAATGACCAGGCAAGAACCAATAGAATGACTTTACGAGAGGGCTCACACGACGGCAGGCTGTGTTCAAACCATCAGATCCCCTCCTCAATCTTCTCAAGCCAGATCACGAGGTTAATCAGCATCCAGACCTTCATGGCGCCGAATCCGGTGTTGAGAGTCTCCGCAATCCAGCCGCGCAGGTTTCGGGTGTTCAGGTACTGCTTCAGCTCCGGGTTTCCTGTGACTCTGTCCATTATTTCGTCCACGTATTCCGGTTTAAGCAGCGCTTCAAGCGGTACGGGAAAAGCCTGCTTCTCGCGGTCAATTATCTTCTTCGGCAGTCGTTTACGGTATGCTCTCTTCAGCAGGAATTTGGAAGTATCCAATTTTTCAGCTATTTCAAGACTGTTGAGACCCAGCGACATTCGACGGTGTTCAGCGCTTTTCCAGCGCAGCTTGTAGTCGAAAGGCAGGCTCCAGACAAAATCCACCAGCCGGTTGTCACAGTAGGGAACCCGCCCCTCGACGGATGCAGCCATCGTGTCGGCGTCCAGACGCATGAGAAGTCCCTGAAGATGCACGGTTTCAAGGATGTAGATGTATCTGTCGTAGGGCGACAGCTCTTCGATTCGATCGAAGCGATCCCTCCACACCTCCCTGATCTGCTCCTCTATTTGCGGGCTGAAGAATTCTCCCGACAGAATCCCGGATCTGTCACGTTCGGTCAACCAGGCGTATGTAATCATGAAGTGATCGAGCAGGCTGTTGAAACCGTTGCGGCCGTATTGACGCCTGATGCCGGCACGGATGGCACGACGCACCCCGGCAGGCAGTTTTCCCGGGTTTTCCCTGAGAGTCTTCCAAGCCAGATAATCGTGGGGACTACGCAGGAGCGGAGCATAGCCGCCCAACAGCTCATCGGCACCTTCACCTGAAAGCACAACCTTGATATCCTTGGCAAGGTGTTCCGACAATACCCGGATCGGGACCTCGTTCGGAGTTGAAAGCGGGACCATTCTCTGCGAAATCAAAGCCTCCATCCGGGGAAAGTAATCCGCGTGACCAAGCTCGAAAAGCCGATGACGCAGACCGAGCTCGTTGACCAGTGGAACGGAGTACTTGAACTCGTTGAAACCGGCATCCTCAAAGCCGATCGAGTAGGCGCTGACCTTTTCACCGGAAAGTCCCGACATCAGCGAAATAACGACTGAGGAGTCGATCCCGCCCGAGAGAAAGGCGCCGACGGGTACGTCAGCCACAAGGTGCGACCGGACAGCTTCGCCCATCCGGTCAGACAGCTCCCTCGCCGCCTCGTCCAACCGTTCGACAGGCCATTCGACCGCCTTCCGCGATGATGAAATCAGCGGCAGTTCCCACCAGCGGTGCAGACGAGAGCCGCTGCTATCGTGGATCAGGTAATGTCCGGCTTCAAGCGACCTGATATCCTTGAATACAGTCAGACCGTTGAAGGTGATCTGATAGTTCGACAGGTAGGCGTTTATTCCAACCGGATCGGGTTCGGTTGATATCCACGGATGAACGAGAAGTGGTTTGAACTCCGAAGCGAAGACCAATCGACCTTCGATTTCCGAATAGAAGAGCGGCTTTATGCCCAGCCTGTCCCGGCAGAGCAGCAGTGATCTCTCCCCGCGATCCCACAGGGCAAACGCAAACATCCCCGAAAATTCATCCAAAGCGGAGATTCCCCATTCGGCGAGCGCCTCCAGAACAACCTCGGTATCCCCGCCCGTGCGAAAGTTGACTCCCTGCGCCTCCAGTCTCCGTCTAAGCTCGCGAAAGTTGTAAACCTCGCCATTATAAGAGATGACAAAACGTCCGTTGGCACTGATCATCGGCTGTGGGCTGCCTTCCGGATCGATCACCGCCAGTCTGCGATGCCCCAGTCCTATCCCCGGCTCCAGCCAGGTACCTCGACCATCCGGACCGCGATGCGTCATCATATCGGTTGCTCTGTCAAGGAGCGCTCTGTCCGGTTCCGAAGTCGATTTGAAATCTAAAATGCCGCATATACCACACATAAATCAATCCCCGGATCCGCCATTCAGTTGGTTATGATATACTCGATCGTTTGGATAAATGCATCGCCTGATCAAAATTCCCGCGCTCTTCAATCCAACCCGGAGAGAAGTCTTCCGGACAATCGACGTAATATGATCCATGCCGCAGTCACTGCGAAGATAACCACACCCGCCTTCAGGATCGTCGAGCGGGCCGGCACCCAGGAAGCCGGCAGAAACCTGAACAAAGCCCCCGGTTGAGTTTCAGTCCTGATGATGCCGGTACTGCGGGGAATACCGGCAATGGTCGAACCAAGGCGCTGGACTACTGAATCACTCGAAACATCATCTTTCGACCCGCATCCAAGTTTTAATTTTAACGGATTGAACATGACCAACCTCCTATGCGAAATAAACCAGTTTAAAGGACATCACCAACAGTAAAACCTGCCGGCGCAGCCTACGATTCATCCACCAGCACGACCGCCCTGGCGGCGATCCCTTCACCGCGACCCGCAAAGCCGAGTCCCTCGGTTGTGGTGGCTTTTACGGATACCCTGATCACATCCAGCTTCAATTCACGCGCAATGTTGCGCCTCATGGCGTAGACGTAATCCGCCACGCGCGGCAGCTCCATCACCAGGGTCGAATCGACATTGACCGGACGAAAGCCGTTACCATCGAGAATCATGCAAACCTGGCCGAGAAGTTTCAGGCTTGAGATATCCTTGAAAATCAGATTGTCATCGGGGAAATGAGCGCCCAGATCGCCCAGCGCGGCAGCCCCCAACAGTGCGTCGCATATCGCGTGCACCAATACGTCGGCATCGCTGTGGCCCTGCAGTCCGTGGCTGAAATTGATCTTCACGCCGCCCAGGATCAACGGTCTGCCGACGACGAGCCTATGTACATCATAACCCTCGCCGATCCTGATCAATGAGTTCCTCCTTTCATCTGCCTGACGCGCGCTTTCAGCAGGAATTCGTGAAGCCTGATGTCCTCCGGTCTGGTGATCTTGATGTTCGTCGTTTCACCCGGTATTATCCGTGCTTTTACCCCCGTAACCTGCCTGACAAGGGCAACATCGTCGGTGAACGTAAGCCCGCGTCGTGCAGCTTCGGCAAGCGCCTCCATCAGTATCTTCCGCTCAAACCCCTGCGGCGTCTGAGCGGCGGTCAAGTCATGTCTGTCCGGGCCTTCCTCGGCGTGACCGCCGCGGTTGACATGCAGGGTGTCCGAAACCGGTATGCCTGCAAATACCGCATCTTCAGTCTCCAACGCTTCAATCAGACGTTGGATAAGACCGGTCGAGACCAGTGGACGAGCGCCGTCATGGATCAGGACACGCGCTACATCCTGCGATAAGACCTTCAAGCCGTTCAACACGGAATCCTGACGCCTGGCGCCGCCCGGAACAACGGATATTGCGCGCTTCAAACCAAGATCCTCACAGGCGGCCTGCACCTCTGCTTCACAGTCCGGCGGAACGACAAGCACCGTCTCCGAAACGCTCTCCATCCTGTCGAACGACCATGCCGACATCAGCAGCAGGGGAACGCCATCGATGCGCACCATGCATTTGGGGCGTGCCATCCCCAGCCGTTCGCCCCGGCCGGCACCAACAACCACCGCTCCGAATTTCACTGTACCGATTCCCACGCTATGACCGAAGCGGACTCCGGCATCATTCCGGTCCGCCAGATCCGCTTTACTCGTCCCTTTACAACCAGAAACAGACTCCCCGCCGGAAGAAAAATGCGCCTGTATGTATCAGTATCAATTCGTCTGACCTCGAATTCGGGTTCAAAATCCCATATAAATTCCCGGAGCCTGCCCGGTGAAGCATCAGTCAGCCCGATCAACTCCGGCAGTTCCTCGCTTCCGGACAGCGAATCGAGATACCCAACCTGATCCAGACAATCTCCACATTCCGGATCAAATATCCAGACCAGCAGATCCTCACGTTCGATCGTCTCACCGCCGGCGCCCGGTGGATTCCACGCTGAACCGGTTCTGAGCGCTGCAAACGCGGGCCGCGACAGGCTGAAGAACAGAACCCAGCAGACAGCCGATCCAACCAGCAACAGTGCCCATCGTTTTTTGACCTGCGATTTGTCGGTCTTACATCTGAGAGCCAGGACGGCTGCCGCCAGAAAAATCATATCCTCCAGCAACGCCTGACCGGCGGTTCGATCAACCAGAGCACCGAAACACCCGCATTCCCGCTCCTTCCCCGCCGCAATTTCCCATATTAATATTACGGCAAATATAAACAGCAGCCCCGCGGAGGCCATTGCCGCCCGGCGCGATCGATAACCGGTGATCAACATCGCGCCCAAGATGAACTCAATCAGCAACAATATACAGCCAATGGCAAGGGAAATGAAAATCCAGTCAGTTGCCGATGTCGATCCAAACTTCCCCAGGACCATCTCTATCCTGCGACCGAATGCAACGATATCCATACCCTTGGAGCCGGCGGCAAGGATGAAGACCAGTCCCAGCCCGGTACGTGATATTACTGTTATTCCGGAAATTTGAGAATTAAATAACCGCACTCGACATCACTGCTGTTGCTCATTTCTCAGCGAGCATCGATCCGCTCGCGCTCCGCTTTCGAACTGTCAAATATCCCCCGCAAGAGTGTTTCAAGCGCGGGCGTCAGCTCTCGATTGCGGCGCGGCATCATGAGACCGATCGTCTCGAGCGCCTTGTCGAGGCGATATTCCCGCCAGCCGTCCGATCCGTACCAGACAAAGGCGGGAATCTCCCTGACCGGGAAATCGTTGCCGAAGATGTTGCAGCATACACCGATGATCGTACCGCTGTTCAGGCGGGTGTGTATGGCGGTGCGGCTGAAATCACCGATAAAGGCGCCGACATGCAGACCTCCGGTGTTGATCTCCCGCCCGTTGACGGTTACGACTATCGGACGGTAGTTGTTTTTCAGGTCGCTGTTGTCGGTCGCCGCCCCCAGGTTCACCCAGCCACCCACGAAGGATCTGCCCAGGTAGCCGGAATGCTGCTTGTTGGAATATCCCTGAAAGACGGTCCGGCTGACCTCACCTCCGACCCTGCATTGAGGCCCCAGGCATACGCCGTCGGAAAGCCTTGCGCCCGCCCTGACAATCGAACCGGTGCCGATGTAAACCGGACCGGTCAGTATCGCTCCCGCTTCGATACTCGCATTCTCCGCCAGCCAGACCGGACCCTCGGCGGCATCTATGGCGACACCGACTCCAAGCCTGACGCCATCCTCAAGGCGAACCCGGTTGCTGTCAGCGTCAACCATCACGCCGGGCCGAACCTCCACCCTGCCGGTGACCCTCACATTATCAAGAATGGAAACCCTGACGAATCCCTCCCCCTTGAATGAACCGCCGGGATCGACCGCCTCGGCGAGCCTCAGGTCGGCTTTGATCTGGTCGGCGGACGCATCGACCAGTTGCCAGGGATAGTCCAGCACCTGAACACCGATCTCCTGTTTTACCAGGTTGTTCAGTCCTGAGTATTCGACGGGACGACCGGAACTTACATTCACGAGCTCAAGGTTTTGACCGGACAGACGAAAGGCAACGATCGCTCCCCCTGAAGTAAAAACCGTATCTTTATCGGCACTGAAAATCCGCGAGACAGCCTCATCGGTAAACAGAACCCGCCCGTTCAGGAACAACCAGTCTCCACCGTCCGCAATGGGATTCAAATCCGCAGCCTGAAAGCCGTTTTCCAGGTAGAGTGGCTTTAATTCACCACGCAGATGATAATGAGTGTTGATCCGCCCTACCATCAAGCCTATCTTTTCAGCAATCGTAAAAGCCCCACACCTGAGGTCCCATACCGCCCGGGTTTGTGTCAACGGTCCGAAATCAGCGTAACCGCGATCCTCGTATATACAGCAATTGCTCTGGTTCATAACCACCCATTCTGAAAAATGTTGTTGATACAGATGAAGTATTAACTCCTCCTCACTTCTGCCGGCAGTTCAGATCCGCTGTTACCCACCCCGGCCGGTGAAGTGAATTCCGGCGATGCCGCGCGGGATCACGGGCGGCATATTACTCCAAAGATATGAAATCAACCGTTAAAGAGGTTACCATTCGACATCCACACCGACATTTTTATAAAGTAGTAACATAAATCACCACTGATCAACACAAAGTATGAATTAAATCACAAAAATACTTTACTTTCAAGAGTCAATATATTATATTTTCCGCTCAAAGCCATAAAGCAGCGGCAAATTACATATATTCAAAGAAATATACAATGATTAGCTTCTTAGGTGAATTTGCTGCTCAGATTTTAAGAGAATGTAAAGGAACAATTAACGGGAATCGTCTATGAAAGTTCAAACGTACATCAAGCGCGACGTCATCGAAAAAACGGCTGAAAAAACCGGTTTCGAGACGAAGGAAGCAGCCAAGGCTGTTAATGCAGTTTTCAACAGCCTGCGTGAATTGATGACAGAAGGTCCCATCGAGTGTCGCATCGAAATCCGGAACTTCGGTGTATTCGAAGTCAAACGAACTGCCGCCAAACCCAAAGCACGCAATCCGAAGAAGCCTGATCAGGTAATATACATCCCGCCCAGGCGAAAAACGCTGTTCCGCCCAGGGAAAGTTCTTAAGAATATATTGAAGCAACCACTCGAATAAAGATAGGAACCTGGAAACAACAAGGGTAAGGAGGGCTGGTCGGGAGACCGGCTGTTAACCGGTGAATTAAGAAGATTTATCTATAGTCTCAGCAGTTTCTTCATTGCGTATCAACGCATAGTCAAGTCTGCTGCATACCTTGGTCGTACCACATTCCAGACAATTTACTAAGAATAATATGCGTGGACTGTCGCCGGACTGTCGACCAGGCCAACTCTCCTGTATACCGATCGGCTTGAAACGGGTGGATCCGCATTGGCATTTTAAAGCCATTTCATAACTCCCTGTCTAAGCTATTCTTTCCTCAGTATTACTTGCACTATCCGTGCCAAATCCTGATTCCTGCAACTTGTTGTCTATGATTAGTTGTAACAAGAAGATAGCAGAATATCGATTGGAGACTGCGAGCTTTATGTGGCAAAAACTGCTGCATCTAACATCTCTATCGGCAAATATTTCCACTTCTGTAGCTTTTCTTAACCGTCACAATCAAATAACCTGAAGTTCCGTAATACTTCAACATGCCTAAACGAGATAAATAACCATTGATTATCGATCAAGTTGATTAATCATCATGAACCAGACTCTGTCCGATCAACGAAAGAATATCACCATCACCGGCATGCATTGCGCATCATGCTCCGCCAGGGTCGAAGGCGCGCTGTCGGATATAAATGGCGTCGAGGACGTATCCGTAAATCTTGCGACCGGTCGTGCGGCGTTCGACCTGACCGGAAATTCCATCAGCGCTCGATCGATCAGTGAAGCAATAGAAAACATCGGGTTCGGAGTCGAAAGGATCACAAACCGTTTTTCGGTTGAAGATATCACCTGCGCGTCCTGCGTCTCGCGTCTGGAGAAAATACTGAACGCCGAGGCCGGTGTAATCGAGACAAACGTCAATCTCGCCGCCAGACAGATCACCCTGACTTTTATACCGGGTTTGACGGATGCCGGCAGACTGATGAAGACGATGAAGGATGCCGGTTACCCGGCTCGCCCGGTCGGGCAGGGCGCGCCGGAGAAGAATCCGGAGGAGTTGAACCAACTGGAGTACAGGACTTCCCGGGGAAGATTCATAACAGCCGCAATCGGTGCGGTTCCCGTGACGGTTCTTTCGATGACCAGCCTGCTGGCGCCGGAGCTGGCGCGCCCCCTGATGATGATTATAACCGCCCTGGTCCTGGCGCTGGCGGGAAACATGTTCTTTACGACCGCCGTTCGCCTTGCCCTCAAGGGAACCGCCGACATGAACACACTGATCGCCATAGGCTCGGGATCAGCATTTCTGTACAGTTGCGCAGCCACTGTCATGCCTGGCCTCCTGCCGGCAGGCAACGGATTACCGCCCGTCTATTTTGAGACCGCGACTGTTATCATCGCCTTGATCCTGCTGGGACGAACCCTCGAGGCGCGCGCCAAGAGTAAAGCCTCGTCGGCGATCAGCGGCCTTCTCAGGCTCGTTCCCAAAACCGCGGAAGTACTGCGCGGCGACTCCGATGAAAAACACAAGGACTGGAAGGTTGTACCGGCCTCAGACCTGGAAATCGGCGACGTGATACGCGTTCGAGCCGGCGAGCAGGTTCCGACGGACTGTGAAATTACCGAGGGCAGATCAGCGCTGGACGAATCCACCCTTACCGGTGAAGCGAATCCTGTGGAGAAGGCTCCCGGGGACAGCGTCTACGGCGGCACCATCAACCGCGCCGGATCGTTCCTGATGAAAGCCACGCGCGTCGGTGCCGAGACCACGCTCGCCGCCATCATCCGCCTGGTTGAACAAGCCCAGGGCAGCAAGGCGCCGATCCAGCGCCTCGCCGACAGGACGGCGGCGGTATTCGTACCCATTGTGCTGTTGATTGCTGTTATTACCCTGGTCACATGGCTGATTATCGCGCCGGAAATGGGAATTGCCCATGCCCTGACCGCCTTCGTTTCGGTTCTGATCATCGCCTGTCCGTGCGCGATGGGCTTGGCAACACCGACAGCCATAATGGTCGGCTCCGGAACCGCGGCTGCCAGGGGAGTGATTTTCAAGGGCGGCGAAACGATGGAGACGGCTGTTAAACTGGACCTGCTGCTGATGGACAAGACAGGAACCTTAACCGTTGGAGAACCTGTCGTTGAAACCATTGTAACTGCTGACAGCTACAGCGAAGAAGGATTGCTGTCGCTTGCCGCGGCTGCCGAATTGGGTTCGGGGCACCCGCTGGCGTCGGCGGTGATTGAGGAGGCTCGCTCCAGAGGTGTCCCCGTCAAAGCCGTCGACAATTTCCAGGCAATCGATGGCAGGGGCGTCGTCGCCGAGGTGGATGGTGAAAAACTGATTATCGGCTCGCCGAACTGGCTGCTCGAGGAGAACGTTCAAATCAGCGGTTCATTGCAGGACACGTTGAAACAGATCGAGGCTGAAGGATTAAGCGCGATCGGCGTTGCCGTCAACAACATTTGCATCGGACTGGTGGGCTTGTCCGATCAAGTTAGAAGCGCCTCCCGCGAAGCGGTCGCCGACCTTAAAAAAATGGGTCTGAAAACGGTGATGCTCACCGGTGACAAACCGACCGCCGCCCAAAAGATCGCCTCACTGGTCAACGTGGACGAGTTCCGCGCCGGCGTCATGCCGGCGGAAAAAGCGGAAATGGTTCAATCCTATATGAATCAGGGACTGAAAGTCGGCATGGTCGGCGACGGCGTCAACGACGCACCAGCCCTTGCCGCCGCCGACGTCGGCTTCGCCATCGGATCCGGCAGCGACGTGGCGCTTGAAGCCGCCGACGTCACCCTGGTCGGCGCCGATCCCAGGGGTGTCGGATACGCGATAAGAGTCGCCCGGCGGACTGTCAGCATAATCAAGCAGAACCTGTTCTGGGCGTTCTTCTACAACTCGCTGGGAATACCGCTCGCCGCCGGTTTATCATATCCACTCACCGGCAGATTGATTCCGCCCATGTTCGCCGCCGCGGCGATGGCTTTCAGCTCAATATCGGTGGTGATGAACAGCCTGAGATTGAGACGGATGATCAGGTAATACGTCGATGTGAGAAAAGAACGGCTCCTCAGTGCGGAGCCGTTCTCATCCGGATATGCCTATTGACCGCCTTTTTCACCAGAGACCCACTTCCGGCGCATCCGTCATGGTCTTCAGGATGCTACTAATGCTTGGGTTACAGCTTGGAGGGCGGACATTCCACTCCGCCTTTAATCACGGTCATACAGTCGCTCGGGCGGACAGGAATGTCCGCCCTCCAAGCCCGACTAAATAATCCCTCTTAATAAAATCAATCGGTTCCCTTGATCGTACTGCGATTCGGGTAGGGCGGCTGTTCGGGCCAGACCTTCGGTTCCCGTTCGATCTTGTTTATCAGGTAATCGATGGTCGCATCCAACTGCGGGTCCCTGCCGGCGATCACATCAGCGGGATTGTCCACAACCTTGACGTCAGGGTCCGTTCCATGCCCTTCAATCAGCCACTTGCCCTCCTTGCCCCAGCCGGTGAATTCGGGCTGCGTTACGCCGCCGCGGTCGAGCAGCGGCTTGCCGCCCCTGATGCCTACCCAGCCACCCCAGGTCCTTGTACCGAAGATCGGTCCGAGCCCCAGCCTGCGGAAACCCTCGGTAAACGTCTCGCCATCGGAACCTGTTTCGCCGTTGCACACTGCGGCCATGTACCCGTAAAAGGCGGTGGTCGGCGTCCGGTAGGCGGCGCCGTGCCGGGGGCGTCCGACGGCAAACAGTCCGCGCGCCAGGTGCGACAGGATCATCGGTGCGACAAACCCGCCGCCGTTGTACCTCACATCCATGATCAACGCCTGCTTTTCATGCTGTGGCAGGTAATCAGCTGTAAACTGCGACAACCCCCTGCTCCCCATGTTGGTCAGATGAATGTAGCCGATCCTTCCGCCGCTTCTCTCCTCGACATAAGCCCGACGCCCGTCAACCCAGTCGTTATACCTGAGATAGTGCTCCTGCTCGAGCGGTTTTACTATAACCTCGCGACCGCCTTCCAGGGTTGGTTTATCGTTCAGGGTCACTGAGACAATCTTACCGGCTTTGTCGCGCAATAATTCAAGGTAGTTCGGAACTTTCGCGGTCGATTGCCCGTTGATGGCGACAATGTAATCACCCTCTTCAGCCAGACGTCCGTGGGCGACGAACGGGCTGGACAATCCGGGCGCCCAACTTCTGCCCTCGATGATCCGGTCGATTCGATAGAATCCCGACGGATGCCGCGTCACGTCCACCCCGAGTAAGCCTGTCCGGTGCGACTCGCCCCGGCGTTGATCCCCACCCCATACATAGGTATGCGAGCAGTTAAGCTCGGCGAAAATCTCGCCTATCAGGTCATTGAGCTCGTCGCGCGTCGATATTCTTTCAGCCAGAGGCGAGTAACGCTGCCAGACCTCGTTCCAATCGACGCCATGCATGTTCGGATCCCAGAAGAAATCGCGCTGATCGCGCCATGCTTCCCTGAACATCTGGCGCCACTCGGAACGTACGTCAACCCGCAGGTCCCATCCACTCAGATCGACAAACTTGTCCTCCTTCTCCTCATCATCCTTCGGCTTCCAGTCACCGAAGCCGAAGCCTTCGTCGATGCCGACGACCTTGAAGCCGCGCTTGAGGCGCAGCAGTAAATGCTCCCCGTCGGCGGAGATGTCGTATCCCAGCACACCGTCGGAGACATCCTTCAGTTTCTTGCGCTTGATGTTGAACTTGTGAAGCTTAACGCCGACCGGTGGATGCTCCTCGAAGTAGTCCCTGCCGAGCATGCCCCGATTCACCCACGAAACAAAAAAGACCTTGCCTTTAACCGCTTTCAAAGCGCCGTAATTATCCGCGGGCACCGGAAACGGGTCTATCCTGTCGATGAGACCGTCAAAATCTATCACAACCTTCGGTGGTTTTTTCTTCTCCTCATCGTCATCATCCTTCATCTTACCCATCTCTTTCATCTTCTTGAAATCCCACTTCTCCTCCTCCTCTTCAGCGGGATCCGCCTGCGGAGCGAACGGAGACATGACGTCCGCGGTCAGGCTCATAACGAAGGGACGGGTGCGATGATCGAGAATGTAGGTCATCTCATGGCCGTCCAGATGCGGATTTGCCACCCGGTCGGACAGGAAGAAGAGGTATTTGCCCTCCGGATCGAAGCTGGGACTGAAGCTGTTGAAAAAACCATCGGTAACCTGGCGCACCTGATCGCCGGCGCTGTCCCAGATTTTTATCACGTTGAATTCATTCTCGTCAGGACTGCAATAGACAAGATACCGACTGTCGGGTGACCATCGATAGTCCCTGATCTCCCACGCACCTGTGTCAATCACTTTCGGTTCGCCCTTTTTCGCATCGATTACAATCAATTCCAGCTCTTCATTGCTGTAGGCAATCCGCTTGCCGTCGGGTGACCAGACAGGCGGATAATGCCAGCCTCTGCCGTCAGTGCCGATCTTCACCGGTTCACCGCCCGTTGAAGGATACAGATAGAGCACTTCCTCGCCGGTCGCATCCGACCAGGCGGCAATCTGTCCGCCGTCGGGGGACCAGTTGGGGAACTTGTCCCTCACACCGGAGGTGAACGTCAGTTGACGCAGCAATCCCTTGCCCCTGGCGGGAACCGTGAACAGTTCGCCCCTTGCACATAACAGCACACGCCTGCCGTCGGGCGACAGGGAGAAGTCCGTAATGTATTTCGCGGGGTCGATTATCTTGTCGCGAGCCTGAACGCGGTCGGTGGGCAGGTTGATGCCAACCATCCTGTTCTCACCTGTGCCGATGTCCAGATACCAGATATCCATCCCGTTCTGGTAGACTATTATCCCCTGCCCAAGAGAGGGCCAGCGCACATCGAATTTTTTATGGTCGGTATGCCGGCGCACGTCGCCGCCGTCCGGGTTCATGGAATAGATGTTGGCGCGTCCGTCGCGGTCGGAGAGAAAATAGATTCTGCCGTCGGTGTGCCACATCGGGAACGCGTCCGTTCCGTCCCAATCGTTCACGGCAGGATTATCGGTTATATTTTCAAACACCATCTTCGACATGTCCCCCACCCAGATATCCTGCGCCCAGCCGCCCTTGTATCCCTTCCAATTGCGGAATTCCCGTGAATAACGATTAAAGGCGATGCGCGAACCATCCGGCTCGTAACTTATCAGGCTCCCCTTGTCCAACCCGATCGATTCCGGCCAGCCGCCGTCCGGAGAAACATGGTAGATTCGGTAACCCCGGTAGGGGATATCGCGCGCCGAGCGGAAAACGACATTGCCGTCAGGGTCCCAACCGAGAACCTGGTCCCGCCACGGATGGTAGGTCAACCGGCGGGGTTCACCACCGGAAGCAGGCAGCACGTAGATATCATCCTGACCGTCGTCCTGACCGGAGAATGCAATCAATTTGCCGTCCGGTGAAAAATGCGGGAAGCGCTCCTCGCCTTCGTGGGTCGTGAACCTGACAGCCGTCCCCCCGTCAAGTGAAACCTTCCACAGATCGCCCTCCGAGGTGAATATTACAGATTCGCCGTCGGTGTGCGGATATCTGAAGAAGCCGGGAGCCGTTTCCCCTGCATTGGCAGGTGCAGCCGATGCAAGCATCAGTAATAATAGAAGTTGGATCATGAAAACAAAACAGCGTTGAAAAGGTGATTTACTGATCATTTCAGCTCCTGGTTTTCTCATGATGTAAAAGATGTTGGGAAAAGTTGAAGATTGAACCGGGGGTGGATAAATTTGGGAAAAAGAAAGAGGGATGAGGCGGTAAGCAGAATCCGGTTATACCCTCATCCCTCTTCCTTGATGCCCTTGTTTAAGATTTGTGTTCCAGCTTATATTTGCGGTAATACTTCTCAACGCGTCCCGCGGTGTCGACGAGCTTCTGCTTACCCGTGTAGAAGGGATGGCACTTGGAGCAAATTTCAACCTTCAGATCGCCGACGCTGGTTCTGGTCTGGAATTTGTTGCCACAAGCGCAGGTTATGGTTGCCAGACGATATTGCGGATGTATGTTTGATTTCATGATCACTCCTTTACTAATAATCTTTCAGCATGTATATTATGATGAAAGCCTCCTCAGAAGAAACATGGCCGGTTAAAGTCTCACAAATGAAATTACATTGTAATGACCGGTGTTGTGAGCGTTTATATGTACCGATACCGGAAATAGTCGGGCTTTGTAAATCAGGCCGACCTGTTCTCCCCTTCTATCTGAAGGCAGATGTGTAACTTTAAGTAATGAATATAGCAATATTACCGGCGTTTCAGCAAGCAGTTTCGATACAAGATAACCGGTTCGTCGGAAAATGATCGGGTTTTATTAGGAAAATCACATGCAATACCACCAGATGGGTAAATCAGGAATCCGGGTTTCGGAGTTATGCCTGGGCACCATGAACTTCGGCGGCAGGGGAAGTTGGGCCGCGCTGGGCTCCGTAAATCGCGCCACCGCGACTCGAATGATCGGAATCTGTCTTCAGGCCGGTATCAACTTTTTCGACACCGCTGACATCTATTCCGAGGGTCTATCCGAGGAAATCCTGGGCGAGGCGATCGGATCACACCGCAGCGAGGTTATCATCACCACCAAGGTCAGGGGGCGCATGGGAAAGAATGTCAACGATGTCGGTCTGTCGCGCTGGCATATCATCAGAGCCGTTGAACAGAGCCTGACCCGGTTGGGAACCGACTGGATCGACCTGTACCAGATTCACGGCTGGGATGAGAATACGCCGCTGGACGAAACGCTCTTTGCCCTCGACCACCTCGTTCAGTCCGGCAAAGTGCGTTATATCGGGTGCTCCAATTTCAGTGGATGGCAATTGGAGAAGGCAATAATGCTGTCACAGATCAACGGGTGGTCGGGTTTTGTTACATTCCAGGGATTGTACAACCTGGTTCATCGCGATCTCGAATTGGAGCTGATGCCGGTATGTGTCGAAGAGGGACTCGGCATTCTGCCCTGGAGTCCGCTTGCCGGTGGGTTTCTGACCGGGAAATACCGACGCGGCAAACCTCGTCCCAGGTTCGCCAGGCGATCCGATCCGGACACTGCTTTTCTCCCCATCGACGAGGAACGGGGCTTTGACATCATCGAGGAGCTGGACAGGCTGTCATCGGCACACAACGGCACCGTCGCACAGGGCGCTCTCAACTGGATCAAAGCCAAACAGAACATATGTTCGACAATCATCGGCGCTCGAACCATCGACCAGCTTGAGGAAAACCTCCGGTCGGTCAGTTGGCAGTTCACCGACGATGAGATCTCGAGGCTGGATGAAGTGTCAAGCCTTAAACCGGGTTATCCATACTTTATGCAGAGTAATCCCGAAAATGATTGAGTTCACTTGGTTTTATAATACTCACAAGTATCTTTCATAGATTATATACAATCACTTCTCCTGTTCGTATCAAGGAGATGCCCAACCCGGATCGGTACGAGATGCAGGTTCGTATTATCTTATTTCGACCATACTTAAAAACTGAGAGTTTCAGCTGAATAGTGATATCGTGTGAGATTTCTCGTTTCGTCAGTCTGATGGTTCTCGTTTCGTCAATCTATTAGTTTTTTCTCGTCATTCTGTTTGTTATTATCTCGTCATTCTGTTCGTTATTATCTCGTCATTCTGTTCGTTATTATCTCGTCATTCTGAACGCAGTGAAGAATCCCAATCCGCAGGCGGAAACAACGTGATTCTTCCCTTCGGTCAGAATGACAGTAAATTGACCGGAATGACAACCAAGGGAAGTCAGCAATTTGTTAATACTCAAAGAGAACAATCATATGGCAACAGTACATGCCCGGCATATTTAAGAGTTGTATATCAACAATGTTCGTACTCTGCTGGTTGACTGCCTCTGCCGGAGCGGCGGACCTGCCCAGGATAAAACTGCCCGATTACATCATTTCAGGTATCGAAGAGGCGACAAAGGTGCAGGGTGACCGTCTCCCGACATCGATCGGCTCAGTTGTCTCCAGCCCCGAAGCCACCAAATCAGTCAGACCGGAATTAACCGCGCGATCGGTATGGACTTCACAATCCAAGCCTGAAATCATCAATCACTTGAAACGCGGGTATTACAGAAGCACTGTTTACGGCGGCGGTTTTGGAGCCTACGGTCTGGACGGCGGGTTGGTTTACGCGAAGCCCAAAGTTACACGAATGGGTGGCGCGGCATTGAACCGATCACCCCACAGAATCACCACCGGCAAAGCTTCCAACCGACGGATCCAGTACGATGAAGTCCACCGTTTCAAAGGTTGCGTTTCAATCTACCCGCGTGCGATATACAATCTCGATCGGTTTCAACTTCTGGACAGCCTTGACGATCACAGCGCCCAAAGATCCGATCTGACGTTTGACTTCTTCCTCAATCCCTGGGCGACCAGCGCCGGCGGGTTTAACGGATATATCAGTTGTTACGGCTGGCGTTACTCGAGTCTGGAAGATCTCAGCGGTTTCAGCAGCCGGTCTGACCTTCGGCACAACATCCGGGCAGGAAATGGAAGGCTCGAATCGGAGCTCTTCTTCGCACTGGAGAACATCCATGACGACAGCGACAATCTTCAGTTGATCAACTTGACCTCGAGCTATCTGTTTCAACCGCATCAGAACCTTCTCGTTGAGGGCGGCGGTTCATTCTACGCGGGGAAAAGTGTGAGCGGAGATCAACGCGGGGGGGTATTTCCGCACCTGGAAGCCAAAGTCAGGCTGCCGGTCGAAGGCACATTATCACTTACGTATAAACCGACCGTGCAATTCAACGATACCAGATCCATCTTGAAGGAGTGGCGGGTGCTGGATGCAAAGGCTCGTGGGACCATCGCCGAGGAATACAACAACCTGTCGCTGTTCTATGACCGGTTTATTACTGATGATCTGGAAGTGAAGATCGGCGGTTTTATGACTCGGTCACGCCACGAACTCTTCGCCGTACCTGATACAAGCGGAGAGTGGTTCCCGGTGTCGCGCCGCCTCAGCAGCGCTGGAATTCGACTGACATTTGATTACAACATCGATCACCTGATCCATCTGCAGCTTCACTGCCGATACGCAAAGGCCCGCACGTCCGGCGCCGGACCGGGTGATCATGCTCCCGGCATACCAGCCCTGTCGACCGGATTATCAGCGCTCTTCCCCTTGAGCTCAATAATCCTTGGAACCGATCTGTCCTGGTCGGACAGTGCACCTGTGGATTTCACCGACAGCATCAGGCGACCCGAACAGCTTATCTGGAACGTTTCCGCCACCAGAGAGTTCAAACGGAATATATCGGTTCAACTCGCGGTAAATAACGTTGTCAACGACAGATATTACGATTTTCCCGGTTATGACATGGCACCTGCAACAATTTTTATCAGTATATTCTACAAATCAGATTGGCATAAAGATTAAGAAATAAACGGAGTCCTGATGAGCCTGCTTGAAATACTGGTGCGCGGCGGCTGGTTGATAATTCCAATCGCATTGTCCTCAGTTATCGTAATCGCACTCGGCATTGGAAGATACCTGGCTCTGCGCACGGAACGCAGGGAGCTGTCCGGTTTTCTGGAGGAGTGGAAGGAGGCCGCCTTTGGAGCGGAACCGGAGAAATACATGGACGCCTGCAGGAACGGACCAAGAGCAATCGCGGAGATGGCGACCACGTTGAGACGCGGCAGATATTCGCGGCAGGAGGCTACGGAGAAGATCGAATCACTCGCCCGAGCCGAGCTGTCCCATCTTGAAACCGGACTGGGGACGATAGCCACCCTCGCCGCGGTTACGCCGTTACTCGGTTTTCTGGGCACGGTAACCGGCATGATACGCGCCTTTATGCAGATTCAGAACCTGGGCGGCAACGTCAACGCAAATGTACTCGCCGGCGGCATCTGGGAAGCGCTGGTTACCACGGCTTCAGGTCTGGCGGTCGGTATTATCGCTCTGATCATCCATAACTTTCTGGCGTCACTCGTCGGCAAGCACGCCCATCTGCTTGAGCAGGTCGGCGACCTGACACTCAGCCTCCTGAGCAGACGGCAATGAAACTCGAACCGAAAAACCGACTGCTGACCACGTTCTCCCTGGCTTCGCTGACCGACATCGTTTTGCTGTTGCTCATCTTCTTCCTGCTCTCCAGCGCCTATATCATCCAGCCGGGCATCAAAGTTCAGCTCCCCCGCAGCGAAACCGCCAAGGTTATCGATGAAAAGAATATCGTGGTGACCATAACCCGGGACAACACCATCTACATCGGCAGCGAACGAACCAGCCTCGGCACGCTCGCGGCGAACATCAGAAGATATATAATTCATGGCGCGATGCAGACAGTGGTTATCAAAGCCGACCGCCGGGTGTCGCTGGAAACCGCTGTCAGCGTGATCGATGCCGTCAAAGCCGCCGGCGGCGAACGTTTTCTGATCGCTACTTCCCGGGAAGAGGACTGATGAGTTGGCGCTATGACATGGCCGGTTGGCTGGTTTCGGTGACGCTTCACATCATCCTGGCGCTGCTGTTCCTGGTCTCATTCACCGATATCAAGCCGTTTGAACTTGACTACACGATCATCGCCTTTGCCCCTTCCGCTGCCTCGGTGGCCACCGGAGGCGTCGCAACTCAGCAGTTCACCGGTGAGAAGCCTTTGGTCGAGCTCCCCAAGAGCCGCACCATCGACGATACCTCTCCCCTGCTCCGCCTGCCTGACAGCGAACGCCAGGCGGTCGAGGCGCCCTCCCCCACGGATAAACCGGATCTGACCAGGGGCGGCAGAACATCCAGCGACAAGCGGGTCGACCTTACATCCGCAACGCCGGACACCCGCGAGCGTCCCGGTTTCACAGACATAGATCTCAGCGACGAACAGCTCACCGGCACCAGCCCGGACGCCCTGACCGAAACCATCGCCGGCGACGAGATGTTCAGCATTTCCTGGGAAGGACCGCCGCGCACCAAGATCAGCGGACGATTGCCTGTCTTCCCCAGGGGAGTGAAGAAGGCGGTTACGGTAAAGATCGCCTTCGATGTCACGCCCGACGGCACCGTTTCTTTCGCCTCACCGCTGACCAAGGGCGTACCCGAGCTGGAGAAGGTTTCGCTGGATGCGTTGAAGGCATGGCGGTTCAATCCGCTGGATAAAAGCCACGAACAGATCAAGCAGCGAGGCGTGGTTACGTTTGTGTTTAAACTGAAGTAGTCGGTAGTCGGTAGTCGGTAGTCG
>JALGVR010000023.1 GCA_025774605.1 bacterium | reverse complement strand
AGGTGCCGGAGTGGTCGAACGGGGCGGTCTCGAAAACCGTTGTAGGTTCTGCCTACCGTGGGTTCGAATCCCACCCTCTCCGCATAAGAAAAGCACGCAGCCGCGTGTTCTTCCTGCTGTCGAACGTCCGGTCTGATCGAGCACCTGCGTCAAAGGAGACCTTTGACACCATGTAATGCGCTCTGCCGGTTACAAAAACCGTTCAATCAATCGTCGACGCCAGCGATGCCGGTATCTTCTCGGGTGAAGTCAGCTCGAACATGCGGCGGATCGATCGTTCGGCGCCCGCCTGAACGTCCTCGGGAAGCGTGATCTCCGGCTGGAGCGTCTCCAGCGACTTCAGCACGTTGTCAAGCGTTATCATCTTCATGAAATGGCAGATCTTGCAGGCGCGGTAGAAATGCTTGCCCGGCGCCTGAATGCTGAGCAGGTCCGACAATCCGCATTCCGTGACGGCGAGAAAATCCTGCGCTTCGCTCTCCCTTGCGTACCTGACCATTCCCGACGTCGACAGCGCCGCGTCCGCCAACTTGATCACATCGTCGCGGCATTCGGGATGTACCAGAATCTTCATGTCAGGATGTGCCTTTCGTACGCTCTGTACCGTTTCCGGCTCAATCTCCTCATGAACGTAGCAATAACCGTCCCAGGGAATGATCGTCTTCTCCGGCAGGTTCTTTGCGGCATAGGCGGCCATGTTCCTGTCCGGTACGTAAAGGATGGTTTTGTTGGGCATGGCGGTGATGACCTCGACCGCGTTCGCAGACGTGCAGCATGAATCGCACAAAGCCTTAACCGCTGCGGTCGTGTTGACGTAACATACGACACCCAGGTCGGGATATTGCCGGCGGAGCTCTTCGATGCGCCGCCTGACATCCTCCGCATCGGCGGTGTCAGCCAGTGAACATCCTGCCTTCAGGTTTGGCAGGATGACCTTCTTCGACGGGCTGACCACCTTGGCGATCTCAGCCATGAAATGTACGCCGCAGAAGATAATCACTTCCGCTTCTTCAACCTCACCGGCCATGAGCGACAAGCCGAGCGAATCGCCTGAATAGTCGGCGACTTCGAATATCTCCGGACGTTGATAATTGTGGGCAAGCAGGACTGCGTTCCGTTCAGATTTAAGCGCGGCGATCCTGTCGAGCTTGCGGGCCATATCCCGGCAGACGTCGATTGTATAGAAACCCGGATCAGCACGGATCAGTTTTTTTTGAAGTTCTTCGGGATCAAACATCTGATTGTCCAGTTTGTTTTATCACTTGGTGCCGGTGGAAAATGTGAAAAATAATCTTAGAGTTGGAGTAGATTTTCAACTGGCACAAATCACCCTTGACATTCACGTAAAGCCGGAGGATCAAGGATGAAACATTGAGTTACGGTTGACATTGTCATATTCAAGATAAATAACGATAATGCTTGAGCAAGGCTTCACCCGTTAATTGTTATGACGATGCCGATTATTTCCTTGTTTGCTCAGTTCAGGACAATCTGATTAATCGAGGTTATTTTCTGCTCAAGTGGTCAAGGATGAGAATGAGGATTGATGCGAGTAATCCCGGGAAAATGGGTTGGATTTTCAGGATGGCGGGAAGCGTTTCGACGTTGGCCTGGAGGATGAACAGAAGCCCGACGATCAACGGCGCCGCGATCAGGTTGATCATCGCCCAGGTCGGTCGGAACTTGAGTCTCTTGTTGTAGCTGAGTCCCAACGGCAGGAGGAGCGCCGGGGTTCCAAGCGACCCAAGGCTGTGCCAGATATCCACTACCGATTCGCTGATCAGGGCGATGATTATCGCCAGGATTCCCGAAGCCGCCAGCGCCCAACGGCTCAACTCGACTTCGCTGAAGCGGGCTTTGATCCTGCGGATCTGCCACAGTACATCCCTGCCGAGTGTCGATGCCGCCAGGAAGCTGTAGCTGTCGATGGTTGACTGGATTGTGGTGACCAGCCCGATCAAGAAAATGCCTTTCAATCCCGGCGGCAGGATACGGTCGGCGAGAAGCGGAAACGCCTCGATGCCGTTTATGCCGCTTCCCAGGAGAGCCCGGCTGTAAATGCCGACGGTGGTAGTCATTGCGTCAAAGACGAACCAGCATACGATGGAGATCAATAGACCGCGTCTGGCGACGGCCGGAGTCCTCGCTGCATAGCAACGCTGGTAGAAAGCCGGCTCGACCAGCGCAGCCAGGGCGATGAAATACCAACTGAAGATGTAACCGGCGCTCTTCCCGCCCCGCCAATCGAAATGCCCGACCGGTACGTTGTCGCGCAGAAACGATATGCCACCGTAATCGGTCAGAAGGATGACGGTCATCAGGGCGAATGCCAGGTACATGAATGCAAACTGGATCCAGTCGGTCTTGACAACCGCCCTGAAGCCGCCGGTCCACACGTATATCGTTGAAACCAGGGTTGCAATGACCACCCCGGTTATCAGTGTCCATCCGAAGAGCAGTTTCATCAGTATTCCGAGCATCAGTACGTAAACGGCGGGTACGGTCATCACAAACACATAAAGCGCGCCCGTAACCGCGGTCGTGCCGCCGTAGGCATGCTCAAGCTGGTCGGGAATGCTGAGTAGCCTCGAAGATCTTGCCCGCCGGGCGAGGAGAAGGGCGAACAACAGCGCCGCGATGTAATAGGGCACACCGAATACAAGCCAGTTGGAGATGCCATGCTTGTAGCTGTATTCGCCCACCCCCAGGATTCCTCCATACCAGGTCGAAACGGTCGTGGCGACGAATGCCGGCAGTGTAAGGCGGCGACCGCCAAGGATGTACGTCTCCGCGTTTCCCGATCCTCCAAGACTGATTTTCACCGTGATCACCAGCAGGAAAATCAGGTAACCGCCCAGTATCACCCAGTCAATCGATTCGAGTGTCATGATTTGCGACGCCTTACTGAAGCCAGGGTGTTTCGCCGCGTGGATTAACCCGCACGGCAGCACTCCGGATTACCTATCAACCTCAAGCCTTTCAATACCGACGCGTTAAAGCTCGAAAGAGTTGCACAACTTGGCATAAATTGTTATAATGTAACGATCAATTGCAATATAATCAAACATCATTTCAAGGTTATAATCACGTTAACCTTTTGTCTTGTTTAATTCTGGACGTATGGAACCGAATATAAACGAAAGCGACAATCAATTAGTGGCAACCATCGAGCGCGGTCGGGACAAGATCGTATCAGCGCTCGGTGTGAAGCGCCCGGAAGGACGGGTGACGGTTACGGCTGCAAATTGGTTGACCATGATACGCCTCGCCATAGTGCCGTTGTTCTGGTTCGTTTTCTTCAGTCACAATCTCGTGTTTGAGATTCTGGCGACTTTTCTGTTTATCGCGGCGGCTTTAACAGACCTTTACGACGGCAAGCTGGCGCGTCGCCGGGGCGAGGAGACGGCTTTCGGTAACTTTATGGATCCACTTGCGGATAAGCTGCTGGCGCTCTCAGCGTTCTGGGCTCTGTTGATCAGGGAGAATTTCGACGGTCTGTTCCTGGTTGCACTGATCTGCATCGTTCTGATCACCGTTCGTGAGATCGGCCTGACCGTGATGCGGATAACGGCTATACAAGGCGGTTCATCGGTTGTAACGAGTATGTGGGGAAAATGGAAGACCGGCGTGCAATTAACAACACTCATCTTCACACTCGCCGTATTGAATCTGCGTGATTTGTTGGAAACATACGGTCGACCCGCCGGACTATTCGACAGAAATGGATTCCTGATGGTTATATGCGTTCTGTTCTTCCTCAGTGCGCTGACTTCCCTGATCTCAGGTGGAGTATACCTGAAAAGCTATCGCGTCTGGATGAGAAGGTCTGCTTGAAAACCGATAAATCGATGCTTAAGCTCCGGGTTCAAATTGCCACAATCGGTCCGGTAGGCAGACTGCCGGTTGCACCGGGAACCTGGGGAAGCGCGCTTGCAGTCATTATCTGGTGGTTGTTTCTGGCAAATCTGGCGATCCTTCAGTTCTGGTTGATCATCATCATGGTGCTAATCATCGCAGTATGGGCATCGCACGGCGCCGAGCATCTGCTCGGATCCGACGCCCGGTCAATCATCATTGATGAAGTGGTTGGTCAGTGGATCGCGCTCGCCTTCTGTTCCACGCACATAATGCTGGTAGTATCGGCTTTTTTCATCTTCCGTCTGTTCGATATCTGGAAACCCTTTCCGATAAAGCAGTCTCAAAACATCAGGGGCGGCCTGGGCGTGGTGATTGATGATGTTCTCGCCGGCGCATACTCCGCCCTCGTTCTGGTGATCATTCAACGGGTATGGATTGGCTGAGTTAAAGATCGAGCTGATTACGATCGGTGATGAAATTCTGTTGGGGCATACACTTGACACCAACGCACACTGGATTGCGTCTCGTCTCACCGAAAACGGACACCGTCTGAGGTGGATATCCGTGGTCGGCGACAACGCCAGCGATCTCAGGCATCAGCTCAGAAGGGCCTGGAACCGGGCTGATATTGTGTTGCTGACCGGAGGTCTCGGTCCCACGCATGATGACATCACCCGTCCCATTATCGCTGATTTCTTCGACGATAACCTGATTCCCAATCCTGAATTAGCCGAACGGATTCGCAGCCGTTTTGTCGGCAGGGGATTAAAGCCGCCCCCTGGCTGCCATCTGCTGGCTGAATTCCCGTCGCGGGCGACCCCGATGCCGAACGAGCACGGCAGCGCCCCCGGGATTCACTACAGTCTCGACGACCATGAACTCTTTGCCATGCCGGGTGTGCCGGTGGAGATGAAGGGTATGTTAAGTGACTACGTGCTTCCCCACCTCGCGACGATCAGATCGGGGGTGTTCGGTTATCGTATCCTGAGAACCGCCGGTATCGGTGAAACGCGCCTTGCAGAACTGATAGGCGACCGGGAGAGGTTGTCGCCGGCGACGCTTGCCTACCTGCCGAGTGTCGATCACGGGGTCACGCTCAGGATCTCATGTACGGGCGCCGATACAGGTGAGATTGACCAAGCTCTGCAGAAGGCAGAGGATTACATTCGCAGCCGTGTGGACAGCCATATTTACGCCGCGGGAGATGAACCGTTCGAGAAGGCAATCCTCGATATGCTCGAGGAACGGAACATGAAATTGGCACTGGCAGAATCGTGCACGGGAGGAATGATCGCCAGCCGGATAGTCTCCGTTCCGGGCAGTTCGAATTCGTTTGAGAGGGGCTTCGTTACATACTCGAACAGGGCGAAGACTGAGCTGTTGGGTGTTGATGAGAATCTTCTGCAAAAACACGGCGCGGTCAGCGCTGAAGTTGCGGCTGCCATGGCGGAAGGTGCCCGCCTGAAAGCCGGTGTTGATATTGCGGTCAGCGTAACCGGAATAGCCGGTCCGACGGGGGGCACGACCGAGAAACCCGTGGGTCTGGTTTTTACCGGCGTGTCCGACGGCGACGGATGTGAAGTTCAGCGCTATCATTTCATTGGTGACAGGGACGCCAACAGGCGGAGATCAGCGCAGGCCGCCCTGGTTATGTTGTGGCGCAGACTGAAGGATGTCTTGCCGCAGACAGGAGTAAAAGTGTGAACGAGTCCGAGAGAGTACGGACTTTTATCGCTCTTGAGGTTCCGGAGGATGTAAAACGTGCGATCAGGGATGTTCAGGAGCGGTTGAAGCGGATCGCCGGCGCCCGGGTCAGTTGGGTCAGGTCGGAGGGGGTTCATTTAACCTTAAAATTCCTCGGCGACGTCGAATCCTCTTCAATGCCTTTGGTTGAAGAGGTTGTAATCGAGAGTGCGGCAGGGATCGGATCGTTTGATCTCTCGGTTGGGAGAACCGGCGGATTTCCCAATTTGAAGAAGCCGAGAGTGCTGTGGGTCGGCATCGACCGACCCGCGCCGCTGATGCAGCTTCAGCAGGATATAGAACGAGGCATGGCGGGGCTGGGATTCCCGAAGGAGGGCAAGAGGTTCCATCCACATCTTACCGTCGGTCGGGTGAAAGCGATTGAGAGGAGTTCTCCCTTGGCGGACACCTTTGCCGCCAGCGAGTTTCCTCGCTGTAACTGGCGCGTTGATGAAGTCCGGGTTATGTCAAGTATTTTGAAGCCCGGGGGCGCCGAGTACGACGTGATCGCAAACATCAGGCTTGGCCGGGAAACCGCCGATCGCTTTAAATGAAAAGTACAGCGGAAGGAGATATTTCAGTTGACTAAAACCAAGGAAGGACTATCCGAGAAAAATCGATCTCTCGAGCTGGCAATGGTCGAGATCGAGAAGCATTACGGTCGTGGTTCGATCATGCGGTTGGGCGACGAGAGTATGCGCATCAAGGTGGACGTGATACCCACCGGATCCCTGGCGCTGGATTCGGCGTTGGGTGTCGGTGGAATGCCGCGCGGCCGCGTAATCGAGATTTTTGGACCGGAATCATCCGGCAAAACAACACTGGCGCTTCACATAATAGCCAACGCTCAGCGCCAGGGCGGGATTGCCGCGTTCATCGACGCCGAGCATGCGCTCGACCCCACCTACGCCTTTAACCTCGGCGTTGACACGAAAAATCTGTTGATATCACAGCCCGACACCGGTGAGCAGGCGCTGGATATTGCCGAGACTCTGGTTCGTTCCGGTGCGGTGGATGTGGTGGTCATCGATTCAGTCGCCGCTCTGGTGCCCAAGGTCGAGATCGAGGGAGACATGGGAGACCAACAGGTCGGTCTGCAAGCCAGACTGATGTCAAGGGCGTTGCGCAAGTTGACCGGTACAGTCTCCAAGTCCAACACATCCTTCATCTTCATCAATCAGATCAGGATGAAGATCGGGGTAACCTGGGGTAATCCCGAGACCACGCCCGGCGGAATCGCGCTGAAATTCCATTCGACGGTCAGGGTCGATATCCGTAGAATCGGTTCGATCAAGAATGGCGCCAACATGATTGGGAATCGAACCCGTGTTCGTGTCGTCAAGAACAAGGTTGCGCCGCCTTTCAAGGATGTTGAATTCGATATTATTTACGGAAAGGGCATCTCCAGCCTGGGGGAGATTGTGGACATCGGCACCGAGCGCGGCATCCTGAAGCGCTCAGGCACGTGGTATTCGTACGGTGAAGAGCGCCTTGGACAGGGCAGGGACCGCGTGATCAGGTTCCTCGAGGAGAATACCGACATCAAGGAGGAAATCGAAGCCAAGGTGCGGGAAGCGCTGAATTTACCTCCGATTGTCACAAGAGCGGAAGCGCCAGAATAAGCCGAAAATGTGGTAATCGAAAACATATCAAAAGAGGATACGTTCACACGGTCGGCGCTCAGGATGCTGGCACGTCGTTCTCTGACAGTCAAGGAGCTGACCGACCGCCTGCTTAAAAAAGGCGCCGGGAAACAACTTGCCGAAAGGATTGCTCTGGATTGTCTCGGGAAGGGCTATATTGATGAACACGCCATTGCCGAAGACCATATCGGGCGGGGGCGTGACTATAAATGCGTCGGTAGGTTCCTGCTGAGATATGAACTGAAACAGAGAGGGATCAGGGAGGACATGATTGATGAAACCCTCGATGAACTGTATCCTGAGCGTGATGAAATGGATGTCGCCCGACGGTTTTCCGCTCGGAGAATGCGGGGAATGGAGGACCTGCCTGTGGAGAAGAGGGAACGACGGCTGAGTGGATCTCTGCAACGCCGCGGATTTCAACAGAATGTTATCGCGGCGGTGATTTACGAGATCAGGCGAAGCGCAAAGGGCGCCACTATTTGAAATGAACTGCATATTCGTATTCGGGAGTCCAGCCGATGACCGATATCGTGTGATATTCCTGATTCCGTCATTACGTTAGCTTTATTTATTCATTCTGTAAGTTTCTATTTTATCATTCTGTAAATTTCTATCTAATCATTCTGTAAGTTTCTATTTTGTCATTCTGTAAGTTTCTATTTTGTCATTCTGAACGCAGTGAAGAATCTCAATCCGCGCAGGGGGTTAAAGAGATTCTTCCCTTCGGTCAGAATGACGACAGATCAGTCAGAGCCGGGTGGACTTCCATATATAAATCCTTCAGGTTTCGGAGAGGATTCATCCTGAATTATAAGACGTCAAGTACAGGACATATATGCTGTTAAACCAACGTACAATCAAGCGTTCCGGGAGCATTTCCGGTATTGGGTTGCACACCGGCAGCGAATGCAGGATGACCTTCGCCCCCGCGCCTGTCGGTTACGGATTTAAATTCGTCAGAACCGACATCAAGGGCTCTCCGGAGATTCCGGCACTCATTGACAACGTTGTTGATATCGAGCGTGGGACTACAATCGCCGTCGACGGCGTCATGGTGCATACGGTCGAGCACGTTCTTGCCGCGCTGGCGGGATTGCAGCTCGACAACGTCCGCGTGGAGCTGAACGCTGAAGAAGCACCGGTGCTTGACGGCAGCTCGATGCCGTTTGTCGATCTGCTTCAAGCTCTGGGGTATGAAGACCAGCCTGAACCGAAGCGCTACCTCGAGATCGACCGTACGATTGTTTATCACGACGAAGCCAGGGGTATTGATCTGGTGGTCGTACCTTCAGACCGCTTCCGTGTAACGTACATGATCGACTATCAGCATCCGGCGCTGGGAACCCAGTATACTTCTCTCTATGACATCGAGGAGGAGTTCGCGCGCGACTTTGCCTCCGCCAGGACCTTCTGCCTGTTTTCGGAATTGCAATCGCTTATCAGTGCCGGCCTGATAAAGGGTGGAAGGATAGAGAATGCCCTTGTGATAATGGACAAGCCTCTTGATCCGGTTGAAATAGAAGAACTTAAGAAGACATTCAAGATTTCCGACGAGATCAAGTTCAGCAAGGATGGGATATTGGGAGAGAAGCACATCCGTTTTCCCAACGAGCCGGTGCGTCACAAGGTTGTGGATTTGATCGGGGACCTGGCGCTGCTCGGTCTGCCGATCAAGGGACACGTGCTCGCTGCCAGAGCCGGTCATGCGGCTCACGTCGAGTTGGTGAAAAAACTCCAGAAGGAGCTTCAGAAAAAGCAGTTGCAGAAGAAGTATCAGGTCGGTGCGTCCGACAAGTTTGTCTTCGATACCGCTGCCATTCAACGCATCCTGCCTCATCGCTATCCGTTCCTGATGGTTGACCGCATCCTTGAGCTCGTTCCCGGCGAGTGGGTTACCGGGATAAAGAACGTCTCCATCAATGAACCGTTTTTCGAGGGGCATTTTCCCGATCATCCGATTATGCCCGGTGTACTGGTGATTGAAACCATGGGTCAGGTGGGCGGTGTGCTGCTACTCAATACCGAAGCAAAACCGGGGGAGAAGTTGGTGTATTTCACCGGTTTGGACAGGGTGAAATTCCGAAAACCGGTCAGACCCGGCGACCAGTTGCTCGTCCGTGTGGAGATGGTGTTTTTCAGGAGAGGCATCTGCAAGATGAAGGCGCGAGCCTTTGTTGATGACCAACTGGCTGCCGAAGCGGAGATGCAGGCGGTGGTGGTGGACAGGTAGAACGATGTATCCGCCGGTTCAGCCCGTGGCGAATCGGCGGCCGAGAGCGCCTTCCCTCCGGTTTTTTCAGCGGAAGACCAAATGATGGAGTTGAGGTAGTATCTAAATTGTCGATCAAGGGACCAGGATTACCGGTTTTCGACCTGATCATGAGCATCGCCGACCTCGTTGATCTGGTCAGCCCGGTGATTGAAAATCATCACAAGCAGACAGCATATATCGCCTATTGCATTGGTGAGGAGCTGGGATTGCCCGAAAGGGAACTGTTCCGTCTGTACACCGCCGGATCTCTGCACGATATGGGCGCGTTCTCGCTGGAATCGAAGCTCAAGGTCCTGGACTTCGAAGTCTTGAATGCACATCAGCATGCCTATACGGGCTATCTGCTGCTGAAGGATTTCGCTCCCTTGACGGATATCGGGCGAATAATCAGGTATCATCATGTTCCCTGGATGGATGGTGAAGGAAGGGAGTGGAACGGCGCTGCAGTGCCTGAGCTGAGTCATATCGTCCATCTTGCCGACAGAATAGCGGTGCTTATTGATCGTGATGCTGAAGTACTGCAACAGGTTCGGGGAATAGTGGCCAGGATTTCTGAAAAGAGCGGATCACTGTTGATGCCCGAAGCGGTGGATGCTTTCCGAAAGCTGGCTGAGAAGGAATCCTTCTGGCTCGATGTCGTCTCAAAATCGTTGGGATTGGTTACCAGAAGACTGGTGAAGGCTCGAATATACGAATTTGAAGGTGTCAGTATTTACGGTGTAGCTGAGGCGTTGCGCAGGATTATCGATTTCAGGAGCCGTTTTACGGCGGTGCATTCAAGCGGTGTTGCGGCGGTCGCCGGATTCCTGGCATCATTCTCGTTTCTCGACATGAATTCGATAAACTTGATCAAGGTCGCCGGCTTGCTTCATGATATCGGGAAGCTTATCGTTCCGTCCGAAGTGTTGGAAAAAACCGGTTCTCTAAGCAGAGCTGATGTATTGCTGCTGCGCAAACATACCTACTATTCATTCCGTGCCCTGGAACACATAGAAAGCATCCGGGAGATAAACAGTTGGATATCATTTCATCACGAACGTCTTGACGGCAAGGGCTACCCGTTTCGCCTCAGAGCCGATCAGATTCCGCTGGGGGCAAGGATCATCGCCGTAGCGGACTATTTCACGGCAATCACCGAAGAAAGACCCTACCGCAAGGGCATATCGCTGGATGAGGCTTTAAAATTAATGCGGAACATGTCCCAATCGGGTGCATTCGATCCGGATCTCGTCTCTCTACTCGTTGACAATATAGACGACATCAATGCGCTGCGTTCCATAGCTCAAGCCGGTTCTGCGGCGGAATACAGGAAATTTCGCGCGATGGTGGACGAAGGACAGGATTAGGGTTGGAACAGAACGACAAACCAAGGCTCACCGGTGTCCATTTCCTGCTGACCTATACGTGCAGTTATGAATGCGACCACTGTTTTCTCTACTGCAGCCCGCAATCAGTCGGTACATTCACCTTCAATCAGGTGAAAGATGTATTGAAAGAGTGCGGGGAAATCGGAACCATCACTCGAATTTATTTTGAAGGCGGGGAACCGTTTTTGTTTTATCCGTTGTTGCTGAAAGGTGTCAGGACGGCGGTTGAAGCCGGCTTTAAAGTCGGAATAGTGACCAACTGTTATTGGGCGACAAGCCCCCCGGACGCGGAAATATGGCTTAAACCACTTATCGATGCGGGCTTGACGGATATAAGCCTCAGTGATGACTCCTTCCACGCCGGATCCGAAGAGAACCTGAGTCCGAAGTATGCCGCGGAGGCGGCGGAAACGCTTGAATTGGATGCCGGGATTATCTGCATCAATCCCCCTGAATTGAATAATGACAGAGGCGGGAACAGGGGCGAGCCGATTGTCGGCGGTGGAACCCGTTTCAAGGGCAGGGCTGCTGACAAGTTAACCGATGGACTGCCGGTAAAACCGACCGGGACGTTCAACAGCTGCGATGAGGAGGATTTCCATAACCCGGGGCGCGTTCACGTTGACGCCTTTGGAAATGTTCAAATCTGCCAGGGCTTGAGTATAGGAAATATGTGGGAAACACCGCTCTCACAGTTGATGAGCCGTTACGAGCCTCAATCTCACCCGATCTGCGGCTGTTTATCCCGTGGCGGTCCGGTGTTGTTGGCGAAGGAATATAACGTAAACCTCGACGGGGAATTCGTCGACGTGTGCCATTACTGTTTCAATGTCCGACGGGCGTTGATTGACAGGTTTCCGGAATATTTGACGCCACGCCCGGTTTACGGTCTGTAGATGTCATGAACGCTTAAGAGAACCCCGCCAAACCGTACGCTTCCCTGTCCGATTCGGCGTCAGCCGCTGGTGAAGCGCCGAATGGAGATCCGTTGCCTGAGCATCAAGGTCTTTCGGATTCACCACCTGCAACATGTCCCCCAAGTTTATCCCATGTGTCAAAAGCCCGCCTGATGTGTGGAATGGTAATCGAGCCGCCGACAATCAGCCCGACGGCCAGTGTTTCATTCAATTCACTATCCGTTACGCCGGCGTCGCGGCACTGGTTCAGGTGATATTCCACACAGTCATCGCATCGCAGCGCCAGGGATGCGACCAGACCGAGCAGTTCCTTGGTCTTCGACGGCAGGGCTCCCGGGCGGTAAACTTGCGAATCCAGACCGTAAAGGCTCCGTTTGAAAGAGCCTCTTTGTCAAAGAAACCTTTGACACCATATTAATGAAAGTGAATCTAAACAGAAACAACGATATGGACAAAAATATCCTGATGAGCGAGATGGAAGTTCACTTTTGTCGATAATTGATATATATTGTCAAAGATTCGGTTGTGAGTACAAGGATTATCGATTGAAGTGAAGGAGATCCTGAAAGAGAGAAGGCGACTTCGATCACTTGGCGTGACCTGCCCGGACAGCCTGGTTATATTCGGCTGTTTTCTGGTGCTTTACCTGCTGTCGCGTACGGCGGTGCACGGGCAGGCGGAGGACGCGTGGCTGATGGTGGTCGATTATACACGTTGCGGCTGGGGTGACCTGCTTCATCCTCATCACTTGCTCTATGGCCCGCTCGCCCACCTGTGGTGGAAACTGTGGAGCGCCGCGGGGGCTGACGATGCCTACCGGACAATACAAACCCTGAACAGCATCCTCGGCGCTCTGGCGGTTTCGCAGGTTTATCTGCTGGGACGCGATATGAAGATTTCCCGTCAAGCCACGGTTTGGGCGGCGGTTGCCTCCGGTGTCAGTTTCGGCTGCTGGTGGTTGTCGTCCGAGATAGAGGTAGCCCCCCTGTCGTTGCTGGTGTTTACATTATCGCTCAGATATTTTTGGTTTATGACGAAAACACAGATCACAACCGGCAGGGTCGTAATTGCGGCAATGATTACCCTGTTGGCGGTCTGTGTCCACATCTTTCACCTTTCGCTGGTCTTGGCTGCCGTATATGTTATTGTAAAAAAAGGACGCCGGATCAGTCCAAGCGATGATGCGCGAAGCCGCGGGCTTAACCGCGGTCCCGGCCGGGTTGTGGCTTTAACTGCGGCGTACCTGTTTTCGTTCACGGCGCTTCTGTTCTGTCTCTACGGCATAGCCGACAACATCGCCGGTTCGCATGTCGGAGCATTTGGCTGCCTTGTCGGTTACTTCAAGCCCGATCCGTCGCCCGGATTCGGGTTGCGCACGCCGTTTCTGTTTGCAGTTGGGCTGATGAGATCGTTGTTTGGGGTCGAGATAATGTTCCGTCTGCCGGACGTGGTCGGGACAGCGGCCGGCTTGTTTCCCGGCAAGGATTTCTCCGATGAGATATTCCTGGTGAGAAATATGAGCATCCATGCTGCATCGGGTTTGACAATACTCATGATTATCGTTGTCGTTCTTCTTGGCGTCTCGCTGGTCGGCATGATCAAGAGATTCCCCGTTTTAATAAGAACATCTCCAGATGGAATTGCCTTCCTGTCAATCGGGCTGCTGGCTGTCAGTCTGCCGGTGGTGGTCACCGGTCCGATATTGTACAATTCCACGGCGAACAACGAGCATCTGCTGCCCTTCTGGGCGTTGTGGTTTCTGATGACGGCGCTGGTTTACGACGGGAAGAACGGGTTGAAAACATACGGCAGGCTGTCAGCAGCCGCGCTCCTGATCCTCGTAATCGTGGTCAACGGAACGGGTGCAATCATGGCAATGAAGGAGCCGGGCAACGATCTGACTTTGAGCAATCTGACCCCATGGACGGGACTTGTGAAGGGAACCGATGTCGTTATACTTCACCTGACCGAGCGAGACGCTGCAGCATTTGAATATCTGACCGATGCCAGGGTGATCAACACCATGCATGAAAGCATTCCTTCGGGCGGGAGGCTGACGGAGATGTCGGCGGAAAACAACGGTCGAGTCTGGGTGCAACGGGTTGACCGTGAAAACAGGGAAAAGTATCCTTCCACGGTCGGATTCCGATTGGAAAGGTTGAAAATTGAAGAGTATTAACCAAATCAGCGACTTGACGGACTGCGTCTTCCGATCGATTTAGCGGATTGCGTCACTCTGATCTATATAGCGGGTCGCGTCATTCTGAACAAACGCACAGCGTCATTCTGAACAAACGCACAGCGTCATTCTGAAGAAACGCACAGCGTCATTCTGAACGAAGTGAAGAATCTCTTGTCAGGTCAACGAGATGCTTCACTGCGTTCAGCATGACACATTAAGGAGTGGTTATAATACTTGGGCGGCAGCTTGGAGGGCGGACATTCCTGTCCGCCCCGCAATCGCCGCCATGGAACTATATGGCAGGACGGGAATGTCCGCCCTCCAAGCCCGACTGTAGAGTACCACTTCAATAACATTGATTTACGCATCGTTCAGCACGATATAACAGCGATTACCGCACCATATCGCTCCCGGTTAAAGCTCTCGAAAATTGAGAAACAGCCTGAATGAATCGGATATGGTGTTGAAACAGGGCTGATTATGCTTATTTTTAACGGATAGATATTTTTCGGAATTGGAAGGTTCGTCAATAAAACGATATTTCAAATGAAAGCAGAAAAAAAGAAATCGGGCGGTCAGATGATCCATGGTGGCGGGGTTTACGAGGGAGAGCTATCGGCGAAGGGCTACAAGTTCGCCCTTGTCGTCAGCAGGTTCAACGATTTCATCAGCCGGCGGCTTGTTGACGGGGCCATCGACTGCCTCGATCGCCACGGCGAAGGGGAGGTTGAGTATTCGATAATCAAGGTTCCGGGGGCGTTCGATATCCCCGCCACGGTTTCACGTGTGGTGCATGCCGGCAAGTTCGATGCGGTCGTTTGTCTGGGAGCCGTCATCCGCGGTTCAACGCCGCATTTCGATTATATCGCCGCCGAGGTTTCCAAGGGCATCGCCAGCATCGGGATAAGCGCTGAGATACCGGTCACGTTCGGAGTTCTAACCACGGACACAGTTGAGCAGGCGATTGAACGAGCCGGAAGCAAAGCCGGGAACAAGGGTTGGGACGCGGCGCTGGCAGCGATCGAGCTGGTTAATCTCTGGCGGCAGATATAGAAACGGTGATCTTCAGGTTTCATCGTTCTGAGCCCGGCGTTGCAGAATCGATTTCGGCAGATGACGATGCCGTTATTCGCTGACCATGGCAGGGAATCCACAGGTAAAGCTTATGTTGCTTTCGCATGGTTGATAGGTGCGGTTCTGATCCTTCTTGCGTTGCAGGTTGTCCTGAAGGATTATATAGTCGACGACACCTTTATCCACCTGACCTTTGCCCGCAACCTGGCGGAGGGGCACGGGTTTTCCTTCAATCCTGATATTCCGACCTATGGCGTAACCGCGCCGTTGTGGACGCTGCTTCTGGCGTTCCTTGCCAAATTCTTCATGATTGGACCGGCTCTCGCCAAGGCGCTGTCGATTATTTGCGGCGTTTCAACGGTTCTTGCTTTCAGATTGCTCGCGGGCACAATCGGTCTGACGGATCGATCGGCGAACGCGGCGACCATGGTGTGGGGGGTGAACGTCTGGCTCACCCGGTGGACAGCCTCCGGCATGGAAGCCGCATTGGCTGTACTTCTCCTGATTCTCGCCTTCGACGCGCAGGTGAAATCGCGCGGAATCGCCGGAATCTGGTTGGGGCTGGCTTTGCTCTGCCGCCCGGAAAGCGCCGTTATTGCAGTCATCTTCGCTCTGGACAGGTGGAGGACCGGCAGCATCCGGCAGGCTTTCGGGTTGTTGGGTGTAATTGTTCTTGTCAATCTTCCGTGGCAGGTTTACGCGTTTTATACGTTCGGTTCGGTCAGTCCCAATACCGCGCTGGTGAAGGGCGGTCTCGGTTTGCCGGCGTTCAATGATTTTCTGCTGGGCTTGAAACGCACCGCTCTCATCATCGGCGGTTCGCACAGCCTGGAGCTGCTGGTTATCCTGATCGGTCTGTCACTGGTGGTCCTGCATCGAATAATGCTGTCCGACTTTGAAATCAGGGTCGGCGCCCTGCTGATAACCTGGGCGATCTTTCCGGCCGTAATATATCTGGCGCAGGGCGTTTTTGTGACGTCCCGCTATCTCCTGATCGGCATGCCGGCACTGACGCTGCTGATGTTCATGATTCTGGATGGTTTGGAGTTCAGGAGAAAGATTCACTGGTGGAAATACGGGCGATATATTCTGGTTGTGGTGATCCTCTTTCAACAGTTGTTGCTCACATTCAAGGTCACGCTGCCTCATGTAGAAGCGTTTAAACCCACCATCGCCGCTTTGACCCGCCTGGCGGATGAGCTGCGGCTGGAGACCCCGCCCGGCTCGGTTGTCGCCGTGGGCGATGTCGGGGTTGTCGGATTTTATTCGCACAGGTATGTCGTGGACTTGGAAGGGTTGGTTACAGATGAGATGATTCCCTACCGTGCCGGTGTGTCCCTCGATGAACTGATCCTGTCCGGCAGGTATCTCGACATTCGCCCGGTAGACTATCTTATTGACAAGTCCATGATTCCGGATCGTCTGGTGGACGGTTCCTCAGGCGGATACAGGCTGCTGGACGTGGAGCCGATTCCAGGCGGTCTCGTGGATACCGCCGAAGAACAGTGGTACTATACACTTTACAAGATTAACGCAGAGAGCAATTATTAGTGGTGCGGATAACGGTTTCAACTGTTTACGTCATACTGAACGCAGTGAAGCATCTTAGAAGTCGTCAACATCAGATTCTTCACTTCGTTCAGAATGACACAGTGTAACCATCATTGTACAGATCAATAACTAATCGGGGAGTTTTTTTGGCAGGTCTAAACAGAGGACGGCTGGGGAGCCTGATCGCGATCATGGTTTTATCCGTGATCCCATCGCTTGGATTTGCTGACGCTGTCGAATGGCGAGCCATGACATCGATGCACGGTGTGCGTGACATTGTCTATTCCAACGGTACGATCTGGTGTGCGACGACCGGCGGCCTGGCGGGCTTTGATCCGTCCACAGAATACTTCGATTCGTATACCTTCCTCGACGGTCTCGAGGGCATCGGTTTGAACGGCTTGACGCTCGATTCGACCGGAGGCATCTGGATAGTTCTTGAGAGACGGTTGTTGCAGCGCTTTGATCCGCTCAACCGCAGAGTAACCCATACGGTTTCCGGTGTCAGGGAGGTCAACAGCATAAACGGCATGACTATCGATCAGCGCGGTATTTTCCTGGCGACCAACGTGGGTGTGGCAAGGATCAAGTACTTTCCGGAGCAGGACGAGTGGTTCTGGTTTGAAAGGTTTACCAGGCTTGGTGATTTCCCTGACCAGGAAGCTGTAACAACCGTCGTCACGGCGGGTGATTACATCTGGGCAGGTACCGCCATGGGGATAGCGCGCGGCGACTTGAACGCGCCTGCGCCGTTGACATGGGTCAATTTCACCACCGACGACGGATTACCGGGTAATGAGATAAGAGATATTGCGGTTTATCAAGATCTTGTATATACAGCAACCAACGGCGGGATATCCGGCTGGGACGGCTCGAACTGGACAACGGTCAGCAACAACCTGACAGTCAGCAGATTGATCGTTCAAAACGATGAACTGTACGCCGTTACGGGGGACGGTTTACTTGTCTTCGAACGTTCTGCCTGGAACCTGGTCGGCGCTCCAATTACATCTATCACTTCAACCGCGAAGGACGATGAGGGCAACATCTGGATCGGTCTCGAGAGCAACAACCGGTCATCCGGCGGTGTTTCGGCGCTCACGGATGGCAACTGGCTGCCTCCCTTTCTGCCCGACAGTCCCACAGCCAATAAAGCCAAGGATTTTGCATTCACCGCAGGCGGTTGTCTGCTGATGGTCGGCGGCAGGACACCGGGCGAATTCGGTCTGAACCGCTGGAACGATGCCGCCTGGGATTACTGGGCGAGACCGGCGATGCCCCAGCGCGCGTTCGGTTACCCGAGCTTATCGGTTACCGTCGACTTCGACGGCGGCGTCTGGCTGGGGACTTTCGGCGGAGGAGTAGCCAATTTCCGTTTCCGGGACGACGCATCGCTGGACACGATCCTGTTCTATGATGACAGTGAGGAAACGGGAGCCCGCCTGGCGCACAACTCGAGATACTCGAGCATGGTCATCACCTCGGCAACCGCCGTAGACGAGGCGGGAAACGTCTGGGTTGTCAACCGCGGCGCCGGTGACGGGAATGTGCTGGTGTGTATCCCGCATGATTTCATCCGGGACCGTGATCCCGATACGGAATGGCATTACTTTCATCGTTCCCGGTTCAACAACTTCGCGGAATTCGACATCATCGCCATCGACGGCGTCGGCAGAAAGTGGCTGGCAACCACGGCCACTTCGGAAGTAAACAGGGGTGTTTACGTTCTCGACGATAACGGAACATTGGACGACTCGACCGACGATCAAAGCTGGGGACCGGTTCCCGGGCTCAACCAGCCTCAGGCGAACTGCCTCGCCTGGGATGATGCTGGATACATCTGGGTGGGAACAATCGACGGCGCCTATTACATCTTCACCGATACCCGGAACCTGGAAGGGCAGGGCTTCACCCAGTTTTATTATGCGCGCGACGAGCCCATCAATGCGATCGCGATCGATCCGGCGGGCAACAAGTGGTTGGGGACCAACCACGGCGTGATGATCGTCGCGCCGGATATGTTCACCGTTACGGAGAGGATCAGCGCGGCGGCGCCATATTTCCTTCCCGACTCGGTGATTACCGCTCTGGCGGTTGATCCTCGCGACGGCTGGGCCTACATCGGCACGAACAACGGTACCGTGGCGATGCGAACGCCTTACCGGGACTATGGTGAATCGATCAGGGCGGTTACCATCGAACCCAATCCCTTCAATCCCAATCGCAGCAGGATGTATTTTACCGGCAGCTCGCTGGCCGGTGGCGCCTCGGCGCGCATCTACACCCCTGACGGCAGAATGGTGCGCAAGCTCAGCCACCTCGAGGCCGGGTACGGCTGGGATGGTCTTGACGAGAACGGTCGAAAAGTTGCCAGCGGGATATACCTGATTCTGACATATAACAGCAATAATCAAGCCGGCCAGGGCAAGGTTGCGGTCATCTGGAGGTAGCAGAGTGATCAATGTCGGTTTACTGATATCAAGTTTTGTCAACCGGACACCGGTAAATTGAAAGTCACCCTGAACAGAGTGAAGGGTCTCCTGGGCGATAAATGAGATTCTTCACTTCGTTCAGAATGACATATTACTCTGTTCAGAATAATACATTACTCTTTTCATCAATTTTGAGTGCAACTCGTCAAAAGGATGTTGTCCAGGCTTAAAATCAAAAACTTCGCCCTGTTGCGGGATATGGAGATCAGGTTCAACTCGGGCTTCACGTCCCTGACGGGCGAGACCGGTTCAGGGAAATCCCTGCTCGTCGGAGCAATATCCTTTCTTATCGGCGGCAGGGCGGATCGAACCATAATCAGGGATGGCGCCGCGACCGCGGTGGTGGAGGGTGAATTCAAACAGCGCGATCGGCTTCAGACGTATGTCGTCAGGCGTGAGTTATCGACGGACGGACACAACCGCGCCTACGTTCAGGACAGCCCCGTGACCTTGAAGAGACTGACCGGGATCGTATCCACCCTCGTTGACATTACCGCTCAGCGCGCCTTCAGTCATCTTCTTGAACCGTCCAGGCATCTCGATTTCCTCGACCGGTTCGCCGGGATATACGACAAGCGGGCGAAACTCGCTGAACTGTCCAAAGCTTACGCAACTCAATACAGACGGTGGAAAAAACTGCTCCATAAACAGGGAGAATTCCGTCAGCGCCGGGAGTTCATTAACTTTCAGCTGTCGGAAATAAATAATATCGATCCGCAGCCCGGAGAAGATGACATGCTCAACGCTGAAATCAGCAAGCTGGAGCACTTTGAGGAATACCATCAGAACGCCGGACAGTTCGAATACCTTCTCAGCGGCGGCGACAACGCGGTTATTTCAAGCCTGGCGGAAGCGATGAAACTGCTTGACCCTTTGGCTGGTATAGACGCGGAGATCACCGAACTCAAGGATGAATTCACCGCGGCTGCCGATACCCTTTCGGAGATCACGCGCCGGATTTCCGAGAAACGTCGCCAGCTGATTTACGAACCTGAGCGGTTGGAAAAACTGCGAGAGCGACATCTCAAGATATCCGGACTGGTTCGTAAATACGGCGGCAGCCTGGGAGCCCTGCTGGCCTTGAAAACCAGGCTCGATGAAGAATTAAAGGCGAACGATGAAAGTCAGAGTGAATTGGTTGAACTCGAAAAACGCATGAAGGAGATCTCCGACGGGTGGAGTGAGTTGGCGGCTGAAGTTTCAGAAACTCGTGCTGAAGCGGCAAAATCGCTAAACGGGAGGGTCGCCAAGTCACTCGCCGAGCTGGGGGTGAAGGATGCGCGCTTTGAGGTTGATTTCCCGGCATCGACTATCAGGATGGAGCAGGTCGGCGGGATTGAGAAATGTTCACAGCTCCCCGAATTTGGCCTTGAAACCGCGGAGTTCCGCCTGTCGACGAATCCGGGCATTGAACCGAAACCTCTTGTTCAGGTGGCATCCGGCGGCGAACTTTCGCGTTTGCTTCTGACGCTCAAGGAGGTTTTGCCGACAGGCGAAGACGAGGCGATGATAGTCTTCGACGAGATTGACACCGGCGTGTCAGGGCGTATTGCCCGGCTTGTGGGGCTTAAACTGAAGAAGTTGGCGGCTGATCGGCAACTGCTGGCGATAACTCATCTACCCCAGATTGCTGCACTGGCGGATCATCATCTGAAGGTTGTCAAGCAAACTGGGAGGGATGCAACGGAATCGGAGATTATCGAGCTCAAGGGGGCTGATCGCACACATGAACTGGCGCTGCTGCTGTCCGGTGGATCCGTGACCGAGGCTGCGATGGAGCAAGCCAGGAATCTGCAAAATTTGGAGGTTATTTCCGTATAATGGATTCTTTCATCATTGAAGGTGGATGTTCGCTGAATGGTACGCTGGCTTGTTCGGGTGCTAAAAACGCCGCACTGCCCGCGATGGCGGCCGCGCTGCTGACCGACGGAGTAACAACGCTGAAAAACGTGCCCGATCTTCAGGACATCCGCACGATGGCGATGGTGCTGCGGGTCATCGGTGCAGATGTGCATATCGAGGACGGCACCGTAAAGATCGACAGCTCGCACTGCAATTTCTGGGAAGCGCCCTACGAACTGGTGCGGAAGATGCGCGCTTCATTCTATGTCCTGGGTCCTCTGATCGCCAGATTTGGTCAAGCCAGGGTCAGTTTACCGGGTGGTTGCGCGCTGGGACCGCGACCGGTCGATCTGCATCTGAAGGGGATGGAAAGGCTGGGATGCGATATCCAGATAGAGAATGGATATGTTAACGCCAAAGCCAAGAAGATGACCGGCAGGAAGATCAGGCTGGACGTCTCGAGTGTTGGCGCCACCGGTAATATAATGATGGCCGCTTGCGGGGCGAAGGGAAAAACGACAATCGACAACGCAGCCTGCGAACCCGAGGTTGTCGATCTTGCTGACATGTTGATCGCAATGGGTGCGGACATAGAGGGTGCCGGCACCACGCATATCGAGATCGCAGGAACATCTAAGCTGAAACCGGTGCGGTGGAAGGTGATTCCCGACCGCATCGAGGCGGGAACGTACTTGATCGCCACCGCCGCCACGCGGGGGAGCGTAACCCTGACCGGCTGCCGGCCGGATCATCTTCAGACGGTGATCAGCAAGCTCGGCGACGTCGGTGTCGACGTGGCGGTTGAAGGAAAATCGATAACCGTCAATGCCCAGCACAAAATCCCCGAAGCAGTTGATGTTACTACTGAAGTATATCCCGGGTTCCCCACTGACCTTCAGGCGCCCTGGACTGTGCTTATGTGCCTTACGGAAGGCGATTCAATCATAACTGAGACCATATATCCCGAACGGTTCACCCACGTGCAGGAATTGTTGCGGTTCGGGGCAAAGATACGCAAGAAGTTGAACAGCATTTACGTAAGTGGTTCAAAGAGATTGTCCGGCGCCTCGGTCATGTGCTCCGACATCCGCGCCGGAGCCGCGCTTGTAATTGCCGCCCTGGCGGCGAAGGGTAATTCCAAGGTACTAAGGGTTTATCACCTTGACCGAGGCTACGAGAAAATAGAGAAGAAGTTGAACGCACTTGGCGCGAAGATAAGACGAGTCAGCGAGTAGAGGAATGTCCCGGTACAAGCGCCGTGATATCCGGTGTGTATTTATCCTGTTGATTGCTGCTGGAGTTCAATTGACCCTTCAGGTCTCCGGCGCCCGCGAGATCAGGGAGGTCGGTTCATTGGATACACCCGGTTACGCTTTCGGCATTTTTGTCTCCGGTGATATCGTATATGTAGCCGACCGGTTCGCAGGTCTGCGGATCATAGACGCTTCAGATTTGGAGGATCCCGAGGAGATCGGTCACTTTGAAACACCGGATCCGGCTTATCATGTTGTCGTCTCAGGCAGGTGCGCCTACATCGCTGGAGATCAGGAGGGTCTTAGGATCATAGACATCTCCAGTCCTGATGATCCTGAGGAGATCGGTTTTTACGACACTCCCGGCTTCTCATTTGACTTGGCGTTGTCCGGGGACCTGGTCTATATGGCGGACGGGCCGGCGGGGCTGCAGATTATCGATGTGTCAAGCCCGGCGGATCCGGAGTTCGTCGGCTCCCTCGACACGCCTGATTGGGCTACAGGCATCTTTCTTGCCCGGAATCATGTTTTTCTGACCGACAACCGTGAAGGGTTGCGCATCATCGATGTCTCCGATCCGGAGGAGCCCGACGAAATCGGTTGGATTCGAACGGTGTCCCCGGCGCAGGACATATTTATCCAGGATGACCACGCCTTCATTGCCGACACGTTCGGAGGTCTGCGAGTGGTTGACGTTTCAGAACCGGATGAACCGGTCGAGATCGGTTCCCTCGATACCGAAGGTGAGACAATCGACGTATATATGTCAGGCGGACTTCTCTTTCTCGCCGACGGTCTCAACGGCTTTCTGATCATCGATACATCAGACCCTGAAAACCCGGTCGAGGTGGATTCTTTCGACACGGACGGATATGCCGGGGGCGTGCGCGTCCTGGGAGACCTCGCCTATGTGGCTGATGGAACCGACGGCTTGTTGATTCTTGATATTTCAGACTATACGAACCCGCAAATCGCTCTTTCAAACGATACGCTTGACTTTGGTGAGGTCAACCGCGGTCAGTCCAGTGAAATGATCCTGACAATCACCAACGAAGGCGGCGTGGACCTGACCGTTGCCGGGGTTACCGTTGAAGGTGATTGCTTCAGCGTCGATATCAACCGGGAAATCGTGCTGGAAAGGGATGACAGCCTTGACCTGACCGTTGCCTTCGCACCGGAAAGGGTTGGACGATATCAGGGATCGCTTGCCATAGATTCCAACGATCCGGATGACCGGCAGGTGAGAATCGTATTATCAGGCGTCGGAATCGAAGCTTCGGGAATACGGCCGGAGCAGGCGGGCATTGTGGATCATTCCATATTAAAATGTAATCCCAACCCATTTAATGCCGGTGTATACATAACAATCCAGTTGCCGCGCTCCGTCCCCGTAACTCTGTCGGTTTACGGTTTTAACGGCAGAGAAGTTGCGTTGCTTGCAGAGCGGAACTTCAGCGCAGGTGTCTATTCCTTCAACTGGACAGCAGATGATCAATCGTCGGGGATCTACCTTGTGTGTCTTAAGGCAGCGGGGAGGTTCTGGACGGAGAAACTTGTACTTGCCAGGTAATTACGATACAATTCTGTCGGCTCAATCCTTATCACCCACCATCATTATCGACAGCGCCAGCGAATAGAGGATGTTCTGAGGGCTCTCGCTGCGGGATGTGAGTACGATCGGGAATTCCGGTCCGATTATCGTGCTGGCTGACTTTGCCCCACACAGCGTCACCAGGGATTTGAACAGCACGTTGCCGATATGGACATTATTGACCACCAGTATATCCGCCCTGCCTGCGACCGGGCTGTCCATCTTCTTCTTTTTAACGGCCTCAGGATTGATCGACAGATCGAGCGAGAGCGGTCCATCGACCACAACGCCTTCAGGAAACTGACCGCGTTCACTCATCTTTGAGATGGCGGCTTCCTCGAGTGACACCGGCATGCCGGGCGTTACCGATTCGACTGCGGCAAGCAGCGAGATCTTGGGTTCGTCATTACCGAGAAAAGACGCCAAATACGTTGCATTCTGGATGATCTTCAACCTTCCCGGGATATCGGTATGAGCGACCAGCGCCGGGTCTGTCAGGTATATCAACCGATCCAGTTCATCTATTTCCAGGATAACCACGTTACTCCAGAAAGAGCCGGACTTGCGCAGCTCCAGCTTGTGGTCGAACAGCGCCTTGAAGAAATCCCTCGCCAGGAGCTTACCGCGCATCAGGATATCACCCATTCCCGACATAACCAACCGGGCCGCCTTCTGGGTTGCGTTGTAATAGTCCTTTTCCGAATATATCATCCAGTCCTGCTGCCGGAAGCCCAATTCATCCAGGGTTTCGTTGATACGCCGTGGATGCCCGACCAGTATCGGTTCGACCAATCCCTGTTCCCGCCCCATGTTCAGCCCGCTGAGGCTCAATAAATCCTGCCCGACAGCAAGGACGACGCGATAGGGTCCGTTTTCCTCAACCAGTTTTTTCGCTATATCATGTATTTCATCCAGAGTCTCAACAGGACTGTCGATTTTATATTTCCAATTCAAGTTCTCACCTCATCTTGATGTAATGTGATACAATAACCGCCAGGGCGACTGAAGCCATCTTGTTGAAAGCGTTGTCGGCGCGTGAGACAAGGCTGATGGGTATCTTGGCGCCGACTATCACTCCGGCAAACGTCGCGCCGCCGAATTGAACGAGTGATTTCGCCAGTATGTTGCCGGTTTCGATTGATCCGGCGACCACGATGTCAGCCTGTCCCGCCACCGG
>JALGVR010000002.1 GCA_025774605.1 bacterium | reverse complement strand
CTGGATTCCATCTTTCGATGGAATGATGAGGTTTGGTGCGTTTTTCTCATTCTCGGACACACTGGCACGCGGGGAACCAAGGGTTGGACGACTGAAGTCGTCCCTCCCCGTGGGATGACATACAAGGGCATTGAAGGATATTTCAATGAACTCAAGATATGCGAAAGGTTCTAAATGGCATTATTATTTTTAGCAATGACTCAACCTCAGGGCGGCGCACAGAGCGGCGGCGGATTGGGCGCTTTTATACCGATGATCCTGATCTTTGTTGTCCTGTACCTGCTTATACTCCGCCCGCAGGCAAGGAAACAGCGTGAGCACCAGAAGATGCTTTCGGCGCTGAACAAGGGCGACAAGATCGTTACCACCGGCGGAATTCATGGCACCATCCTGAAGGTTAATGAGAACGACAAGACAATAGTCGTCAAGGTTTCGGATGACCTGAAGCTGACCATGGACCGCGGCGCGGTGGCTCGCAAGAAAACACCGGTGGAATAACATTCGGATAACTTCGATGCGCGTGGCTTTCATGGGAACTCCTCAATTCGCCGTACCTTCGCTTGAAGCGTTGCTTGCCAGTCGGCACGAGGTTGCTGTTGTTGTGACCGGTCCGGATAAGCCGGCCGGTCGGTCGCGCAGGATGACGGAAACACCGGTCAAGCAGTCGGCAAAGCGGCGCGGTTTGCCTGTACTGCAACCGCACGATTTGCGGGATCCATTTTTCGCCAAGGCTCTGGCCGGGTTTGATCCGCAGGTGAATCTCGTGGTCGCATTCAGGATACTGCCACCGGTCATCTTCAACACCGCAGCGTTGGGCAGCGTCAACCTGCATGCGTCGTTGCTGCCGCAGTTGAGAGGTGCCGCGCCGATAAACTGGGCATTGATGCGCGGGCAGACCAGTACCGGCGTAACCACCTTCAAGATTGAACGAAAGATTGACGCCGGTAATATCTTGTTACAGGAACCGGTGGAGATACTGCCGGATGATGATGCCGGAAGCCTCGCGGAGCGGCTGTCGAAGATCGGCGCAAAGCTGATGCTGAAAACCCTTGACGGACTTGAAGAGGGACGCTTGAAGCCGACGCCCCAGCGCGGTGAAGTGACGGATGCCCCCCGGATAACCAGGGAGACATGCCGGATCGACTGGCGGCGGGAGGCGGAGGTGATTCACAATCAGGTGCGTGGTTTGGCGCCGGTGCCGGGTGCGTTCAGCAGGTTGGGTGACAGAATCATCAAGATATTCAGGAGTGTGCCTCATTCCGACCTGCCGGGAAATGTGCCGGGTGAGGTCGGTCATACTGAGGAAGACGGCTTTTTCGTCGGAACCGGCTGCGGCTGCCTGGAGATACTGGAGCTTCAACTCGAAGGAAAACGACGGATGAAAGCCGGTGATTTCCTGCGCGGAAAGCAGGTTCACGCTGGAACCAAACTTGGCTGGTAACGTATTATATGTTGAAACAATCCGGTTTATCGTGATCAGCAGGAAAGAATAATGTTTCTCCCGTTTCTCGATCCTACGATGGTGCTGTTGATTCCGGCACTGTTTTTTGCCTTTTGGGCGCAGAGCAAGGTCAAGAGCACATACCGTAAATACAGCCGTATTCGATCCGCCAGCGGTCTGACCGGTTCGGACGTCGCCCGGCGGATACTGAACCTGAACGGCCTCCAGGATGTAAAGGTTGAGCCGGTTCCGGGGGAACTGTCCGACCATTACGATCCCCGCACCCATACTGTCAGGCTGTCCGAAGGAATCTACGGCAGGGGATCGATAGCGGCGTTGGGCATCGCCGCTCACGAGGTTGGTCATGCGGTTCAGCATGCGAATGGTTATACCGCCCTGAAACTCCGGCACCTGTTGCTGACGCCAGCCAATTTCGGTTCGACGCTTTCATTCCCGATTTTCTTCATCGGATTTATCTTCTCAAGTATGGATTTTCTGATGGATCTGGGTATTTATCTGTTCATCGGGGCATTGGCGTTTCAGTTGATAACCCTGCCGGTTGAGTTCGACGCATCCCGTCGAGCCCTGGCGACGTTGAGGAGCAGCGGTATGATGGCCGATGTTGAGGTCGACCAGGCGCGCCGGGTGTTGAGTGCGGCCGCCTGGACCTACGTTGCGGCGGCGACCATGGCGCTCTCGCATTTGATCAGGCTCCTGCTGCTGCGCAGCATACGTGACTGAATATGCCAAATCGCCGCGCCAGGCTGTGGTGGAGGTTTACGCACAGTGGTTGAAGCGGAAGTTCCGTATCGATCGGTTGAACGGTTCAACTCAACGGAGATGGAGATGGGAACCGCGGGACAGGGCGCTTTTTCAGGAGCTCTTGTACGGCGTCGTTCGACGGCACGGCACGATTAAAAAGCTGATGGAGCGCTTGAGCACAGGGAAAATACGGGTTGAACCATTCGTGTACAGCGCTGCGGCCGTCGCGCTTTACCAGTTGAGATTCCTTGACCGCGTGCCCGATCATGCCGCGGTCGATACATCGGTTCAACTGGCGAAGGAACATGCCGGACAGAAGTCATCGGGCTGGGTGAATGCGGTACTCCGGCGAGCGATCCGCGAGGGGGATTCGCTGCTCGATTTCGAATCTGAAGAGCCGTTCACACCTGACAGACTGGCGTTTGTATACTCCTGCCCGCGCTGGATGGTTTCAAGATGGATGAAGCGGTTGTCCACACCGGAATTGAGGGAATTTCTCACCTGGAACAACCGCAGTCCTTCCCTAACGCTGCGAGTCAACCGGAGGCTGACCGAAGCCCGGTCCGTTGCCGGTGAGCTGAGCAGTATCGGCGTGAAATCACAGCAGCATGCGCTCGATCACAATTTTCTGACGGTTCTGCACCCGGGTGATCCCGCCGAGCTGAAAGTAGTCAGGGACGGTAGAGCCACTCCACAGGACATATCCCAGGGTTTGGTCGCCGCGTTGCTGGATCCGCAACCCGGAGAAGCCGTACTTGATCTGTGCGCCGCGCCCGGCGGTAAAACGGGTCACATGGCGGAAATATGTCCCGAGAGCAGGATCGTTTCCACCGATAAATCACCCGATCGCCTGCATCAGTTGCGTCAGACCATCTCCCGGTGTCGATTGGACAACGTGGAGGTTGTGCATTACGATGAAGTGTTGTCGTCCGCGCAACGATATGACGCGATCCTGGTCGATGCGCCCTGCACCGGCACAGGTGTGCTGGCTCGCCGCCCCGACCTGAGGTGGCGTAGAAATCCCGAGGATGTAGGACGGATGGCGGATATACAGCTCGCGCTGCTGAGGATCGCGGCGGACAAGCTGAAAGACGGCGGACGGATCATCTACAGCACATGTTCGGTTGAACCGGAGGAGAACGGCGGCGTGGTGGATAGTCTGATCTCCGGAGGCGACGGGTGGACGGTGGAGCCGGCCGACAGGTATATTGCCCCGGAATTGGTTGACGAAGCCGGGTTCTTGAGCGTGCTTGGTCCGGAGATCCGGGGTGACGGTGTGTTTGCCGCACGGTTAAGGAAAACCGCCAGATGAGTGTCGAATTACGGCCGGAGCACGAACCGGACCACGATAACAGGGGAACCGTTTCTCAAAGACGGCTGGAATTGATCTCCGGGCTGCTGATGGTGGCGATCGCCGCGATCTGGCTGGTATTCTTCGTCGATCACGTGGTGATGCCCCTGGTGGTGATGGCGGGCGTGGAGCATGAGGTTCCCGATCTTCACCTGCTGGGGCTTGCCGAAGCGGATAGTATCTGCACTCCTCTCGGTCTTGAACTCGTTCAGGGGCGCAGCAGGATAGATGACCGGTTTCCGCCTGGAACGATTCTGGATCAATATCCTGTCGCGGGCGTAATGGTTAAGCCGGGTCGGAGAATCGAGATCGTCGTCAGTCGCAGTGAAAGCATGACGACCTGCCCGGATGTTATCGGCAGATCCCCGAGGGAAGCAGCCATTACGGCCGATTCCGTGGGCTTGATGGTGGATCCGCAGCATACCCGTTACCGTCATTCAAACAGTTATCCCGAAGGAGTTGTCATGTTTCAGAGACCCGAGCCCAATCGGGAGATGAATCGAGACGAGGAGCTGTTTTTAACGGTCAGTCTGGGTAAAAGACCGACCGCGATTGTTGCGCCTGATCTGGTCGGCAGAAAGTTTGAAAGCGTGGGAATAACGCTGACGAAATACAATCTGAGGCTGGGCAGGGTGGAGAAGTTTCCGAATAGATCCGTAGCGGCAGGTACTGTCTTAACGCAGGATCCGCTGCCTGGAACGCCGATGAAATCAGGTGAGAGGATCTCATTGAGTATTGCGGTGAAACCATCTTCCAATCAACCGCCTGATACGACTGGCAATACCGCGTCGATGGAAGAAATGGAGGTTGAGTGATAAGCATTGCGCCGAGCCTGCTGTCCGCTGACATGGCGAGACTGGCTGAAGCTGTTATGATGGTGGAAAACGTCGCCGACTATATCCACTGCGATGTTATGGACGGTCACTTTGTCCCCAATCTGACGTTCGGAGCCCCGATCGTGTCGGCTGTCAAGCGGGTGTCGGCTCTGCCGCTTGACGTGCATCTGATGATCGAATCGCCCGGGCGATGGATAGACGATTACCTGGATGGAGGTTTAGGCAAGAAGGACTACCTGACCTTCCATGTGGAGGCTGAGCCGGATCCGTCGGGAGTGATCGAACGGATCCGCGCAGCGGGCGTCCGTCCGGGTATCGCGGTCAAACCGGGAACACTCTTCGAGGCGTTCGAGGATTACATCGGATCTGTCGATCAGGTTCTGATAATGACCGTTGAACCCGGTTTCGGCGGGCAGGAATTCATGCGTGACAACCTGCTGAAAGTGAGGAAGGTGCGTGACTTGTTCCCGGACGTGGTGATCGGCATCGACGGCGGGATAGATGTTTCGACAGCTCCCGAAGCGGTCAGGGCGGGCGCCGACCTGTTGACCGCCGGAAGTGCGGTTTTCGGCTGTGATGGAAATAAGGGAATCCCTGGGGATCTAACCAGGACCTTCCCCGGAGTGCACAGGCTCGACTGTGCGTTGTCATTCAGGAAGCGTGCTTCGTTATTCCGGTCAAATCAAGTTAATGCATTACCCGCTTGATTCAGCGAAGGCCTATTATTACCAATAGTGGTCTTTACAGTAGACGAGAAGTCCATCCACCTTGCAGGAGAACGGGTCTCAGTATCCATCCATAAAAAGCCGATCCGCCTCCGCTTCACAAATAAAACCACATCTATTCAGATCCGGCTTAAAGGGTTGATTCTACTCAAATATTTTTCTAATATAATAGATTAAACCTGATCACTTTTGCGGAGCGATAAAATTGCCAAGGCGCTGGTTTTACTGCAGCCTTTCCAGCCTGCTGATCCTGACCCTTTTGACGACTGTCACCTCAGCCGCGAAGGTTTCGGACATGAGCATACTGGAGGGGAGAGAACCGGTTGTTGGTTTGGCTGGGTTGGGCGCTTGGTCGTCCGGTGACGGGGATTATCGTGTAAATCTGGCGGGAGGCTGGCAGGCAAGGCGATCCGACGGCGGAGAGATCGGCGGGGTCGATTTACCGTTCTGCTGGGATGGATGGAAGGGTGAACTGAAACTTACCCGGACCTTTTTCCTGCCGGATTCGTTCCGCAACAGAAGCTATCGGCTGGTGGTGGAGAGGTTCGCCGAGTACATCGCGGTCAAACTGAACAACGCACATCTGGACACCCGCCGTGGAGATGGACTTTCCTTTCAGCTCGCTCTGAACCCGGGGCAATTGCACTTCGGTTCCGTTCAGAATGAGATCGAACTCACACTTGATAACAGGTTGTCCCGCAAGGGCACCGTTCCGCTTTCCGGCGGGATATATGCCCGGCGGCGCTACGGTGGGATTCACCAGGACATATATCTGGTCAGCTCTCCCCTTGTTTCCATCTCCGACATGGTCGTCAGGTTCATCGAAGCCGGTGCTGACAGCGGAAGTGAACTGGAGGTCAACGCCGAACTGCGGCAGATGTTTCACCCGGGCGAAGATTCCACGGCTGGAGGCGTCCGGGTGGAGTTCACCCTTCTCGACCAATCCGGTAACAGTATCGCGTCCAGCCGGCTTGACAATATCGAATTTCCCCCCGGCGGTGTGCTGCGTTTAACTTCATTGATGCCCGCGGAAGGTCTTGTTCGCTGGGGGATATTTACCTCCCCGTGGTTATACCGGCTGCGCGGTTCAATCATCACCTCGAACACCCGACACAGTCTTGAGACAAGGTTCGGCGCAAGATCTCTGAAACTGACTCCGGATGGCTTCATCTTAAACGGGCAGGGGTTACAGCTCAGGTGCATCAGCTATCCCGAGGTCAGGCCCGGGCACGGGGCGCTGACCGATCCGGAGCAACTTGAGGCCGATGTGGTGAAGATGAAGGAGCTTGGCGTCCACGCGGTGCGTATTCTCCAGGGCTCTGCCTCAACGGCTTTTCTGGATATTTGTGATAGATACGGTCTGTTGGTGTTCGAAGAGATACCCATCTTTCAGGCTCCCGATCCGATTCTGTCGGATCCGGAGCTGATTCGATCCGCATCGGAGCAATTGGAAGCCGTGATTCGCAGGGACGGCAGGTTCACCTGTATAGCGGGATGGGGAATCGGTTCGCAGATCAACCCGCCGGACGGTTCAAACCAGTCCTATTATAGACAGCTCACGCAGTTGGTTCACGACCTCGATGAACGACCTGTTTATGCGTCCTTCCCTTTCAAGAACCGGTTTACAGCCGCGCCGCTGGATTTCGCCATACTGGAACTGACGCCCTTCAGCGGGGCGGAGGAGCCTGCCGGGATCGGTGCAATCAGTGGAGACCGACCTTTCATGATCGGAGGTATCCGGCGAGCCGTTCAACCCGGGAACCTGGGAGGCTACGCCGACCCTGCATCCGAAGTCGGCCAGGCTGATTATCTGCTGAACATGATCCGACAGGGGGAAAAGGTCCCGGGATGCGTGGGGATCGTTGTTGGTGATTTTACTGATTGGGAAGGCGTCGTACCGTCAATTTCAAGTCCTCTGAAGGGGCAAAGCAACCTCTACACCACCGGGATCTGTGATTCGAGCGGCAACCCCAGGCTGGCATATCACCGAATCAGGGAGTACTGGGCTTCCGGACGTGTGCAGCCGTTGGCGAGGGGTGAACGACCACACCAGGACAGCGGGCTGATCATTGCGGTCGGCCTGGGACTGATAATTATTCTGTTCGTCGCCATCAGGCGTAACAATCTTTTGAAGTTTAATCTCGGTCGAACGTTCACCTCTCCGAAGGGATTCTTCCACGACATCGGAGATCGCAGATATGCCCAGAGCGGTCAGACTCTGCTTGTCGCGGTGTTGATCTCAGGCGGGTTCGGATTGCTGGGAGCGGGCTGGTTCTTTGACAACCGTCGGGACTATACGATGGACTGGCTGCTGGGTTACCTTATGGGCGACAGCGAACTGCTTCGCTGGACGGCGTCGCTGGTGTGGCAACCAACCCGAGCCCTGGCTTTCTTTTCGGTCCTCGTGTTTATCCTGATATGGCTGGCTTCAATCCGAACGGTGTTGCTCTGTAAGATTCTGGGAAAGCCTTGCTCTCTGGTGCAGGGGATTGCATATGTAACCTGGGCATCTGCGGGCTATCTCTGTCTGCTGCCGGTGGGCATGCTCTCGGAGAGACTGTTCGATGCTTCGATCGGCTGGCTGGTATTGGCAATCCTCATTCTGTTGAGCGCCTGGTCTCATCAGCGGCTGATGTCGATAATAATGCAGCACGCCCGTCGTTCGATGGCTGTGGTGAATGTTCTCTGGTTCATCGGCCCGGTTGTTCTGCTTATCATTCTTTTCGTTGGATTTGAATATACACGACAGATTACCGATTACTGGGGATTTTTTTGGGAGACGATAGTATAATGAGAGACATGAACGGAAATTTTGAAACCGGGGAATCGAAGGGAATCAAGCCGGAAAAGCTTGTCGGCATTGGGCTTACCTTCGATGATGTTCTGCTTGAACCGCGACGTTCGAGTGTCCTGCCGCGCGATGTGGACATCAGGACCAACGTCACGCGCAACATCGAGCTGAACATACCTCTGGTCAGTGCGGCGATGGACACTGTAACCGAATCTGAGCTGGCCATCGCCATCGCCAGGGAGGGCGGCATCGGCGTGATTCACAAGAATATGACCATCGAAGAACAGGCATCCCAGGTCAGCCGGGTCAAGAGATCCGAGAGCCACTATATCCCGAACCCGATCACGCTGCCCCCCGACGTTCCCCTGTCACATGCGCTGGAGGTGATGAACAAGACCATGATATCCGGGATTCCGATCGTCAGGGAGGAAAGACTGGTGGGAATGTTGACCCATCGGGACATCAGGTTTGCCGAGGATACCAGCCTGCCGATATCGGAATACATGACCCGCGAACCGCTGGTTACGGCACCGGAGGGAACGAGCCTCGAGAAAGCCAAGGAGGTGCTTCAGAAGAAACGCATCGAAAAGCTGCCGATTGTGGACGGCGGGGGAAAACTGGTGGGATTGATAACCGCCAAGGACATTCAGAAGAAACAGAAATTCCCCAACGCCTGCATGGATAATGACGGCCGGTTGCGCGTCGGTGCGGCGGTCGGCGTTGCTCCGGGAACTATGGACAGGGTCGCCGGACTGGTGGAAGCGGGGGTCGATCTCATCACCGTGGACACTGCGCATGGTCATTCCGAAGGGGTGATACGCACGGTTGAGGAGATAAAGGCGCGGTTCCCGGCAACGGATATTCTGGCGGGAAACGTGGCGACGGCCTCCGGCGCTGCGGACCTGGTTGAAGCCGGTGTGGACGGTATCAAGGTCGGTATCGGTGCCGGCGCCATCTGCACGACGAGGGTGATCGCCGGCATCGGTGTGCCACAGGTATCGGCGGTGATGGCTTGTGCGGGAGCCATCGAAGGCAGCGGCGTGCCTCTGGTGGCTGACGGTGGAGTCAGGTATTCGGGCGATATTGCGAAATCGATTGCGGCAGGCGCTGACGCGGTCATGCTGGGAAGCCTCTTCGCCGGTATGGAGGAGGCGCCCGGCGAGACGGTTCTCTGGGAGGGACGTACTTTCAAGATCTACTACGGAATGGGTTCGCTGGCGGCGATGAAGAAGGGTTCCGCCGATCGCTATTTCCAGGAAAACGCCGATCCCGAAAAGTTGGTACCCGAGGGAATTGAAGGCAGGGTGCCGTATCGAGGCAAGCTCTCGAATACGATCTTTCAGTTGACGGGCGGGTTAAGGGCGTCGATGGGCTACTGCGGTTGCCCGGACATCAGATCATTCAAGAAACGGACGCGCTTCATCAGGATAACCGCGGCGGGTGTGAAGGAAGGACATCCGCATGATGTGATCATCACCCATGAAGCGCCGAATTACAATATCTCGTCGTAGAGTACCGTTGTCTAAGCTTGAGGTTCATTGAGCCGGCTGGCGACCATACGATGCAGCTTGGATTTACGTCGGGCGGCATTGTTGCGGTGAATGATGCCTTTCCCGACGAGTCGGTCGAGAACGGCACAGGCTGAACGCAGGTTCCCCTGAAGCGTCTCCGGAGAGCTGCTTTCCCGGACGCGACGCAGCGACGTGCGCATCAACGTGCGGTAATGCCGGTTGCGCAGATTCGATTTCCGATTGGTTTTTATCCGTTTAATTGCTGATTTATGGTGTGCCATCAATTAATCCTTTTGTTTTTATAAACTGAACTTATGAAGTTAAAACAATAAACTATGGATGTCAACTTAAAAAGGGTATTTTCCGCCGGTGGATCGGACACTCCTGTCGGAATCGGCATTGTCCTTGTGCTGGTCGGCCTGCTCTCCGGTTGTGCCTATTACAATTATTTTTACAATGCCAAGAAGTATTATAACGAGGCTGAAAAGAGCAGAATTACGGGGAATGAGGATAGAGCCAAAGCCGGTGGAAGAAGGTCTTCGTCCGGTTATGATAAGTGCATCGAATCGGCAGGCAGGATGCTGGAGTATCATCCGAACAGCCGATGGGAGGATGATGCCCTGCTCCTGCTGGCAAAGGCTTACTACAGGGTTGAAAATTATCGGAAATCCATTAAAAAAGTCAACGAATTGATCCAGAAATACCCCGACTCCGAATTGGTTCTTGAGGGATTGCTCTGGAAGGGAATGTCGCTGCTCAAGGTTTCACAGCCCGATTCGGGACGCCTCGTGTTGGCGGACATATTCATGTCGGAAGCCTCACCCGAGTTGCTTGCTCAGGCACACCAGGCGCTCGGTGAATACTACTTTGAACAGGAGCGGTGGGATCTGGCTTCGGAGCAGTTTCACAAGGTAATCGACTCGGGTACGGACGATAAATGGCTGTGCGATGTTGCCTGGATAAACATCGGCGAATGCCTGAACCGTACGCAGAAAGTCTCCGAAGCTGTTGACCTGTATGATGAGATACTGAACTCCAATCCATCCCGCCGGGTCAGGCTGGATGCGACGCTCAAGAGGGCTGTGATCCTGAGGCGACTCGACCGAACGGAGGAGGCTTTGCGGTCACTCGAGGAGTTGTTGCGAGATGCGGCTTACATCAACGACTTTCCCCTGATTGAATTGGAGGTCGCCCTTTGCCGGCTAAAACTGGGAAACCACGAGGAGGCGAGGAAAGGACTGGAAAACCTGGTTGAAACCAATAAGCGTGGAGAGCTGGCTGCGAGGGCTTACTTCGAATTGGGGCGGTTGTTGTGGGAGAGGTGGCATGACCTGGCCGGAGCTCGTTCAGTCCTGTTGGAGATCAAGGGCGCCGAGCGATCGTCCGAATGGGTTGCCGCGGGGGATTCGCTCAGGGCTGAGATTGAATCGTTATACGGTTCATGGCACTGGATCGGTTTTCTGGAAAGTCAATTGAACGCAATTGACAGCTCCTTGAACCGCGACAGGGAGTTTCTGTTTACGGACACGGTTTATGTAGATTCACTCAGTCTCATCGTCCGGAAGGGTGCAGCGGAATCCGGCGGGCGCCGGCGGTCGAAGCGCTCCCGCAGGAATCGACTCAGCAGGTTCGCGGAGAAACTGCCGGCGGCGCCCGACACCACCGTCGACTCCACGAAAACGGCGGTTGACGACACTGTCTCCGCGCTGGATTCCACCGCGCTCGCTTCACTGTATCTGCAGCGCCTGGAGCAACTGCGGAAGGCGGACTTCGACCTGGCTGAGTTTCACCTGTTCGAGCGCAATGATCTTGACAGCGCCGAGTTTTACATCTGCAAAAGTGCGGCTGTTGACGATTCCAGCGAGATTTGGAGCCGCTCGATTGCTTCGCTGGCATATATCGCCAAGGCACGCGGTGACTCAGCGAGCCGTGATTCACTTTACAGGCTGATTCTGGAGAGGATGCCGCATGGGCCGTTTGCCGACCGCGCCAGGATTGTACTCGGACTTCCCATCGAACCACAAGAGGTTGACAGCTTGAGCCTCCTGCTGGATCAGGCGGAGTCGTGCTGGCTCGATGATGATGATCCGGCGCGGGCGCGTGAAATATATCACGAGGTCGCCGAACGCGCGGATTCAACGTCGGATGTCCGCGCCCGTGCCATGCTGGCGGAGGCTTATCTCTCGCGAGAGGCTCTGAGAGATGATTCGACCGCATATCGACTCTATGCCGCCATCGCCGACCAATTCAGCGGTACATCCTTCGGCAGGATATCCAAGGCAAGAACCCGGGGCAGACTTGAGGCGGACCGGGAGCGGCAGGCGGGCGGCCCGGACAGCGCCGGAAAGGGAATGGAACAGGGCTTCGAACTTTACAACGGGCTTGAGCCGGAGTTGATTGACGAAGGTTCGGGCGCGGATTATGAAGGAATCATTCAACCCGAGAAGGTTTTCGAGCCCGATGATGTCGACGAACTGCCACAGATGCTTACCAGTGTTTCCGGGCTTAGAAATCTGGTCAGAACCTATGCTCCAAAGCCGGTTCCGGGCGCTGAGGCAACTGCCGGAAGGGTCGAGATGCAATTCGTGGTTGATAAAACCGGAATGATAACCGAGGTTGAGGTGACATCTGTGGATCCTCCCGGTATGGGGTTTGAGGAGGCCGCCCGGAAGGTGTTGAAGAAACTGCGCTACAGAGCGGGCAGGTATCACGGGCAGAAAGTCTCCACGCGCATGAAACAACTGTTTGTATTTGGTGAAGATGACAGACCGGAATAACACTCCCATCGCTGAAAAGGGGGTTGTCGAACAGGTTCGCAAGATCTCGGGGAGCGTCTGGGACATGACCATTCATTCCCCTGCAATCGCCGGAGCCAGTCGAGCCGGACAGTTTGTTCATGTCCGCGTCAGTGATGGTTTCAATCCCTTTCTACGCAGACCGTTAAGTGTCGGACCGTGCAGAGGCGACTATCTCAGGTTGATCTTCGTCGTCAAGGGGGTCGGCACACGGTTGCTTGCCGGCAAACATCCCGGCGATATAATCGACATGATAGGTCCCCTGGGAAATCCGTTTCCAGCGCCGGAGACCGATCAATATCCGATTCTCGTCGCCGGCGGTATCGGCATGGTTCCCCTGTTGCTGATGGATAACCAGTTTGTCAATAGCATTGATCATGATTTTCTGCTCGGTATGAGATCGTCCGCGCATCAGACTGTGGATGATGTCGAAATCAAACGCCTTAAAATCGTTATAGCCAGCGATGACGGCAGCATCGGCTATCATGGTACGGTTATAGATCTGTTGGAAAATCGCCTGACGGAACTGAAGCGTCGAAAGATAGTCGTCTACGGCTGCGGACCGGTTCCCATGCTTCAAAGCCTGAAGGAAGTGTGCGTCTCCCGATCGATTCCCGCTTATATATCGCTGGAGGTTTCGATGGGATGCGGCGTCGGTGCGTGTCAGAGTTGTGCGGTTCCGAGAGCGGACGGCGATGGCTACTATCTTGTCTGCCGCGACGGACCGGCATTCAGGGCTTCAGCGGTCGACCTGAATGCGGGAGGACGATCGTGAGGGTGGACACAAGTATCAGGATGGGGAGACTTGATCTGCAGACACCGCTCCTGACCGGCTCCGGTACTTTCGGTTACGGTGATGAATTCCGCAGCCTCGTTGACTACTCCAGGTTTGGCGGCGTGGTAACGAAGTCAATCTCACTGGAGCCGAGACCGGGCAATCCGCCGCCGCGGATCTGCGAAACATCGGCCGGCGGAATAATAAACTCGATCGGTCTTGCCAACCTGGGTGTGGACGGCTTCATCGCCGGGAAAGCCGGTGTTCTGCCGGTTGACGAGACGAAGCTGTTTGTCAGCGTGGTCGGCGACAGCGTTGAGGAATTCGTCGCCGTGGTGGAGAGGCTCGAGGGCGTTGCGGGCATATCCGGATACGAGTTGAACGTGTCGTGTCCCAACGTCAGGCGGGGCGGTCTTGATCTCGGCGGCGACCGCGACGCCGTGGCGGCGGTTGTCAGCGAGGTGAGGTCGGTTACCGGCAGGTTTATGTCCGTAAAGCTGACGCCGCACTACGCGGTTATCGGTCCGGTCGCTGAAGCGGCCGTCAGAGCGGGAGCGGATGCGTTTACCCTGACCAACACGCTGTCGGGCATGGTTGTCGACGCCGAATCACGCAAACCTCTGCTCGGCAATGTCACCGGTGGTTACAGCGGTCCGCCGCTCAAGCCGGTGGCGCTGGCGAAGGTCTGGCAGGCAGCTCAGGTCGTCGATGTGCCGATCTGGGCGTCGGGTGGAATAATCAACGGCATTGACGGCATCGAGTTCATGCTTGCCGGAGCCAGTGGACTGCAACTCGGCTCAGTGCTCTTCGCCGATTATGATGCGCCGGTGCGGATCCTCGAGGAGATGATCGAATACTGCGTAAGGCACGGCGTGGATCGCTTGAGCGACCTGATCGGACGCCTGGAGGTCTGATGAAAAACAGCTCCGGTTTCGTCACCCTCGTCTTTTCTGCGGTTCTATTGATCCACGGCTGTACGCCCGCGCCGCGATATGCCGAGGAACCGTATCAGAAGGCGCCGCATAAGCGTTTCAAGGTCGGTCAGACCTGGACCGGGCTCGCCTCATGGTATGGGCCGAAATTTCACGGCAGAAAGACCGCCAACGGTGAGAGGTACGACATGAACGGGTTAACGGCGGCTCATCGCCGGTTGCCTTTCAACACAATTATCGAAGTCACCAATCTCAGCAATGGCAAGAGCTGCCGGGTTCGTATAAACGACCGCGGACCGTTCAAGGGAAGAAGGATACTTGACCTGTCCAAGGGCGCGGCGCGCAGAATCGGCCTGATTCAGGACGGGGTGACCGAGGTTCGGATCCGTATTATCAAGCTGGGAGACGGATGAAAAAGGGAGGACTCGGTTCGAGGTTGCTGGTGGCGGCGTGGGGAGTTCCCCTGATACTCGGATTGACCTGGCTGGGAGGCTGGTGGAGCGGGCTTCTGGTCGCGTTTATCGCCTTGGCCGCTCAGGGCGAATATTACAGGCTTCTATCAAATCTCGACAGGAATCCCTTGAAAGCGATGGGCTTGGGGTCTGGTTTAACGGTAGTCCTTGTCTGGGTGATCGGTTACGAATACCTGCCCTGGGTTCTGGTGGCGGCTTTTCTGGCGATTGCCGTCGCGGTCTTGCTTAAGGGTCGATCTCATCATGAAATTCTCTCCACGTTTGGCGGGATATGCTATATTCCGCTCCTGATCGGAGGGTTCCTGTTCATCCGCGGTTGGGACGGCGGCGGCTGGACGGCCGAGGAGGGCAAATGGCTGGCTTTCTGCGTATGGGGAGCGATCTGGATCGGGGACACCGCCGCTTACGCCGGCGGCAGGATGATGGGCAGGCATAAGCTGGCTCCTTCGGTGAGCCCGAAAAAGACGATCGAAGGCTTTGTTTTCGGCTTTTTCGGGGCTATTTTATTCAGCCTGCTGTGGTGGAAGCTGGGACTGGTGAGACTCGATATCGCGATTGCTGTCGGCGTTTGCGCCGGTTTATTCGGTCAGATCGGCGATCTGGTCGAGTCTGCCTTGAAGCGTGAGTGCGGGGTGAAGGATTCCGCCGAGCTTCTGCCGGGTCATGGCGGTATTCTGGATCGATTCGACAGCCTGCTGTTCACCGCTCCCACGGTAGCCATGTACCTGATGGTCAGGCCGCAATTACTGGTTTTATTCACTTGATAAATAATGGCTTTTTACATCGAAACTTGTCTTTCGTTCAACAGTTGGTCACTACTTTGATTTAACCCAAGAAAGCGACAATGTTTAAAGTAAAACTTGAAGAGCTTGAGGAGAAGGCTTACCATATCCGCAAAAACCTGATTGAGTTGATGTACCGGGCTAAATCGGGGCATCTGGATACATCGCTCAGCCTTGTTGAAGTCTGGCTGGCGCTGGTGTATTCCGACTTCTTCCAGTTCGATCCCGCCGATGGATCCTGGCGGGAGCGGGACAGGATATTTCTCTCGGAGGGTCATGCCTGTCCGCTGCAATACCTGGTGAACGCCGATCTCGGTTACTATCCTGTCGAGGAGGTCTTCGCCGGATTCAGAAGGCCCGACACGCCGTTTCAGGGTCATACGAAGCGAAGTCTGAAACACGGCTTGGAGAACTCGAACGGCAGCCTGGGAATCGGTCTGTGGCAGGCGTACGGACAAGCGTTGGGGGTCAAAAGGCAGGTTTTCTGTATCGCGGGGGACGGGGAGTTCCAGGAACCGGTCAGTATGGGTTTGCTCTCGGTCCCGCATTTCCTGGGTGCGGCGTCGAATTTTACGCTGATTCTTAACAATAACAGTCTGGCTCAGGACGCTGCCGTCGAGATCGGTCCCATTGCGGATGTTGCCCGGCTCTACAACTGGCATGTCATGCAGGTCGACGGTCATGATTTTGCCGCGTTGGATAATGCCTATCGTACGGCGGTTGATGAGGGGGACAGACCGTCCGTTATCATCTGCGACACCATCAAGGGCAAGGGCGGCGACCCGGCTAATGAAGGTCGTCTGGGGTTTCACGGGCGTCCTCCCCAGACCGGGGAGGAGTATCAGGCTTACATCGATGGCCTGGAAGCCACACGGAGGAATTGATCACGAAAACATACGGAAAAGAATCGCTGCGGGAGGCTTTCGGTCACGCGCTGGTTGCCGCCGGCGAGAGATGGTCGGACTTGTGCGTACTGGATGCCGGGACGAGCAATTCCACCTACAGCAAGAGGTTTCAAGAGGCTTATCCGGACAGGTTTTACACCGCCGGCATTAATGAACCGGGCATGATCGGACTGGCGACCGGCCTGGCGATGGCTGAGCGCCGGGTTGCCGCCTGTGATATGGCGGTATTTCTGCACCATGCCTACGCCCACATCCGAGCCGCGGCTCGGCAGGGTAATGATCTTCATCTGTTGATAGCCGCCAGTCATGCGGGCGTCACCGTCGGCCCGGACGGCGGCTCCGCGCACGACATAACCGACCTGGCGAGGATGCGCCTGATCCCCAATTTCAGGATTATAACACCCTGGGACGGCAGGCAGGTGCGGCGGGCGGTGGAGGTTGTTTTTGAAGAGAAGGGCTTCTACTATCTGCGGCTGAACCGACCCAGGCTGCCGGTCTTTCTGCCTGAGCCGGCGCCCTTTGAAACCGGCCGCGCCTATCATCTGCATGAAGGGGGGCGCGTGACGATCGTTGCAGTCGGCGACAAGGTTTACAATGCGCTCGAAGCCAGCGAGGAGCTGGGTGACGGGTTCGCCGACGTTATCGGCATATCCACGCTCGAACCGTTGGACAGCGACATGATAATCAACTCCGCGGCCAAGACGGGGCGGGTGATAACCGTGGAGGATCACATGTACGCCGGGGGGTTGTTCGAATCCGTCGCCGGGGTTCTGGCGATGCACAAACCGACACCGATGCGGCGGTTGTCGCTCGGGAGAGTGTTTACGACCTCCGGGGAACCGGATGAATTGAGCGCCATGTTCGGACTTGACACGGCGGCGTTGGTCAGGGAATGCCGGGCGTTTGCCTCGGATTGAAATGAAGGTTGAAAAGATGCAAGTCCTGTTCACATGCACATTATAAATTATGATTGTTCTTTCATCTAACATCTATCCAGGATGATTAGCTGTGTTGAAATTACTTGAAGTAAAGGATTTACGCACATATTTTCATTCCGATGACGGTACAGCCCGCGCCGTGGACGGCGTGTCCTTCGAGGTGGATAAGGACGAAACGCTCGGTATCGTCGGCGAGTCCGGCTGCGGCAAGACGGTCAGTTGCCTGTCGATACTGCGCCTGATCCCGATTCCGCCGGGTGAGATCGCGGGCGGTGAGGTTTACTTCAACGGAGTCGATCTGCTGCAACTGCCGGAAGATCAGATGCGACGCATCCGCGGCAACGATATCGCCATGATCTTTCAGGAACCGATGACTTCGCTGAATCCGGTCTTCACCTGTGGTGACCAGGTCGTTGAAGCGGTGACGCTGCACCAGAAAGTATCCGTTGAGACCGCGCGGGAACGGGCGTTGGAGATGTTCAAGCTGGTGGGCATTCCCGATCCGGAGAGGCGGTTGGATGAATATCCGCACCAGCTTTCCGGTGGACTCAGGCAGCGGGTGATGATCGCCATGGCGCTCTCGTGTCATCCGAGTCTGCTCATCTGCGACGAACCGACCACCGCCCTCGATGTCACGATACAGGCGCAGATCCTTGCCCTGCTGCGCCGGTTGCAGAAGGAGTTCGGGATGGCGATAATCATGATCACCCATGATCTGGGGGTTATTGCCGAGATCGCCGACCGGGTCGTGGTGATGTATGCCGGCAAGGTGGTCGAAGCCGGCACTGCCCGCGATGTCTTTCACAATCCGCAGCATCCCTATTCAATCGGTCTGCAGCACGCCATTCCCAGGATGGGCTTACAAAAGGATCGACTGTACCAGATCGAAGGCGTAGTACCCAGTCCGCTGGAATTTCCCTCCGGGTGCAAATTCCACCCGCGCTGTCCCATTGCCGATGACAACTGTCGGGAGAATGAACCTGAACTGATGCCCGGGGCGGGGGAGAGCCTGGTTTCCTGTTGGAAGGTGGGCAAGTTTGCCGTTGAGGAGTTGTTTTGAGCGGCTTGCTTCATTATTTTTGCAAAATTAATGCTATATATTATAACGATGTAGGATGATTCTGGATCCCCGCGTGCGCGGGGATGACGAGGGAAAGCGGGGATGACGAATAGAAAGGCGGGGATGACGAATGGAAAAGAATGGATGATGAATAAAAAGGCGGGGATGACAGTTGAAACCCGGGTAGCGGAGCTACCCGGGCCACACGGCGCAATGGATTATGAATGAGTCAGACAGGAATGTCTGACCCACCTTCTGGGAAAAGTATTTCAGGAACCATTAATGAACGTAAAAACAATATTCGCATCGCTTCGGGCGCCTTTCTTTACCGCGGTCATCGTACCGGTCATACTCGGCAGCGTGATCGCCTGGTACCATGGTTTTGATTTCCAATGGGGACTGTTTTTCATGGCCCTGGTCGGTGCCGTGGCGTTGCACGCCGGAGCCAACACCATCAACGATTACTTCGATCATCACAACCGCAACGATGAACTGAACAAGGAATTCATCCGACCGTTCACCGGCGGCAGTCGCTTGATCCAAACCGGTGCGCTTACCCCGAAAGGGATGTTGATAATCTCGATAACAGTTTATTTAATAGGGATTTCACTTGGATTGTATCTGACGTGGCTGAGAGGGATGACCATCTTCTGGATCGGTCTGATCGGGGTCGCCTGTGGTGTCCTGTACGTCGCGCCGGGAATCAACCTGGTCGGTCGCGGTGCGGGAGAGCTCGCCATCGCGCTGGCTTTCGGCCTGTGCTGCGTCAACGGAGCCTATTTCGTGCAGGCTCAGACGCTGAACCTGGAGGTGGTGATCGCTTCGCTGCCGATCGCTTTCATGATTACACTGGTGCTCTATATCAACGAATTCCCGGATTATAAAGCCGATAAAGCGGTCGGTAAGATCCACTGGGTGGTCAGGCTGGGCAGGAAACGCGCGGCGACCGGCTATACCGTGCTGATGATCCTGAACTATCTCAGTATCCTTCTGCTGGCGTTTATCTTCGGCAACCTGTGGGTACTGTTGGGGCTTCTGACCATACCGCTCGCCCTGAAAGCCGCCCGCAATACCCTCGCCAATTACGATAACGTAACGGCTCTGACGCCGTCATGTGCCGGAACCATAATGACCCATTTGCTGACCGGCATCCTGCTGACAACCGGATACGTGCTCCAGAAACTACTGTGATTAACGGCGGCGGGGGAGTACACCGGTTCGAGGGAACCATGATTAGGTTGCTGCCTCATGCCAGCTTCTGAAAAGACAGAGCTTGCCGAGGTTCATTTCGCGGATCAGCCGACAGGTGGATACACCTATCGCGTACCCGGCAGCATGACGGGGCTTAGCGAATGTATACGCGTTCGCGTGCCGTTCGGCAGGCGTCAACGGATCGGGTTCCTGACCCGGATCTTCACCGGTCCGGACAGCCCGGGGCTGCGGGACATCCGCGAACCGATCGACAGTTCACCCCTGCTTCCCAGGGATGTCATGGATCTGACGCGCTGGATCGCCGACTACTACATGTGCGATTGGGGCGAAGCCATCGCCGCAGCCGTGCCGAGCGGGTTGAAGGCTTCCGCCAAGGCGACCTATAGGCTGACCGCGAAAGGCGCCGGTGAACTGTTTTTCCGTGACGAGACCGGCCCGGCGGCGGATTTGTGGCGTGAGCTGAGGGAAAAGCCGCTGACCCGGGGACAGATTCAACGACGGTTTTCCCGGGGGGTGAGCCTCCTTGAGAGATTTTCCCGCCTCGGTTGGGTGGAGTTGACGGAGCTTGAGCCGCGACGTGTGCGGTCATCCGTAACTGTTCAGTGGCAATGGACGGGAGCCGTCAGCTACGATCAGGCGGCGGCGGATCTGCCCGCCAACGCCTGCAGACTGCGGCGGGCGGTGGAGATACTCGCCGGAGCAGAAGGGCGCATCACGTCAAGGGAACTCGGCAGGATTCAGCCCGGTCTCACGATGATCATGCGCACCCTGGAGAAAAAGGGCTGGGTGGATCGATCGCAGGTCGATGACAGCAGGCTGAGCACCGCTCAGGATGGTCTGGAAGAGACTGCCGCCGGTACGCCGGAGCTTACATCACAGCAGGCGGAAATTGTTGATCTGGTGCGGAAATCCATTGAGCGCGGACAGTACCGGACCTATCTTCTCCATGGGGTGACCGGCAGCGGCAAAACCCTGGTTTACCTCGAGGCTATAGCCGAAGCGCTTGCGCTCGGCAGGGGCGTAATCGTGATGGTTCCCGAAATTTCACTGACCCCGCAACTTACCGGGCGTATGCGACGACGGTTCGGCGAGGATGTCCTCGTGTCGCACAGCGGACTTTCCCGGGTCGAGCGTCGGGATGTCTGGCGGATGATCGAAAAGGGGAAGGCAAGGATAGTGGTAGGGCCGAGGTCTGTCGTGTTTGCTCCCGTACGTGACCTGGGACTGATTGTCATCGACGAGGAGCATGACGACAGCTACAAGCAGTCTGAGCCGGCGCCGCGCTACCATGGCCGCGACGCCGCGCTTTACCGGGCTTACCGCTGCGGCGCCACGGTTCTGATGGGTTCGGCGACGCCGGATGTCTGCAGCTATAAGAACGCCGGGGAGGGACGCTACCATCTACTTGAATTAAGGGAACGATACGGCGATGGAGCCCTGCCGGATGTCTGGGTGGTGAAATGGGGAATCGATGCGAAGGGGCGCGGTATCAGTCCCAGGCTTGAGAAGAGCCTTCGCCAATGCCTGGCGAGAGACGAGCAGGCGATCATCCTCGTCAACCGGCGCGCCTTCTCCACCGTCATCCGCTGTCCCGATTGCGGCGAGGTGGCGACCTGCCCCAACTGCGATATAACGCTGCGTTATCACCGGGTCGGTCAGAAGCTGGTTTGTCATTACTGCGGCTATGTACAGCGGGTCATCGACACCTGCCCCAAATGTCACGGTCACAGGTTGTCCTACGGCGGAATGGGGACACAGAGACTGCAGCGCGAACTTGAGTTGCTCCTGCCGGACGCCCGCGTCGGAAGGATGGATGTCGATACGACACACGGTCGGGGTGCGCACCAGGAGATACTGGCGCGGTTTGCCCGGCATGATTTCGACATTCTGATCGGCACCCAGATGGTCGCCAAGGGGCATGACTTCCCGCGTGTGACGCTGGTGGGCGTTCTGTCGGCGGATCTTGAATGGCTGCGCCCGGATTTCAGGGCAATGGAAAAGGCTTATCGCCTGTTGACGCAGGCTTCGGGCCGGACAGGCCGCGCCGGCGCCGGTGAGGTGGTCATTCAGGCATGGGATCCCACTCATCCGATGCTGCGCTGGGTACAGGAGCATAACTACCGGAAGCTTTTCAATGAGGAGATTCATTTCAGAAACGAGCTTCGTTATCCACCCTACAGCGACCTGATCAGTATACTGGTGCGCGGTTCGGAGCGGGAAAATGTCGGGAAGGCGGCGCTTTCGCTGCGGGAGGCGCTGATCGGTGAAAACTTGAACTGTGAAATCCTCGGTCCGGCTCCGCCGCCCATTGAAAGAATTGAGAACCTGTACCGAAAAAAATTGCTGCTCAAGCTGCCGCGGCGGAAGAGGGTTGCAGCCAGGAATGTCAAGGCGCGATTACAGGATGCGATTCGGAAAGTTGAACGCAACTACAAGGATATTAAGATTATTGCAGATGTCGACCCGGCTGAGATTTGATATGGCTTCATTGATCAAGCCATCATTCATCTATATTATAACAATCGCTGTTTTAACGCTGGGTTACAATATATCCCATGCCCGGCCGTATGATCGTCCGCCATATAAGTACTATTATTACGGGAAGGACAGGAAATTAATCGACAATCTTGACCGTGAATTGCGACAGAAGGTAAGTTATATTGAAGCCCGTCTAAACAAGAAGCTGGATAAGACCGTAAATATATACCTGACGCTGACGCTCGAAGATTTCAACAACCTGACGCACGGTCGAGTGCCCGGCTGGGCCGGCGGTATCGCCATTCCGGGACGCAACACGGTGATTCTGAAGACGCCGCTGTTTTTCGGGCAGGGCGTCCCGCTTGAGGTGCTGGCTGCGCACGAATTATCACATATATTGATACATGAGATCATCGGTGACAATTACCTGCCCCGTTGGTTCGAGGAGGGTCTGTGCCAGGTGCTGTCGGGCGAATCGAGGCATGGATCGCTGGGAAGGCTGGGCCGCGCCGCCGCTTCCAACCGGTTGATGGGGCTGCCGCGCGCCGATGATGTCATGAACTTCTCGTCCGGCGATGCTGACCTGGCATATTCCGAAGCGCGTTCGGCGGCGGCAAGGTTTATCAGCCAGTTCGGCTGGGAGACGGTCGTACAACTGCTTGACCGTGTCGGTAAGGGGGAGGAGTTCGATGACGCGTTCCTGGCCGCTGCCGGCGTTGAATACGAATTCTGGCAGGTGGAGTGGATAGAGTATGCCCGCAAGCGGTACAGTTTCGCTGTTCTACTGGATATCGACTACATGATATGGGTGTTTATCGTATTGCTTGGATCACTGGCGGTGCTGGTCGTCTTTATCCGCCGTCGCATACAATTCAGGAGATGGCTTGAAGAAGAGGAGGAAGAGGGTGAAGGAGATGATTTCGGTGGACCGATCGTTCCGGGATAGTTTTTTTCGTTCTGTATTCGTGCTGCTGCTGGTTTCAGCCCTGGCGCAACAGTCTTTTGCCGCCGGCGGAACCAGCTTCCCGGTATTGATGGAGCTTACCGATCCGCGCGCCCTCGCGCTGGGCGGCGCGCCGCTGAGTGAGAATGAATGGTCTGAGGGGGCGCTGCTCAATCCCGCCTGCGCCGCCGACGGGAGACGAATGATCAGTGTATCATACGCCTCTCACATGATGGATATGTGGAGCGGGCGGTTGGCTCTATCCGAGTCAGTCAAGGATAGATATACGCTGGGAATCTATATTACTACATTCGATTACGGGGATAATGACGTTTCTGAAATAGGTGTCGGTGCGACCGGTGCGACCTTTCAAGCCAGCGAGAACGTCTTTGTCGGATATTGTGCAGGCAGGTTCAACAGGATGTTCGCCTGGGGGGGCGCGGTCAAGTTTATCTGGGGCACGATCGATCCCTATGACGCGTCGGGCGTGGCGGTCGACATCGGCTTAACCTGCGAACCCGGCTGGCAGGGTGTTAACTTGGGCCTGGTTTTACGGAACTGGGGGGAACAGTTCAGCGGTTACGGCGACGGGACAGATCCCCTTCCCACCGAGTTGTCGGTCGGTCTTTCGTCGAAGCTGCGTCATCTTCCCCTGACGTTGAATACGGCGTTGATGTTCGGTCGCGAGGGCGAGGGGGAATGGGAAGCGGAATTCCTGCCCGGCAAACCGGGATTCTCGTTTGGTTTGGGTGGTGAATTCAGTATATATTCGGAACTACTAAATGATTCCTTCCAGCTTCGGATCGGATACCGCAGCCGGGGTGAAGGACTGCGGGTAGGCCAGCAGAACGACCTGTTGGCGGGAACATCCTTCGGTATCGGGATACCGATCCGGAGGTATAAATTCAACTATGCCTACGCCACAATGGGCGCATTGGGCACTGTCCATCGCTTCGGCATATCAGGATCGCTTTAACGAAAATCTCACTCGAACCGTTCCAGGCTTGCATTTTGTCTTCAGTATGTTAACTTTAGTATTCAGTATACAAGGTCGAATACCGTAGACTGAGGTTATGTCTCCAACAGAACGGGAACCGCGATGAAATGCCCTCACTGCCATACTTATGTTACAAAAATACCGGTATCCTGGAAGTGTCCCCGTTGTGGCGAAAAGCTTCCTGAACCCGGTAAGCTCTTCTATCTCAAGGAACACCTCACCGAATACCTTAACCAGAAAGGTGCCATATTCTGGAGCGTCTGGTTCGGGATCACGCTTGGTCTTATCGGAGTAATCGAGGTAATCCTGGGCAGGGATTTTCTGGTGACCTACCTGAGCGATAATCTTCTGATCTCCATCATCTTCATCTTCTTCGGCGGGATGATCCTCGATATGGTAATGAAGATCAACCTGCCGTTGCGTTCGATGAGCGGTTCTGACTTCATTATCAAGGAACGGCTGGTTATTCGCAACATACGCAAGACGACCAATATCACGCTGGTTGTCGCATTTGTCTTCTGTCTCTACTGGTTGAAACCGAGACTTTTCTTCCTGTACTTTCCCTCCTACGTGGTGGTCACGAGCTTTTTCCTCGCGTTCAGCTGGGCGGTTGTCGGGCTTTTCCTCGACGCGCGCATGACCGAGGACGTTCGTTTTCGACTCTACATGGATCGGCTCGGCATTACCAGTCTCAAGCGTTATCGGAAGATCGGTACGATCAGTATCGGTATTCTCGTGATCTGCAGCATCGGCTACAACATTCTCCTGACCGTCCACAACCTCTGGGGGAAGATCAGCGACCTTGCCATTATCGGTTCAATCATATTCTTTATCAGACAGTACTTTGACTGGCTGGTTTAGGCTAAAGCGAAATCGCATCCCTTCACCACTCCCAACAGTTAGAGGGCTTATCCGTGATTAATCGGCGAATCGGGCTGGTCAGCCTGATTTTATCATGTTTTTTCGCCACTGCCGGTCTCCTGCAGGCGGCGACGAAAATCGGCGTAATACTCCCCGAGACCGGCGCTCACGCTGGGATCGCCATCCTTGAACGGTTCGCCTTCGAGACCGCGCTGGATGTGAGCGCGCCTGAAGACGGATCTCAACTCGAACTGGTTTTCGCGGATAATTACAACAACCCCGACAGCGCCCGGGTTGCAGCGGAGCGATTGGCGGAGTCGCCGGATGTCATTGCCCTGGCGGGAGGATATCCCAGCGCCTGCTGCGATGCGATTACCCGCGTCGCCGAGCTGCACCGGATCCCGTACCTGATCATCTCTGCGTCGGCTGATACGCTCACCCGTCGAGCCGGCAGATATGTGTTTCGTCTGGCTCCGCCTACTTCGGATTATAACGATGGTCTGATCGGGTGGGCGGTGACGGTGGCCGGTGTGCACAGCAATATCGTCGTTCTGTATGATGATCGACCGCAGTGGATGGATGCGGTCAACGATATAAAGCGGGACCTGGCGGGCAAGTGGAGTGGAAAGGTTGACTATCTGTCGTTTGTCGCCGGTGAGAACGATTTCAGCCGGCAGTTGACGGAGATCAGGCATCTGAAGTCGGGGATCGTCTGGCTCTTCGGCAATACGGGAGACATCGCCAGGTTTATGCGCCGTTGCCGGGATGCCGGGTTTGCACCGGCGGCGTTTGTGGTCGGTACCGTCAAACAGGTTAATCGAAAAATAATATCCGCCGCCCAGGGAGCCGCTGATTACAGCTACGGGCCGGCGGTCTGGTGGTTCACGCATCCGTATGCGGGGGTTGAACAGTTTGTCCGGATGTATCAGGAGCGAACGACCGAGCCGCCGGACTACCATGCGGCTGAAGCCTTTGCTGCGATACAGGTGATCCAGGATGCGCTAAACCGGGTTGACACGGTGTCTCGAGAAGATTTCCGCGCCAGCCTGTTGCAGACCGATATGGTTACCGCGCTGGGCAGGGTGAAGTTTGAAACCTACCGCGGCTTCACCAATCAAAACCGGGTGAATACCTGCGCCGTGCAGCTTCGCGGGGACAGGTGGGTGACCGTGTGGCCCCTCCAGTTTGCCGCGGACGGATATATTTATCCCATGCCGGAGTGGTCTGATCGCGGTGAAAAGAGTGACAGCCGGATACCATCGTCACTGGTTCTCGTGTTGATAGTTGTATTGATCTGGGCCATGCTCAGCGCGGCTTCACGAAAGCGAAGGGAGATCAAGAAGCAGTTGGACAGGTAGTTAGCGAGTGTTTCTTTCATCCATATATGACCGGCGTCACAAATTCCACCTCATTATCGTACTATTTTACAATATCAGCCTTCAAATGCGGGGACAGCCAATCATATTTCCATGTTGAAATCCATCCTTACAGCGTCGTTTCTGATTCTATTCCTGATGATCTCCCGTCAAATTCAGGCACGCACCCCTGATGAAAGGGACATTCCGGTCACCCGCAACCTGCTCGGTACGCCGTTGCCGACCCGGACCGATTACCTGGCGAGGTTTCCCGAGAGGAGGTTGATTCTGCATGACGTTGAGCGCCGGTGGAACGACAGGGACCAGGAAGGAGCCGTGGTCTTGGCGGTCAATCACCAGCTGTTGAACGAATTGGATGAAGGCTTCAACCAATTTGCGGACGATCTCGGCGAGCGGGGGTTTGACGTTACACTGCTCGACGTGGAGGGCGGTACACCGGCTGAATTCAAGGAGCTGTTGATCGAAGAGGGCGGTGAGGATCTGGCGGGGGTTATCCTTGCCGGCGAGCTGCCGCTGGCGTGGTTTGAGCTGCAGGAATACTTCGATGACGAGGATGAACCCGACAATCCGCGCTTCGTCCAGTTTCCGGTTGATCTGTTTTTCATGGACATCGACGGTGTGTGGCAGGATACGTCGGGCAACGGCGTGTATGATGTACATGCGGGTTCATGGCAGCCGGATATCTGGGTCGGGCGGCTGCCCGCTTATAACATGAGCCGACTGGATGAGGAGGCCGTTGTTTCGGCGTATCTTGAAAAGGTGCATCGATATCGAACCGGTGAATTGACCCTCCCCCACCGCGCGCTGAGCTATATAGACGATGACTGGGTCGAATATTCCGACGAATGGGGGGACGATGTTTCCCTGACCTATGGTCTGGTCAATACGGTGGCCGAGCCGGATTCGACCTCGGTCGCCAACTACAGTCGCGAGCTTGAGAGCGACGGCTACGAGTTGGTTCAGGTGTGTGTGCATTCGACCGCGGACACGCACATATTCTGGATCGACGGACGCCACGCACGGGACTACTTCCGCTTCCGCCACCTCCGGGACGACGTTTCGCCCGATGTCATGTTTTACAACCTTTATGCCTGTTCAAACATGAACCTGGCGACCAATCTTCCCATGGGGGCGCTGTATGCGCTGGGAGGTCCCTGCGGTCTGGGCGCCGTAGGATCGACGAAGACCGGCTCGATGCTGTATTTCGACGACTACTACGGCCGCCTTGGCGACGGCGACAGCTTTGGCGAGGCGTTCCGGCAGTGGTTCACCCGGCACGGCAACCAGCCGGGGCACGAGAACTGGTCGCGCTCCTGGTTTTACGGCATGACCTATTTCGGTGATCCCACGCTGAAGCCCTCGCTGGGACTCAGGGTGCATGAGTCCATTATCCAGGATGAAGACGGTGGCGATGGTGATGGTTCAGCCGATGCCGGTGAATCGATCGATCTGGTGATCGTACTTACCGATCGTTCCGAGAATGCCGTCGGAAGCGGTGATCTTCTGTTGAGCTCCGATGATCCTTACGTGGAAGTAACCGAGGGTGAGGGGCGTTTCGACGGGCTGAATCCTGACGAGTTCGTCCCGGTGGACGGTTTAAGATTATCCATTGCTGAAAATTGCCCGGACCGGCACCGGGCCGAGCTGCTGACCAGGATGACGCCACACGGCGCGGAGCCTTGGTATGACCGGATATATCTTGAGATATTCAGCCCGGAGTTGAGACCGGTCGGGTTTCATTTCGCCGAGGTGGAAGGCAACCACGACGGCTGGGTTGGACCTGGAGAAGCAGGGAGCTTAACGCTGGCTCTCACAAATATCGGCGGGGACGATCTGCCGGATGGGTGTCGGGTTGTCGTTCAATCTCTGGACAGTCTGGTTTTACCGGGGGACGGTGAAGCAGATCTGTCGGGCGTGGATCCGGGGTCGATCGGTCTGTCCCGGCCGATCGGGTACCGGGTGACGGATGTACCTGAAGTCGGGCGCGGTGTTCTGCTGTGTGCAACGGTGTTCAGCGATACAGTGCGTCGGGGAGGGGGGATGTTCATCCTGCCGCTGTCAGCGGAGATGTCGTTTGACGATTCCCTGGATATTGAGCCGGTCTGGTTGAACAGTTATCCGATCAGTCCGGGGTATCACAATTCCTGGCGCTGGGGCGGGGACGCCGGTGACGGAACGGGCGGCATCGCCTTCGGCGGTGCGGATTCTTCGTTGTACCTGCCTCATGCCGACGCCGCGTTGGAGCTGCCGTTGATGATGTTCGAAGATGATGTGATCCTGGTGCTGCGTCACCGGATGGCTGCTGAAGGGAATTACGACGGCGGCATGATCGAGATCAACCGCGGTGACGGCTGGGAGCTGGCGCTGCCGGATGGCGGCTACAACGGAACTGCGGTTGACAACGGCTCATTTCCCGGCGGGATGTGTTGGAACGGTGAATTTGACTGGCGAACAGACCGCATCCGGATCGAGGGACCGCCGGGGACACTCGGGGTCCGGTTCCGGTTCGTGTCCGACAACGCCGTTGAAATGGAGGGCTGGTTCATAGATCACATCAGGTTGACCGGAACACCCTTTGAAGTTGATGATAATCCGGTCAGCCCCGCAACATTCAAGCTTGAAAGCGTCTATCCGAATCCTTTCAATAACACCTTCAATGTCAGATACTCGGCTGTGGGAGCGGTCACGCTTCGGCTTTACGATCTTACCGGCAGAAGGGTGCACGGCTTCGAAGGGATCAATCTGGAGCCGGGCGGTCATGTTTTCAGCTGTAACGCCGCCGACCTGGCGAGCGGGGTTTACCTGCTGAGTTTAAGTGACGGCGTACGCTCGAGACGAGCCAAACTGCTGCTCGTCAGGTGAAGTATCAAAGGGTGCGGTTATGGTTACGGGGGGCAGCTTATAGTCGGCATTTCAACATGTTATCCTGAACGAAGCCGTGTCATTCCGAACGAAGTGAAGAATCTAATGTTGACAACGCTTGAGATGCTTCACTGCGTTCAGCGTGACAATACAGCTTTAACCGGCCGCATAAATATCCGGGATTTACTATTGTGTTCATTAGTTTCAACGGCCGATTTTTTCGCCGATATATGATGAAGCCGGTTTCATTCACCGACAATATTTATTATATTCCAGTCTTGGATCGTGAAATTTAATTCACGGTTGCCGTCCAAGCATTCGAAAATCACCTTCACAAGGAAATTCCATGCCGCGATTCCGATTGGGAAATCACAGCATCTTATTTTTACTCCTGATCATAGCTACAGTCCCTGCCCTGTGTGATCCTCAGCGGGATGATCCTGATTACCGCCTGTTTGAGACCGAGTTCAACTGGCTGGAGATCGAGGACATCGGCGCGAGGCTTGAGGATATCCACGACAACGATTTTCAGGGCCCCTTTCCGATCGGGTTCGCCTTTCCTTTCTTCGGGCGTCTTTACGAGGAGTTCTGGATCAGTTCCAACGGATTCATCGGCTTCGGGCCTCCACGCGGTTACGGCAGCGCCGTGAACCAGGATCTCCCCGACGCTCAGAATCCCGATAACATCATTGCACTTTTCTGGAAGGATCTGGATCCACAGGCGCTCTGGGCTGACGGTGCCGTTTACTGGGGCAGACGCAACGGCATGCTGGTGGTACAGTACGCGGCTGTCGCCGAGCGCAACGAAGATGGACATGCACCCGCCAACACTGTTACCATGCAGGTTTTACTCCAACCGACCGGCGATATTATAATGCAGTATGCGACGGTCGGTGAAGCCTTCGACCTGGACCTGGGGACTGTCGGTGTGGAGGGTGCTGATGGGGAAGAGGGATTTACGATCAGGTATAACGGTGACGGTGAAGATATCGCGGGCAACAGTGCATTTTTCATCAGCCGATACGGTCCGGGTGAATACATGGTCTGGGATGCCGGCACCAGCACGGCTTCGGGGGATGCCCAGGAGCGGACGCTGGCCGGACTGGGTCATTCGGTTACGCATCTGCGCCTCGGTGATGAAGAGGCTCTGCCCGCTGATCTGGAACGGTTCGACGGCGTGTTTGTGAACCTCGGCAATTACGGCGACCAGGGTGAAGACTACCACCCGTTGAGCGAACGGGAGGGGGAGATACTTGCCGCCTACCTCCGGAGCGGAGGCGCTCTCTACATGGAGGGGTCGGACACGTGGAGTCGCGATGACGTCACCGACGTTCATCCCCTCTTCGGCATCGGTGGCATCGCCGACGGCGGCAGCCTTGAACCGCCGGTTGAGGGTCTGCGGGGCAGCCTCGCCGAAGGGCTGTCGTTCAACGGCTACAGGGCTTTTGCCAACGAGAGCGTTGATCACCTTGAGCCGCGCGCGGGTGCGGAAGCGGTTTTCACCTTTCGCGAGGGAGATGATCAGTTTGTCGGAATGGTGTCATACGAAGGCCAGGATTACCATGCGATCGGCGCATCGTTCGAATACGGCGCCTTGACGGACGGTAATCAGGGCACCAAACGCCGGTTGATGTGCAGGATTGTCTCTTTTTTCCGCTCGCCGCCTCCCGAGTTTCCTCCGCCTGCGGATCTGCGGGCTGAAGCGGGGGATGGCGAAGTCACCCTCAGTTGGGTCGCGCCGCGGCTCGATCAGCGCGGCGTGAGGATGGTGCTGGAGCGGGAGCGTGAGATCATCCGCCTGACGGATACGCGGAGCGGTGGGAAACCCGATGCCGGCGCATGTGAAAGAATTTTCACCGCCAGAGATGAAATCACCCGCATCAATCGGGATATTGACGATATGCCGCGACGTGATGAGCTCGAAGGATTCCGTATTTACCTCGATGACGAGGTCTACGATTTCACCAACGCGCACCGGTACACGGCGATAGAGCTTGAAAACGGGCGGGATTATGAGTTTGCCGTCAGCGCGGCGTACGTTGATCCAGATGGCGAGTCCGAACCGGCGGGTCCAATTACAGTCACGCCGGTGGGAGCCGTTGATGCCCCGTTTGCCCTTGACTTCGAGGATGATGACGGCGGTCTGGGTTCATCGCCGCAGGCGGATGCCTGGGAGTGGGGGGGGCCGGAGTTCGGCGCGGCGAGTGGTGAACGCGCCTGGGGAACCCTGATGAATGAAGATTACCCCGACCTGGCTGACTGGTACCTGAATCTGCCGCCTGTCAACCTCGAGGATATGGATTATGCCTGGCTGAGTTTCAATCATTACATGGACATGGAAGCCGGCTGGGACGGCGGCAGGGTTGAAATCTCAACCGACGGCGGCGAGCGATGGGCTGTAATCGCACCACGCGGCGGGTATCCCGAGGAGACCATCTTCGCCTTCGACGGTCACGCGGGATTCTCCGGCGCAACCGACGGCTGGGAAGCGGTGAACTTCGACTTGGACGATTATGTCGGTCAGCGGGTCAGAATCCGGCTGAACTTCAGATCTGATGACAGCAACTTCCGTCCCTACGCCGGTTGGTTCATCGATGATCTGACACTCTTCGCCCCGGACGTCGGTCGTGTTCAGGTAAGGGTCAGGGATGAGGGTGAGATGGCGATCGCCGGCGCGCTCGTCGAGATAGAGGACGTCTGGTCGGGTTACACGGACGCGACCGGGCGCACGCCGTGGCTCAACGCTGTGCCCGCCGGAGAGAATCCCCTTCATGTGGAGAAGGTGGGATTCGCATCGGTCGACATGGTCATAAACGTCCAGGCGATGCAGGACAACAGCTTTCCGGTGATGATGGATCCGTACGACTCGCATCTGTCGCTGAGGATGGACGGCGACCCGATCGAAGACCTCGAACAGGAGATGGGATTCGACGAGACGACCGAGGTCGAAATCACCATCACCAACGATTTCGACGAGGACACCGATTACCAGATCTATATGAATTACCATCCCGGCATGGGAAATCCCGACAGGGGGCACGGCATACCGCAACGAGGCGATGCCTGGGAACTGATCGATACCTATGATATTACTGCCGCGACGGGCGAGGAATATTTCCTCGGAGCCCAGTTTATTCGATTTGAAGACCACACTCCGGCCGGTTACAGGCTTGTCGCCTCCGCCGGCGATTTCACGGCCGGAGCCTGTAACCTGTACTATTTCCATCGCGACGGACAATATATCGAAAACGTGGGAATGCCCAACTGGATGATCCAGGATTGGGGACTGCGTGATCTTGCTTATGACGGTCGCTTTATCTACGGCTCGGACGATCCGAGTATCTATGAGATCAACCCCGTGAACGGCAACACCCGCGAGTGGGATCTGGAATATGACCTGCTGGATGTCAACCGGGCCATTGCCTATGTCCCTGAGGAGGATGTCTTCTGGATCGGTGATCGAGATGATTCGTGGTACAAGGTGAATCGCGACGGGGAAGTGGTTGATATCGTTGATGATCACAATCTTGAGGGCGTGGTCGGTATGGCCTGGAATCCAGCCGATCCGGACGGAGCCTGCCTCTATGTGCACAACCGGGAATCCGAGGACGGCGGCGGCGCCATCTACCGCTACAACACGGAGAACGGTGATCTTGTGCGACAGATCGAAACCGTTGCCGAGGGTGAAGGCTTTCCGGGCGGAGCTTTCGTCTCACCGCTGTACGACACGCACCGTTATGTCCTCGGGGTGGTGATCCAGGAACCTGAACGGGACATTGTCAAGCTCTATGAACTGCAGCCCATCGACGCCTGGCTGACCGTCGATCACAGCTTCGGCGAGATCGCCGGCAACGCCGGGCAGCCGCTGACGTTGACCTTCAATTCACACGGATATGTGGACATCGACCTCCAAGCGGATATTGAGGTTCACGATCTCCGGGCCGATGCGGTGGCTGAGGTTCGATGCTTTCTGATGGTCAACGGCGGCGCGGGATTCCTGAGTGGCACGGTTTCGCTTGAGGGCGAGGGTGATGTGACACAGGTGGAGCTTACTCTTGACGATCAGTCTGTAAATCCGGACGCGGATGGATTATATAATTTCGCTGACGGCCTTTATCCCGGTGAATATACGCTTGAAGCAAGACTGGAGGGATTTCAGGATTACAGCGCGGACATTCAACTCGAACCGGATGGCATCACCCAGCACGATTTCAGCCTGTCGCCCCTGCAGTCGGGTACGATTCACGGGACCGTAACATCCGTCTATGATGATACGACCATGGCGGGCGTCGAAATCGCGGCGATCAGCGACGACGATGACAATTTCTTCGCTCTCGACACCACCGACGAGAACGGTGAGTATTCGCTCGATCTGCCGGTTGGCGTCTATGACGTTGTGGCTCGGTTGGACGGCTGGCGTGCCGACCCTGCCGAGGGGATCGAGGTCGGAGATGATGACGTTATCGACCGCGACTTCCGGATGGATGACCGAATGGGCGTTCGTTCGATCAGAACCGACGGGAATTATGACGATCATATCGACGTCTTCTGGCTGCCGGCGGGAAGCAACGGCGAAATGAACGAACTGCATTATGACGACGGTGCGCTGGCCGGCGGTGCGTACATGATCAACCGGTCCGACATCATCGCGACGCGCTTCGACCCGCCGGGCGTTTATGATATACTCTCCCTCAGCATCTACATCCTCACGCGGGACGACCAGCAGCGATTCGGTCTGGACGAGAACGGGAACAACGCCCTGTTTTTCAAGGTGTTCGCAGAGAATCCGGATAACGGCATGCCGGGAGATCTGATCATCGACGAATGGGTGGATGAGCACTTCGGATGGAATGTTGACGACGGCTGGACGACCATAGAAATCGACGATAAACGATTCCTGGACGGTCCCATATATTTCGGCTGGGATCGAGATCCCAGCCGCATGTATCGCGATGAGGAGATCGGTGGTCTGGATCAAAGCTTCGACCACGAGGGCACCTGTTTCCTGCGTATCGACGACAACTGGTTCGAATACAACGAGTTCCCCGGCGATATGATGGTGAGGATGGTGATTTGGAACCATTTTGCAGGCGAGGAACAGCGGTTGTCGCCTTCGGGCTCCCGCATTGCGCGCGCCGTACAACCCGCAGGCGCGGATTTCAGCTCAGTCAGGCTGGTTAACCCCGCCGCACCAACGGCCGTCATGACCGGAGATCCTTTTGACTGGCGAACGATCTTCGAGCGGATCCGGTCACCGCGCCGCGATCTGTTTCTTCACTATCAGATCTATGTCGACGATCAACTTATCGATGAGGAAATCCATGAGCCATTCTGGCAGCATGATGTCGGCAGCGATCATGAGAACGAGGAATACATATACCGCGTCGAGGCGGTTTACGAGACCGGCGAAGAGCTCGGAGATGCGGAGGCTGCCGGTGTTGCCAACATGCCGCCGATGCCGCCGGGTAACTGGTGGATACTGAACGACGGCAACCGCTTCGTTTTAAGTTGGGATTTTCCCCTGCTCAACGAGGACGGCAGCGATTGCGTGGACTTCGCGGGCGTTCAGGTATTTATGAGCGATCGGCTGGCGGCGGTTGTCGACGGCGAGAACAACAGTTGGAGCGGCGAAATCGAGGAAGGCGGGGAGGGATGGTACAACTTCCGCCTGATCGCGTTCGATGAAGTGCCGAACATGTCGCGGCCGCTTGATTTCACCGCGCCGCTGGGTGTGTCCGCATTATACGGCTTTGAACGCAATGAGGATGACATCGTGGAGGCGGAACCGCGCTTTGACGGCTGGGAGTGGAGTAGAAATGCACTCCACGGACCCCGCGGCGCACATTCCGGATCATATTACTGGGCGACCAGACCGTTCGAGGGACATTACGAGGATGACGCCGACTGGCTTCTGACCACCCTGACCGAATTCAGGGTTGAAACGGATGCCGCCCGGCTTGATTTCTACCAGTATTACGCCACCGAAGCCGGTCACGACGGAGGTCAGGTGCTGATCTCGGTCGATGACGGTGAATGGCGGCTGCTGGAGCCGGATGGAGGTTACCCTGACCAGTCTGTTGCAGGCTTAAGGAACACGCCGGGCTTCACGGGCGCAACCGACGACTGGGAGCTGGTTTCCTTCGATCTGTCTCAGTACAGGAACAGTACGATCCGACTGAGATGGTGGTTTGCCTCCGATCCGAGTATCAGTTGGTATGCCGGCTGGTACATTGACGATCTCGCGCTCTGGGGTTGCCGCGTACCTGATTATGCCTCAGCGCTGGGAACGGTCACGGACCAGGATGGTGCGCCTGTTTCGGAAGCCCGGGTCACATGCGGCGGGACATCCGGCCTGACGGACGACAACGGGAATTTCAACCTGACTGGTATCTTGCCCGGTGAGTACACGGTCATAGCCTCCAAGCCCGGATATCGGGGCGTCAATATCCAGGTTGCGCTTGAACCGGCGGAAAATCGAGAACTCCATCTTGAGATCTATCACCCGCGGCTTGATGTCGACGCGGATCAATTCGGTTACGTGCTTGGAGGCGGTGACGGTCTGGATCTGAACGTCACGCTGTCGAACACGGGCGATGAGCCGCAGCCTTACCTTGTCAGGTTGGAAGCCTCGACGGGTGGGATGCGCGACGCCGGAGATGATCGTCTCCTGCGCGGCACAGGTCAACGGCTGACACCGGCGCGGGACGACCCCTGGGACACGCTGTTCGACTTCAACCTGACGGAGATCACCGGTTTGGAGCGGATAGTGGGCGCCGAGTTTGCGGGGGACAGGTTCTTCGTGACTTCGGGTGATCCGCACAGGTCGGCCGCGGTGGTTGTGCTCGACCGTGACGGCAATGCGATAAGCATATTCAACCAGCCGTTTGAACAGGTCGGCTGGGGGCTGCGCGACCTGGCCTGGGACGGCTCTCTCCTCTACGGTTCGCAGGACGGCGATATCTGTTCGTTCGATCTGGACGGGAACGGCGTCGGCCGGTTCGAGGGCGCTCCACTGGCGTTGAACCGCGCTCTGGCTTACGACCCGGAAGCCGATGCGTTCTGGGCGACCGAGTGGGGTGAGGCCTGGTATCTGGTCGACCGTGACTCTGAGGTTCTGTACGAGTGGTTTGACCACGGTTTATCCGGCGTTTACGGGCTTGCCTGGTATCCCGGCGATCGCGATGACATGCCGTTGTATGCATTGAATCTCGAAGATGACGGTCGAACCGGCGTTTACCGGGCCAATCCGTACCGGGATGAAATCGAACAGGTTCACCTGATGGATGGAGCTCCGCAGGGCTGTTTCATTACCGGGAGTTGGGACGGGGATCTGTGGGTCATGGGTGGGATTGTCGGAGCCGACCCCCAGCGACTGGTTGGTCTGGAGATTGACGAACGAGTGGGCTGGCTGCATGTTGATCCGATCTCGGGCGAGATCGCCCCTGACGATTCCGAGCAGATCTCCCTGACATTGCGGGTACCTGAAGATGCGCATGAGGGGGACGATTACACCGCGGTGTTGAACATCTCGGCCTTCGGCGCCAGCCAGGTGGCTGTCGACCTGGAGCTGGAGATCGTCGAGGGGATGAGGCACTTCGATGATCCCGAACAGTCGGAACTGTTCATGACACTGGAGATCGCGTCGGTGGACTTGGACGGCGAAGCTTTACCGATCAGCAGCGAGATCGCCGTTCTCACGCCCCGCGGCGACGTCGGCGGTGCCATGCGCTGGACACAGCCTCCCGGTGAACTGATCGCCTACTGGTCCGACAGCGGTTTTCGCATGGGAGAGGAATTCGATTTCAGGATATGGGACGCCGATACGGGCGAAGAGAGCACACCCGAAGCGGAATTCATCGAAGGCGCCGCCATCTTCCGCATCGGGACCGAAGCCGTGGTCAGGTTGACCGTCACTATACCTGAAGAACAAACCATATCCCTCAGGAGCGGCTGGAACCTTGTCTCAACGTACGTCGATCCGTTCGATCCCGATATTACCGCGCTTCTGGGCGCTGTCAACCAGGACGGGAACCTGGTCATCGTCAAGGATGCCAACGGAGATTTCTGGTGGCCCCGCTTCAACTACAACGGGCTCGACGACTGGGATGTTCTGAGCGCCTACCTGATCAATGTTCGGCAGGCTTCACGATTTGATGTCGTCGGTAACCAGATACCGCCTGATACGCCGATTGAGCTCGATGCCGGTTGGAGTATGGTCAGCTATCTGCTCGACCACCCCGTCAACTGCCAGGTCGCTCTTACCGGCATCGCGGACGACCTGGTGATCATCAAGAATGGGCACGGTGCATTCTACGCGCCGGAATACGGCTACAACGGACTCGGGGACTTAACGCCGGGTAAAGGCTATAAGCTGCTGATGCGCGCCGCCGCTGAATTGATCTACAACCCGGGCGACGACCGTGAACTCGCCGCCGCCATACCGGGCCGGGAGAGCCGAATCTTGACCGCGTCGACCGGATCGGACATGAGCCTGCTGGTGATCGATCCTCAACACTATTTCGCTGATGACAAGCTTGAGGTGATTGTCTACGCGGGTAACGACGGCATTGAGGTTGGACGCTCGGAGGCTGGGGTGACTTGTCCTGTCGGCGTTGTGGTGCGCGGGGATGACGAAACGACCGATTACATCGACGGGGCACGCGATGGCGACCGCCTGAGTGTGGCGGTTTATGCCGGAGGAAACAGGGAGATCTGTTCGACCGGGCTCGCGGCGGGTGATATGGTCTATCGACCGGACGCCATCACCGTTCTGAAGCTGAACTTGCCCGATGGTCGGCTTCCGACCGAATTTACACTGGGCTCGGTCTATCCGAATCCGTTTAACAGCCGTACGAGCTTTAATTTCGGACTGCCGGAAGCGTGCGATGTATCACTGACACTGCATGATGTCAACGGCAGGATTGTCTTCAGAAGCGCGGTCGAACATCTTGGCGCGGGCTGGCACAGGCTGGATGTTGATGCATCCGGTCTGCCGAGTTCTGTTTATCTGGCTGAACTCTCCGCAGGGACCGGACGGATAACCGCCAAGCTTGTTCTGTTGCGATGAAACTCCTTTGGTTGATCTGATTAATAAAACAACTGAAGTTTCGCGGTTGGTTCCAAGTCCTGTCATTCCTGCGCAGCAGCCTGTCTGAGAACAGCAAATTGTCTTGGGATTCATCATTCCAACGGAAGCATGCCCTCGCGGACGCGGGGGTTGGAATCCAGTGAAGTAACTGATATTGCGTGTGTTACTGGATTCCATCTTTCGATGGAATGATGATGTTTGGTGCGTTTTTCTCATTCCCGGACACACTGGCAGGCGGGAATTCATGATTGTATCTTACCCTGTCATTCCTGCGCAGGCAGGAATCCAGGTTGAGTGTTTTTCTGATCTTTACACTGGTGAGGACATCTATAGACGAAATGACACTCTGTTCGAATATTTACTTGAAAGAACAGGTGAAAATCGGGAAGCTCGTAATTGCTTGGGTTGATAAGAATTAAACTTTTATTCTGGATTCCCGCCTGCGCGGGAATGACGATCCGTTACCGATCCGTACGCGGGGATGACGATCCGTTACCGATCCGTACGCGGGAATGACAATCCGTTACCGATCCGTACGCGGGGATGACGATCCGTTACCGATCCGTACGCGGGGATGACGATCCGTGGCTGATTTATATAACTGCGAAACCTGAGTATAACAAACGTCAACATTTCCATATTTAATAGTTAAGCGATTATTATTCCTGTAATTCCGGCGTGGTTTTATTTTTATACTGAGCAATTGTGCAGGTTTTCGGAAATTAGATGTGATACAGGTCAACTGTTTAGCGGGACGGTTTCAACATATTCATTTACAGGGTTTCAGGGAAGTTTATCAACAGTCGTAAAATTATACTTGACAATAAGGATAAACCTGTTTAACTTAACCGCAATCTTCACAAATAAGGGTTGTGCCTCCGGCTGTCAAGGTTAATATTGTACTACAAAGCTCAAATGATGGTTCTTTCGGGCACAGACATCGCACTACTTCTGCAGGTTCGGCAGTTCGTCCTCGACTTCAGCCCGCCCGATGCAATTGGCGCCTGACCGCCGAAAGTAAACGGAGGAATTTATGAATCACCGTAGTTTGTTTGTTTTATCACTTTTGTTGGTCGTTTTCATCCTTACAACGCCCGACTTGTTCGCTCAGGAACTCCAGCATTTTGATCCACCCGACTGGCATCCCGGCGACATGAGTGTCATCGTGCGCAGTCGAACACTGGACGATGAACAGCTCGTGGAAGGCGATGAAATCGGCGTCTTCACCGAGGCTGGTCTATGCGTCGGCGCGTCGGTGGTGGAAGTTGCCTGGGATCCTGAAGATCTCAATACCCAGCTGGGTATATCGGTTGTTCCGGACGACGATCCGGACAACGACGACGAAGAAGGCGGCATCAACGGTTTCCGCGAGAATATAGACGAGGATATGGTCTTCCGCGTCTGGGACGAGAACGAGGATTCTGAATGGCTTGCCGAGGTCGATCCCCAGGTGGGTGATCCAATCTTCGAGAGAAACGGGTTCCTCATCTGCAGCATTGCCGCGGTAAGAGAGGAGTTTCCCGAGATCCAGGTCGATCCTGAACATGTTGATTTCGGGAATGTCCAGGTTGACGATGATCCCGCTGAAGAGCAGATCACGGTCACCAATATCGGGCACGCCGATCTCATTATCTCGGATGTTGTGATCGAAGGTGATGTCTTCGGCTCAAGCTTTGAAAACGAAATAACCATCGAGCCCGATCAGTCCGTTGACTTGACCGCCACGTTCGATCCTGACCAGGAAGGTGACTTCGATGGAACCCTGACTATCGTCTGGAACAGTCCTGACGAAGAGGATTTCGTCGTCACACTTCACGGGATCTCACAGCCGCCCAGCCCGCGCATTGATCTGTCCGCCGACGAGCATGACTTCGGGCTTGTCGTGGTCAACCACGACCGTGATTGGAACAATTTCTTTATTTACAGCATTGGCGAGGAGTCACTGGTCATTGATGACATCAGCATCGATGACGACGCGTTCACGACATCGCTGGACGAACAGTTGGCACAGGGCGATATAACTCTCGATCCGGAAGGCGAGGAGGACGACTTTATCCTGTGTGTGGTGACATTTGCACCCGACGAAGACAGGGACTACGATGCGATGATGACTATCCATTCCAACGCTACCAACGCCGACGAGGACGGGAACATGTTCGTGCACCTGATCGGTCAGGGGCAGGCGGAAGGTAATCCTGTACTTGTTCATTCTCCACAGCACTTCTTCGGCCGTGTCCTGATTGATGAGACGGCGGAATGGCGCATAAACGTCTCGAACGAGGGCGGCGAAGACCTGATTATCTATGGCATCGAAAGCACTGAAGAGGCTTTCACGGTCGCCTTCAACATTGATTCGCTGCGCATTCGTCCGGGCGACAGGTATAATATCGACGTTGACTTCACACCCACTGCTGAAGCCTTTTATGACGGAGAACTGCACATTTTCAGCAACGATCCCGAGATTGAGGATTACAGCGTCTGCTATCTCGGTGGCCAGGGTATGGAGGCGATGGAAGGTCATTTCTCCTACTTCCCGACCGCCGCGGATGTCAGTCACTCGCTGCTGGTAGTTGAATCCACCCTCGAAGGTGAAGATCTGGTCGCGGGCGACGAGGTCGGTGTCTTCACGCCGGCGGGCATGTGTGCCGGCGCCGGAGAGGTCGACGATGACGGTCGCACCGGTCTGACCGCCTGGGGTGACGACGATCCCGAAGATAATATAATTAACGGCTTCGTGGCGGATGAGGCGCTTTCGTTCATGGTGTGGGATGCGGATGCCGAGGTCGAAGCCTGGGCTGAACCGGAATATCTGAACGGTCCGGAGGTCTTCACGCCACATGGTGTGACTCGCTTGAACCTCGCTGCTGAAGTGGGCGAGCCTCAACCGCACATCTGGCTCTCCGGTTATGTTAACCACTTCGGCCAGGTTGATTATGACGACGAGATGACCGAGGACTGGGATTTCGTCGTTGAAAATCGAGGCCCCGGTGAACTGGTTGTAAGCTCGATCACCTCAGATCTGAACGTCTTTACATTTGTCGATTACCAGGGTGGCGAATTTACACTGGCGCAGGCCGAGCGCGACACTATCACAGTGCGTTTCGCACCCGATGCCGAGGAGCATTTCGTCGGTCGCCTGACACTGCGCTCCAACGATCCGGACGACCCGGTTATCTACATCGACGTGGACGGCTACGGTGTTGAAGAGGTCATTGAGCCTGATATAGATCTCAGCGTCAACAACTATTTCTTCGGCGTTCAGCATGTCAACGAAAACGGTTGGCCCAACGGACCGTTCGAATTCGTTCTCGGCATCAGCAACGTCGGCGGTGGTGAGTTGAGGGTTACAGCGGTGAATCATGCCGGCAGCGATGCGTTCAGCTCCGATTTCGAACGCGAGGTTGTCATTCCGCAGGATGAAACCTACAATTTGACACTGACGTTTGATCCGGATGAAGCTATCCGGTATGATGCCATGTTCACCATCGTTTCCGACGATCCGAACGATGATATAATCCAGTTCCCGGTGCGCGGCATCGGATCGGATTCCGAGGAATACTTCCTGCACTATCCAACACCGGGATCCCATGCGATCATCGTGCAGCGCGCCTACCTGCAACTGCCGGATGACGGTGGTGAAGTGGATCTCTCGGAAGGCGACGAGATTGGAGTGTTTACACCCGCCGGTCTCTGCGTCGGTCACGTCGTCCTCGAAGATGATGAGGACATCGGTCTGACGGCTTACGCGAACGACCCGGACAGCAACATCGATGACGGCTTTATCGCCGGTTCCGAGATGACCTTCAAGTTCTGGGACTGGACACTGGGTGAAGTGCTTGAACCGGTAACGATCGAGTGGGTTGCAGGCCCCGAAGTGTTTGAGGTTGACGGTGAGACGACGGTCGAGCTGAGCGCCGAGATCGAGGAGCTGGAACGTCAGGTCGGCGTTACAACCGGACTGGAGGATGATGAAGGCAACGATCTCGGTTACTGGGATTTCGGACCTGTCCATGTCGACGATGCCGTCGTACACACCATTCACATCTTTAACTCCGGTGGCCAGACGCTGGTTATCAACAACGTCGAGCCAAACCATGAGACCCTTGAATGCGACTGGGATCAGGAGGAGGTTTCCCTCGAAGCGGGTCAGGGCTTCGATCTGAACGTAACCTTCACACCGGCGGCGGGATTGGCTTATGCGGACGACCAGATCATCGTCCACAGCAACGATCCCGATGAACCGGAATTCGGCATTTACATGACGGGTACCGGCTCCGAGGCTGAGGGTCATTACGACTACTATCAGGGTCCCGCAGATCAGAGCCACAGCATCCTGGTTACACTGACGATGAGCGGTGAACGCGCTTCCCTCTACGATGAGGTCGGCGTGTTCAACGGTACCGGAATCTGCTGCGGCTCCCGCGCCATCGAGGATCCCGCCCAGTTGCTGGGTGTGCCTGCCTTCGGTGATGACGGCGGTTCGGATTTTCTGGTCGAAGGCTTCCATTCGGGTGAAGATATTTACTTCCACATCTGGGATCATTCACAGGGTAACGAATACATCTGGGAAGGCGAGGACGGCGAGGTTGAGGTTGAGGTGGTCGCCGGTCAGCTCAGGTGGGTTGAAGGCGGACTGACCCGGGTCAATATAAACGTTCCCGATGTCTTCTTCATTCGTCCGGTTGACAATATGGAGGTTGATGAGGGCGATCTGGTGGAATTCGACCTTGAGCTGGTCAATCCGCCGGTTGAGAACATGGAGCTTGAGTTCGCAAACCCGGATCTCATCGATGGACTGGGCGATTGGACATTGGAGGACGGCACATTCAGCTGGGAAACCGATCCATATGAATCGGGTCGTGACGACCCCTATGAGCTCCAATTCCGGGCTTACGATCCCGATGATGAGGACGTTGCGGATCTCGCCACTGTCATCGTGCTGGTGAATGATATTAATCATGCGCCCGAGGTCGTTACTGAGGTAAGAGACCAGATCTTCGCCTGGGACGAGGAGAATGAAGTCTGGACCTTCACCGTGGACGAGGACGCCGACTGGGTAATGGTTATTCCTGACCTGCGCGAATTCTTCACCGATCCTGACGGGGACGAGTTGACTCAATTCTGGTGGGACCAGGTCGGAGGTGTCGGTCAGGAGATCAGGGATCCCGATGAAGATGACCCATATTCTTACTGGATAAGGGTTACAGAGCCGGAATGGAACGGCAGAATCGAAGGGCTTGCTCTGACCGCCGACGATCAGCGGGATGATGGACGGGACGCCAGCGCCCGTATATTGCGGCGTGTCGACGACAGCGCCGGCGATGATCTGATGAGCTCCCGTTCGTTGCGCTCAATCAGCGGCAGGATTCCGGGCTGGATACCGAATCGAGACCTTACCGGTACGTTTGAGTTCGATCTTATCGTCACACCGGTCAACGACCCGCCAACGATCGTTAATGAAGGGGGTAACGAGTTACCCGACGCCATCAATTACGCCGTTGACGAGGATGTCGAGTTGACCTTCACCTACTGGGGGGCTGACGTCGAGGATGCGCCGGAGGACCTGGCTTGGGCGATCGATCCCGCTGATCTGCCGGACGGTTACCAGTGGGCGGACAACGGTGACGGTACGATGACCTTCACCTGGACGCCGACCTTTGAAGACGCCCGTTTCGACGAGGATGGCAACCCGATTCCCTACGAGCCGGTGTTTACGCTGACCGACACCGATGAGGACACCGATCAGATCACGGCGGTTATCACGGTCGGCGACGTCAACCGCGGTCCGGGAGTAGCCAACCCGATCGACGACATGGAGCTTCCCGAGGATTCCGATGCGGTTCAGGTGCCGCTCGCTGAAGTGTTCGCTGATCCGGATGGCGATCCCCTTGATCTGTCGCTGGTTAATCCGGAGGCTGATCTCGGCCTTGAGATAATTGACGGCAACCTGGTCATCCATCCGATTGAGAACATTAACTCTCACGGCGCCGATCCATTTACCATAACGGTCCGCGCCACCGATCCGGCTGGAGCTGCTGTGGATGACGAATTCATGCTCAGCATATATGATCTCAACGATCCACCTGATCCATTCGCACTGGTGGCTCCCGACAACGGTTTCAGGATCACGGACGAAGTGGATGAGGTTACATTCCAGTGGGAGGATGCCATACCGGCGGACAATCCGTGGGAACCGGATGCGGTGCACTATCTGTATGTGCTGAAGGATCGGGATATGCCGAACGATTCAGTATTTATTCCGTTTGAGACAACTGAATTCACGGTTACAAAGCAGGAACTTCTTGACAGTCTGGGACTCGAGGAATATCAGATCGAAAAGGTGTTGGAATGGTACGTTCTTGCCGTCGATGACAGCATGGCGGCTGTCATGGCTTCGAACGCCCCGTTTGTGCTGAACGTCAGTCTTGGCGTCGAGGATCAATTCGGTCCCAACATACCCAACGTCTATTTCCTCACCCCCAGCTTCCCGAACCCCTTCAATGCCAAAACGACGGTACGCTTCGGGCTGCCGACACCGGGCGCGACCAGCGTGACGGTCTGGGATATGCACGGACGCAAGGTGGCCGACCTTACATCGGGCTACCATTCAGCCGGACGCTTCAGCGTCATGTGGGATGCCCAGGACGCCACTTCGGGCGTTTACATCATCAAGCTCGAGAGCGGTAACTTCAAGGCGATGCAGAAGGCGATACTGCTGAGGTAGGCGGTCTTTCCTTTCGTTCAACTTAACATTAACCCCCGACTTGCATTGTCATGTCGGGGGTTTTTATATTGAGAATGTCCGGTATATGCTGAGGGTGTACATTCTGTCCATTGCAGGCATGAACATGGAGGGCGGACATTCCTGTCCGGCCGGATGATTATAGGGAGGCGGTCTAAGGCGGAAAGGAATGTCCGTTCTCCAAGCTGCACACCAAGTATTCTTTAATAACTGTAAATCCAATAATCAGGTGGCGTCCCTTGACGGTTGTTATCCCTGCGCAGGCAGCAATTCGGTCTTTACAATTGTCATTCCCGCGCAGCCAGTAATTCGGTCTTTACAATTGTCATTCCTGCGCAGGCAGGAATCCAGTAACTCCCGCAATATCAGCGAGTTCTCTGGATTCCAACTTTCGTTGGAATGATGAATCTCTAAACAATTTGGAATTCTCGGACAGACTGGCAGGCAGGAATCCAGTAACTCCCGCAATATCATTATGTACTCTTGATTCCAACCTGCGTTGGAACGACGAACCCCGAGACAATTTACTGTTCTCAGGCACGCTGTTTTGCCAGAATGACAATGAATCGCTGACACCACCAATAAACAAACCTGAAAATGAAATTGAATTTAAGGACTTACGACTATGAGTGATACAACTCCCCTGTTGATCGGCGGTGAGGATGTCTACACGAAGGACATTCTGGCGGTCGAGAGCCCCTGGACTCGCGGGAGGATCGGCGAATGCTGCTACGCCGGTGAAGAGGAGGTCGCGCGGGCATTGGAGTCCGGTTCTGCCGGCGCGGAATCCATGCGTGAGCTCAGGAACTACCAGCGTTCCGAGATACTTCATCGTGCAGCCGATGCCATCGCTGAACAGAATGAATCGTTCGCCAGGCTGATCGCACTTGAGGGCGGCAAGCCTGTCCGGGAGGCGCGCGGTGAAGCGTCGAGGGCGGAGACGACCTTCCGTCTGGCTGCCGAAGCAGCGCGCGGCTGGGGCGGCGAACTGCTGCCGCTCGATATAAACGCCGGAGGCGGTGACCGCCTGGCGCTGGTGAGACGATTCCCGTTGGGGCTGGTAACGGGCATATCGCCGTTCAACTTTCCGCTGAACCTGGTCGCGCACAAGGTCGCGCCGGCGCTGGCGGTCGGCGATGCGATCAATATCAAACCGGCAAGCACGACGCCGCTTACCGCACTGAAACTGGGTGAGTTGCTGCTGGAAGCCGGTTTGCCTCCCGGAGGGTGTAATGTAATTCCAACCCCGTCCCGGCTGGCTTCACCTCTGATCGAGGATCCGCGCGTGAAGGCGGTTACCTTCACAGGGTCAGCCGCGGTCGGATGGGGGATTATGAAGCGAGCTGCCGGCAAACGGGTCTGCCTCGAACTGGGCGGAAACGCCGCCGCGATCGTCGAGCCCGACTGCGACCTTGATCATGCGTTGAAACGCATCCTGATCGGGGGTTACGCGCACACGGGGCAGGTCTGCATTTCCGTTCAGCACATCCTGCTGCACAGGGATGTCCATGAAGATTTCCTCGAGCGGTTCGCGCCGATGGTGGCGGGGTTGAGAATGGGCGACCCGCTCGAGGACGAAACACAGGTTGCAGCGATGATCGACGAAGGCGAGGCGCGGCGGGTCGAGGAATGGATCGGTGAAGCCGTTGATGCCGGTGCGGAAATACTCTGCGGCGGCGAGCGGGACGGCAACCGCATCAATCCGGCGGTCCTTGTGAACGTCCCCTGGGACAGCCGCATCTGCGTTGAGGAGGCATTCGCGCCGGTGACGGTCGTATCTTCGTATGACAGCTTTGAAGCCGCGCTTGAGCGGGTGAATTCCTGGAAATACGGACTGCAGACCGGCGTGTTTACGAGGGATATCGGGAAAGCCATGACGGCGTACAACCGGTTGGATGTCGGTGGAGTGGTCATCGATGACATCCCGACCCTCCGGGTGGACAACTACCCATACGGCGGAGTCAAGAACTCAGGCTTCGGTCGGGAGGGCGTCAAATATGCGATGGAAGAGCTGAGCGAGCTGAAGACTCTGGTCGTTCCAGCGCCGCGGTGAACAGGATGGCTGGCAAAAAATGGCCCCCTGTAACCCCCCTGCTGACCGTCGATGCGGTTGTCCGCACCGGTGGCGGGATCGTGCTGATAAGGCGCAGGAATCCGCCGCATGGCTGGGCGCTGCCGGGCGGTTTCGTCGATGTCGGTGAGACGGTCGAACACGCGGCCGTCAGGGAGGCAGAAGAGGAAACGGGCATGAAGATCCATGATCTATGGCTGGTGGGCGTCTATTCCGATCCGGGGCGGGACGCGCGTTTCCACACGGTCAGCGTCGCCTTTGGCGCCACTGCCGAGGGTATGCCGACGGCACATGACGACGCTGCTGAAGCAGTTGTTTTCTCTGATGATGAGTTACCGGAAGATATTGTTTTCGACCACAGGCGGATAGTTGCGGATTTTCTTCGTCAAGAGCGTAAATCTCGATGACCTCTTCCGGTTTGCCGAAGCCCACTTGCTACAAACTCAATTAGGAATTAACTTATTACAATCAATCGAAGTGGGAAGAGGAGGAGTTGAATGCGGGAATTGATTTACCTGGATAACGCAGCAACAGCCTGGCCCAAGCCTGACTCCGTTCATGAAGCGATGAGCAGGTTCTATCGCGATTACGGCGTAAATCCCGGTCGATCGGGGTATGACCGCGCCGTTGAAGCCGAACAGACAGTGCACAGTTGCCGTAAACGGCTGACTGAATTCTTCAACGGGGACGATCCCAATCGCCTTGTATTCGCCTATAACGCCACCGATGCGCTTAACCAGGTCATCCAGGGTGTGCTGTGCCGTGAGGGCGGGCACGCCATATCAACCAACCTTGAACATAACAGCGTCATCAGACCTCTCTGGCATTTGTCCCAGAGGGACGATATAGATGTAACCTGGATTCCCTTTGATCAGAACGGCTTCATCGATCCTGATGATATCCGCCGCGCTGTCAGACCGGATACGAAGCTTGTCATCGTGAATCACGGCTCCAACGTCATCGGCACCTTCCAGCCCATTGGAGAAATAGGTAAAATCTGCCGGGAGCGTAACGTTTTCTTTGCCGTGGATGCCTCCCAGACCGCCGGTGTAGTGCCGATTGACATGAAGGAGATGTGCATCGACGCCGTCTGTTTCACCGGTCACAAGTCGCTGTTCGGACCGACGGGAATCGGCGGGATAAGCGTGGCTGAGGGTGCCGTTATTTACGGGACGCGCTGGGGCGGCACCGGCGTCAGGTCGGCGCTGAAGTTTCACCTGGAGGAGTATCCTTACCGGTTGGAAGCCGGCACATTGAACACGATGGGCATCGCCGGGCTCCTGGCGGGACAGGAGTTCATTGAATCGCGCGGCGGTCCGGAAGCGATCCACAGAAATGAAATGAAACTTATGCGCAAGCTGTGGGAGGGATTGAGGGATATTGACGGCGTCCTGCTTTACTGCGCTGAATCGTTGGACGACCATCTGCCGGTGCTGTCGATGAACGTCGAAGGTTTTGAAGCCGTCAACACCGGCACGCTGCTGGACGTGGATCATGATATTGCGACCCGCACCGGACTTCATTGCGCACCGCTCGCGCATGAACAGCTCGGCACCGACAAGATCAAGGGAACCGTGCGCTTCTCCATAGGACCGTTCAATACCGAAGATCATATCGATGCTGCCATCAAAGGGGTGCTGGACATCGCGAAATCATCAAGGATGTGGCGAAAGAGCTCCTGAAATTAAGCCAAAGGTGTAACATGGTTTACAGAGGTTCAGAGGGAGTATTTGTAATCATAACAACCCTCGTTCTGATGCTGATATCCCCGGCTGTTGTGTCCGCCGTTGAGGGATCCGGTGGACTGTTGCAGAGATCGGTTGTCCGGGAGGTGCTGATCGGTGAAGAGCCCGTCTCGATGGTTACCCGTGACTATCTGTCGAAGCAACCGGTTGATTCCCTTATCGACTGGATTGTGAATTTCGATGATTACCCGCATCCGGATATCATCGGCTGGCTGTTTAAACTGACCCACGTCATCTCCGACACGTTGCAGGCTCCATTTTTCGTTTACGTTCCCACCGGTTACGATCCGGCCTCTCCCACACCGCTGATGGTCTGGCTTCACGGCGGGGTGTACCGCCCGGAATTCATCAACGAAATCAATCAGGTCACCGGCCACCCGATAATAGACCTCTGCGAGGAGACCGGGATGATCCTGCTTTTCCCGGCTGGAAAGGCGGGCTGCCTCTGGTGGGACGACACCGGCATCGCTAATCTGCAGTGGCAGATCCGAGAGATGAAACGCCGTTACAATATCGATGATGACCATGTGTTTCTCGGCGGCTTTTCGGATGGCGCCAGCGGGTCGTTTCACCTGGCGATGTTGACACCGACCGACTTCGCGGTGTTCTTCCCCTGGTCGGGAAATATGGCGGTGGGCTCTCTGGTGGGCAAAATGCCGGTGTATTTGCCGAACATGTCCTGCCGGCCTGTTTTTGCGACCAACGGCGGTAAGGATGGTCTTTATCCGAGCGAAAGAATGTTGCCGTTTATGAAACTTGCCCTTGAGCATGGGTGTGAATTATACTTTACCTCCTATGATACCGCCGGGCACAACTACGGCTACCTGAGCCTGGAATGGCGGCCGTTCGCCGAGCGCGTGAAGGCGTTCAGCCGGAAGCCGCTGCGCCCCCGCCTGGTTTGGGAGACGTCCGACCTGAAGTACGGTGGTGTCGACTGGCTGGAGGTGACCGCGCTCGATACCGGTCGCCGGCGTGAAGAGTGGCACGTCGATGTAAACCGCCGAATGACCAATGACAGGGTGACGATCGGTTTCAACGCCGACAGCGAATGGGAGGGCGAAGGAGTGTGCGTGGCTTCTGTTTCGCAGGATACGAGCCTGCCCGCCTACAAGATCGGTCTGCAGAAGGGGGATGTTGTGATCGGTCTTGACGATATTCCGGTTGCCGATCTCAGGGAGCTGAGCGACGCCAAAGCCACCAAGAAGCGCGGTGAAACCGTGAGGATCAAGCTGAAGCGGGGCGAGGAAATCCTGGATTTCGAGTCGCAGTTCCCGCCAATCAACGAATATGACGCGTTCGTGCGGACGAGTCCGTCCGGAGCGGTGCAGGCGGTGAGAATCGGCAACAGGTTCGAGATAAAAGCGTCGAGAGTATCCGGATTAAGGCTGAAACTCTGCCGGGAGATGATCCGCTGGGATCAACCGGTGGAGGTGCTGGTCAACGGTGAGGTCGTCTTCAAGGATCTGGTCAAGCCGGATATCAACTTCATGCTGGACGAATTCGCCGGGAACCGCGACAAACGACTGCTCTGGCTGGCAAAGATAGACCTGGAGCTCTAAGAACAGTCGGAGTAATGCGTAGGGATCGATTTATCGAGCCCTCATGCTGAAAGCCTGAATGCCAGGATACTGCGGGCTCGATGAATCCGCCCCTGCACAACGGAATCCTGATATATAGAACCAAGGCTCAAATACCGATGAAAACCTTGCTCGTATTTCTCAACAGACATCCAGTATACCTCTCCATTGTCATCCTCCTGTTGCTCAACGGGCTGGCATCCAGTGCGCTTGGACCGCCCGCCAAGCCTCTGCGCAGAGGTCCGGAGCGCGTCGCTCTGGCCAATCCCAACACTCAGAACCGCGTTCACCGCGTCGGTAATCTATGGATGAACTTCACAAACTGGGGTTACTTCGGAAACTTCTCCATCTGGGGCAGTCTGGGGATGGATGATCCGGAGTATCCCGGTACGTGGGCGCCGCAGTGCGAGTATCCCGCCAACTCCAACATCCAGTACCTGTTTCAGGGAGGTCTTTGGCTGGGGGCGATGGTCCAGAAGGAGGGCTATGAATTTTCCCGTGTTTCCACGGGAACCGACGGCTGGGTCCGTCCCCGGGTGAACGAGTTCTATCCGGCGGAAGGAGACGACGGGCGTATCGTGGAGTTGTCCACCCGCCCCAACAACTACAACCGACTCGGTGAATACGTAACCAGTAATGACGCTATATCAGAGCAGGATTTCCTGATAACCTACACCGATACGTTGACGGACGACTTTTATGTGGGGGATGATCCGATTGATGGTCCCCACTTCCCGCTGGGAATCAAGATAAGACAACGGTCGTACGCCTGGAGTTACAACTACGCGCAGAATTTCATCATAATCGACTGGGAGGTGGAAAACATCGCCGGCAATTACCTCAAGAACCTCTACGTCGGTCTGTACATCGATGCCGACGTCGGCTGGGAGGGGGAGCCGAACGACTGGTTCAGGGACGACGTCTGCGGTTTTCAGCGCTGGTTTTACTACACAAGACCCGATGGCCTGCAGGATTCATCGGTCATCAACACCGCCTGGATCGCCGACAACGACGGGCGTCCGGTGGCGGTGACTTCGGGGATCGATTTCACCAGCCCGGCGGTTACCGGTGTGAGGGTTGTGCGGGCGCCCAACCCGAAGCTGCGTACTTCGTTCAACTGGTGGATCTCCAACGGCGATCCGGAGCTGGACTTCGGTCCCGCCTGGGATGAAGACGGCGCACCGGCTGGCTGGACGGACATCTACGGCACACCCATGGGCGATGCCCGCAAGTACGTCATCCTCTCAAACGGCGAGTTCGATTATGACCAGGTGTACGTCAACAAGCCCGAATGGATCGCTGATCATCCGCATGAAATCAGGGATCGCTGGCATCCCGACCGCATCCTGGAGTCGCACAGTTGGAAGATTCCCGGGGTCACCGATGACACAGATCCGGCGGTGACCAATGATCTGGCGAACGGCTATGATACGCGTTACCTGCTCTCGTGGGGACCACTCGGTATCTTCGATCACCTTGACCAGTCCGGCAACCGCATCTACCGGCTCAATCCGGGTGAAAAGTTTTCCATGACCATCGCCTATGTCGCCGGGGATGCGTTTCACGACCGCAACAAGTCGCAGGACGATCCGCAGAACATAGATCCGGATAAGTTCAACTTCAGCAGCCTCCGCTACAACGCCGACTGGGCGGCGCGGGTTTACGACAACCCGATGATAGATACCCCGATCCATGACTGGGGATGGGATCATGTTCCGGGAACCAACGATCCCAACGGCTCCGAGGGTGACGGTATACTCGACACGGGTGACGGATGGTACGGTGAAGACACCGGCAATGACGGTCTGTTCGCCCTGGAGACCGGTGATGTCGCCTACCGCTGGATCGGCGGTGTGAGGTTTGAGGACGTCTATCCCGGGCCCGACCCGGACGGCAGCGAGAACGATGGACATCTCTCGACGCAGGAGGATGCCCAGGAACGACCGGAGGAGTTCGATTATACACGGTATAACGGCATGCTCGACTTCGGTGATGGTCATCCCGATTTTCAGGGACCGCCCCCGCCGCCGGTGCCGAGCCTGGACCTGCTGACAGAACCGGTTACCCTGGAGCGTGACGGGGAGCTGTTGGTAATTGACTATGACAAGCTCGATCGCTGGGTGGTTCTGACCTGGAACAAGGATCCATCTGAATCGCCCAACTACACGGATCCTTTCTCGAGGGAATGGGATTTCGAGGGCTATCGGATCTATCTCTCCAACACCGGGCTCGAACAGGATTTTGCCTTCCTGGACGAGTTTGACCGGGTTGACTTTGCCTACTTCAGCGACACCGATTCACTGGCTACCAAGCCGGTTGATGATCGCGACGCGATTGCTCCGGATACGCTGATTGCCGGCGTAAGATATTATCGTAAACCTGTCGGCAGAAACATCGGACTAAGCGGATCCGGCGATCTCTATTATGATCCGAATACCGAGAACTATTATTACATAATACGCGATGCGCATCCATTGGTGCCGCGTTATTACGCGGTTACGGCTTTCGATCACGGCGACTACAAGACCGGCACGCCGCCGCTCGAGTCGGCGCGCCGTGCCAATATGAGATACATTGCACCCTCGGGCAACGCGGCGGCGCCGGTCATGGTGGCGCCCAATCCGTACCGCGCCGACGTGGATTACACCGTTGAGCACGGCGGCGGATTGTCCTGGGAAAACAGGGATGACGGCACACCGGACTATTTCCCGCAGACCGATCGCAGGCTGTACTTCTACAACCTGCCGGAGAGTTGCCTGATCAGGATTTACACCTTGAGCGGAGACCTGGTTGACATCGTGCCGCACAACGTCCCGGGCGACCAGGAACAAGGCTGGAACGCCGACTTTGCCGAAGCCTGGGATCTGAATTCGCGGAATCATCAGCAGGTCGTATCGGGAATGTACCTGTTTACCGTTGAAAAAACGGATGAAAACGGTAAACCCAGGGGCGGTTATGATACCGGAAAGTTTGTCGTGATAAAGTAGGTTGTGCGGGGAGCCGCAGTGCGGCACGGGTAACCTGTTACCCGTGTTTCAAGCCCCGATCACTGTCGGGGATAGGCTTCTGCAGGAATAACAGTTCTGATTTCCGTCCTGTCCGCCCCGATTAATTCCAGTTGATTCTGATCATTGATCCTGATCCAGCAGCATCACCGCACACTGGCGGGGAGTGCGTGCAAAGCTCACCATCCCGTCCGTGCCGTCGATGCGCTTGACAACCGGCTTCCAGAAGCTCTCAAGGCATACGATCGGTCGTCCTGGTATGAAGCCCTTGAACTGGGTTTCGATCACCATCGACAATTCAACCAGGGTGCCGCTTGATCCGGGCAGCACCGCGTAACCGTCCGCCAGCCACACCAGCGTCAACAGCCTTTGATCCCATCGCTGGACCTTCCATTCGTGGGTGATGTAAGGGTTTGGCTCCTTGACCGGCAGGTTGTCGCACGTTACACCGACGGTTTCGCCGCCGACGGATCTGGCGCCTGCGGCTGTTGCCTCCATAACGCCGCCGTAGCCGCCGTTAATCAACACCGCGTTCCTCAATGCCAGTTCTTTGCCGAGCCTGAAGTATTTCTTCCAGGCGGTAGAGTCTCTATCCACTCGTGCGCCGCCGAAGACGGCGATAAACCGATGTGACTCGGTGGTGTCGCGATTCAAGATAATGTCCCGCTTCTTGCGAGCCAGGATCCCCAGCCAGCTTTCGCTGATGAGTGATACTTCCACGTTCTTCAGCATTCCTGTCCTTGAAATTTCGTTCCATTCTTGGGAAGCCGTTAAGGCAGCTTGTTGACGGCTTCCGTTTCATTAATGTTATACGCCTCTCTTCGGCGGATGAAACCCACCGCCAGGTAAACCGGCAGTGTATCGGCTGCGGCGAGCAGCAGTTTGATGGTCAGCTTCCCGATTATCAGCGGCAGGATCGGCGCTACTCCGTAAAACGCCAGTACGGTGAAGATCACCGTGTCTATCGTCTGCGAGAGGGCGGTGGAAAGATTGTTCCGCAACCATAAGAACCTGCCTCTGGTCAGACCCTTAATCAGATGGAACATCCAGACGTCATGAAACTGGCTGATCAGAAACGCGATAATGCTGGCGACCGTGATGCGTGAAGTCGCGCCGACGATGGCTCTGAACGCCTCATCGCCATCCCAGAAGGGAGCCGGCGGTAGAAGAAGGGTGATCCTGATCAGCGCCAGAATCAGGATATTGGCGATGAGACCGCACAGGACGGTCATGGCGGCGCGCCGCTTGCCCCAGATCTCGGCAATTATATCGGTGGCGAAGAATGTCAGGCAGTAAGCCAATTCGCCGCCGGTAAAGGTCAGATGTCCCACAAGAGGAAGCCTGATTGACGTCAGTTTGCTCGCCAGTATCTGTGCGATAACCAGACCCGATATATAGACCGTGAGCAATACAACATATGGATCAAGCCTTAAATCACGCCTGCCGACCACGATATTTGGATTGGAGTTGGAACGGCGATTCATCGTTTGTTTTGCGACTGAAACATTTCATGCCCGCCAGGCTGACGGGATTGCGATCCGGTAATGCTGAAAGTTATAGCGCGTTGACAGATAATGCAACAGTTGACGAAGATTAGTATACCGACCCGACTCCTTGCATAATGGTGATGGAATCTTTATATTATTAAACTTTGAAATAAATCAATATTGCCTGGGAAAGATTGTGATTTCCGGTTTTACCGCCGTTAAAGAGCGTGTTTCAGCGGCTGCAGCCAGGGTCGGACGCTCGCAGGAGGAGGTTAAAATCGTCGGTGTTTCAAAAGAACAACCGACGGAGAAGGTCGTTGCCGCCGTGTTGGAGGGTCTGCGTGATGTCGGTGAGAATCGACTGCAGGAAGCTCAACGCAAGATACCGGAAGTAAAGCAGCAACTGGAGAATGCGGGTTTCGATCCTGCACCGATCAGGTGGCATATGATCGGTCATCTGCAGTCGAACAAGGCTGCCAGGGCTGCGAGACTGTTTGATGTGATCCAGTCGGTCGAGAGCGTCAAGGTGGCGAATATCCTGTCCAGGACGGCTGTGGATGCCGGGAAATCGCTTGAGGTCTTCATCGAAGTGAATATCTCAAATGAAGCCGCCAAAGCGGGTGTAAATCCCGAAGAGCTGATCGAGCTGGTCGGTCAGGTTAAGGATCTGCCCGGTCTGCATTTGAACGGACTGATGGCGGTAGGTCCTTTGACGCAGGACAGGGACCTGATAAGAGCTTCCTTTGAACGACTCGTGGAGCTGCGTTCTGATGTCGGTGAACTCCTTGATATGCCGGTCGACGGCTGGGAGCTTTCGATGGGGATGTCGGATGATTTCGAATTGGCAATCGCGGCAGGCTCGACAATGGTTCGCATAGGCACGGCGATCTTCGGACCGAGACCGTCGTGCCGCATAGATAATATCAGTTAAGGGAGGGAAGCTTGCTAAGCCCGTTGGATATCAAAAAACAGGAATTCGGTCGATCGATGCGCGGCTACGATACGTCTGAAGTGCGCAGCTTCCTCGAAACCGTGGCTGATGAGTTTGAGAAGGTCACGGAGAACCTCCGCGCCCGGACGTCGGAGATCGAGACGTTGAAATCGGAGCTTACAATCTACCAGCGGATCGATCAGAACATGAAAGAGGCCCTGGTAAACGCCCAGGAAACCCTGCGCGATGCACGGGAGGGATCGAAGCGCGAAGCTGACCTGGCGCGCAAGGAAGCCGAGCTTGAAGCGGAGAAGATCATCAACGAAGCTCACAAGAAGGGAGAATCGATCAGGCTCGAACTGGAGATGCTTTCGGAGCGTCGCAACAGCTTCATCCGCAAGTTGAAAACCCTGCTGCGGTCGGAGTTCGAATTGATACAACTTCTGGAGGATGAGGATCTGAATCTTGAAAACAAACCCGAATTCAACGGGAAACAGGTGTAAGCGATGGCGGACGATCTTCACGACAGGGTCCAGTTTACGGTCGATTTCATCAAGGAGCGCGGTTTCAGGGAGAATCCGTCAGCGGCGCTGATCTTCGGCAGCGGCTTGGGTGCAATATCGACCGGTATGGAGATAGAGACGGAGCTTCCCTATGAGGAGATTCCCGGCTTCGTGAAGTCCAGTCTGGGCTTTAACGAGAGAAGATTGCTTTACGGTGCGATATCCGGCGTCCCTGTGGTGGCAATGGATGGTCGCTTTCATTATTATGAAGGTTATTCCATGCGGGAGATAACCTTTCCCGTGCGGGTGATGCGCATGCTGGGCGCGAAAAACCTGGTGGTCTCGAACATCGCGGGCGGTCTGAATCCGGAGTTTCAAGCCGGTGATATCGTGTTGATAGTCGACCAGATCAACCTTATGGGGGATAATCCACTCATCGGGCACAACGACGAACGGCTGGGACCGCGCTTTCCCGATATGATGGAACCCTACGACCGGCGCCTTATCAGCCTGGCTGAAAAGCATGCCCGCCGGATGGACTACCACCTGGCACGCGGGGTCTATGCCGCGATGAGCGGCCCGTCCTTTGAAACGCGTGCCGAGTATCGGATGCTCCGTATACTGGGCGCGGACATGATCGGCATGTCGAGCGTGCCGGAGGTGATCGTTGCCGTGCACGGCGGAATGAGAGTACTCGGTTTGAGCCTGATATCGGATGACTGCTTCCCGGAATGCCTCGAACCGCTGGATATCGACCTGTTGCTCGAGCGCGCCAGGATCGGCTCGGAGATTATTGGGGAGATCATCAAAGGTGTTTTGACCGATGGGGAATTTTTGAATGATTGATTGCAATGGGAAAACGATCGGGAGAAACGGGAACCGATGACCGAAAAATCTGAAGGGAACGGGAAAACGACGACTTATTGGCATGAAGAACCAGGCGGCGGCCCGGTTCCGGTCAGTTCAAGGGTGAATTTTCCGGAGCTGGATCATCTGGTAATGAAGCTCTGGGAGGAGAGAAACATCCGGAATCGCACCGTCAGCGAACGCGAGGGCTGTCCGGATTACATTACCTACGACGGCCCTCCCGGAACCAACGGGAAGCCGCACATCGGGCATATGATGCAGTCCGCCCTGAAAGACCTCTGGCCAAGGTATTACACGATGAAGGGCTGCCGTGTGCTTCGTAAAGCCGGCTGGGACACCCATGGTCTGCCGATTGAACTTACCGCCGAAAAAGAGCTCGGATTGAAGTCAAAGCACGATATACTGACGTATGGCGTTAATAAATATATAGATTACTGCCGAAAAACAGTTTTTAGATACAAGGATGCCTGGACGCAGGCGATCAAGCGGATCGGGCGTTTCCTCGATACGGACGATTTTTATGCCACACTGACAAGGGAATACATCCAGACCGACTGGTGGGTGCTGAAGCAAGCCTGGGACAAGGGCTTGCTTTACCAGGGTCATAAGATCATGCCGTTCTGCGCCCGCTGCGGGACTTCGCTTTCGGCGCACGAGACCGCCCAGGGCTACCAGGATGTGACGGATATTTCACTCTATGTAAAGTTCCCGCTGAAGGACACCGAAAACACCTACTTCATCGCCTGGACAACCACCGCCTGGACGCTTCTCTCCAACGTTGCCCTGGCTGTCAACCCGAAACTCTCCTACGTTACACTGGCTGTGGGTTCGGATCGGTTGATCCTCGCTGAGGATCGGTTGTCCGCCCTTAAGGAGATGATCGGCGACTATAAAATCATCGACAGGAAACCGGGCGGCGAATTTGCAGGCGTGCATTATCGACCGTTGTGGGACTTCCAGGACAACCTCGATCAGGACGCTCACTTTGTCATTGCCGATGAGTACGTGACCGCTGAAGACGGCAGCGGTGTCGTGCATCTGGCGTTGTATGGTGAGGATGACTTCAGGCTTATCCAGGCGAACAGTCTTCCCCTGGTTCGCAACGTTGACCGCGAGGGCTTATGCGGACCCAAGACGGGGAAGTTCAGCGGGCGTTATTTTGCCGATGAGAATCTGGACGTTGACATTCTGAAGGACCTTGCAGCGGGCGGATTGTTGCTGGGCAAGGAGAAGATCACCCACTCGTATCCATTTTGTTATCGCTGTGACGAGCGGTTGTTGTATTACGCCACGAGCAGTTGGTTCCTGCGCACGTCGTCTTTCAAGGATCGAATGCTGGCGGCGAATGAAGATATCAACTGGTATCCCGCGCATATCAAGCACGGTCGTTTCGGCAACTGGCTCGAGAACAACGTGGACTGGGCGATCTCACGCTCGCGCTACTGGGGATCTCCGCTGCCGATCTGGACATGCGGCCAGTGCGGACACCAGGAATGTGTCGGATCGGTGCGGGAGCTCGGCGAACTGCGAGGAGAACCGATAGCGGATGATTTCGATCTGCATAAGCCCTACATAGATGAGCTCACGCTTCCCTGTAAGGAGTGCGGCGGTGAAATGGTGCGCGAGCCGGAAGTGCTGGACAGCTGGTTCAACGCCGGCATCATGCCGTGGGGACAGTGGGGATATCCCGCCGCGCCCGGGTCGAGGGAGCTGTTTGAGAACCAGTATCCCTCTGACTTCATCTGCGAAGCCATCGACCAGACCCGCGGCTGGTTTTACACCCTCTTGGCCATATCTACCATGTTGACGGATCGATCGAGCTTCAGGAACGTCATCTGTACGTCGCTGATCTCCGATGAATCGGGACGCAAGATGTCGAAATCGCGCGGCAACGTCATCGATCCGATAATGATATGCGAGAAATACGGCGCGGATGCCGTTCGCCTGAATTTTTACTCGGTCAATCCCTGGGTTGCCAAGCGGTTCAGTGAGGATGAGCTTGTGGAAGGATTGAAGCAGGTCCTGATTCCCTACTGGAACGCCTACAGTTTTTTCGTGACCTACGCACGGGTGGATAATTGGAAGCCACATGATGGTGATGCGCTTGCCGGGCATACCCTTGACCGCTGGATTCTGTCCCGTCTTGAGTGGCTGCGCGAGACCGTTGAAACCTCGATGAATAATTATGACGCCGCTTCCGCCACCGGGGCAATCGTGACCTTCATTGACGAACTGACCAACTGGTATATCCGCAGATCCAGGCGGAGGTTCTGGAAATCGGAGGATGATCAGGACAAGGCTGTCGCGTATGACACCCTGTATCGGGTGTTGTGCGATCTGAACCGGCTGTCAGCGCCTTTCCTGCCGTTTGTCACAGAGACGGTCTTCCAGAACCTCGAAAGGGCTTACAACCCGGAGCGGGAGGACAGCGTGCACCTTGCCGCATGGCCGGCGGGCGATCCGGAGCTGCGCGACGAGCATCTTGAAGAGGCTATGCGTGAAGTGCGTGACATCGTTTCCATTGCCCGTTCCCTGCGTAATGAGGGGAACATCCGCGTCAGGCAGCCGCTGCCGGAGATCATAGTCTGCGGGATTCCGGAGAAGCTGAGCGATGAGCTGGAAAGTCTGGTTCTCGATGAGCTCAACGTTAAGAGGCTGCAGTATCGAGATGACGAATCCGAACTTTTCAGTTACCGGGCGAAGGCTGATTTCAAGCGGCTCGGTCCCCGACTGGGCGGGAAGCTCAAGGAGACGGCCGCGGCAATCGCCGATTTGAACGACGATGCAATTCAACAGCTCATACAGACCGGTGAGATGGAGATCGCCGGCGTGAAGGTGAGCAGAGACGATCTTATCCTCGAACGTGTGCCGAGAGAAGGGTATTGGGTGCGTTCCGAAGCGAATCTGACCGTTGCCGTAGACAACCGTATAGATGAACAACTTCGCCGGGAATGGCTGGCGCGTGAATTCGTGCATCATGTCCAGAACCTGCGCAAGGAAGCCGATCTCGAGGTCACGCAACGGATAGTGATAGAGTTCAACGGTGGGGAGGAGATGCGCGATGCCGTAACGGCGCATCTGGAATATATAAAGGTGGAAACACTGGCGAATTCATTGGAATTCGTTACTGATCTTCCTGCTGGCAAAAGTATTAAAGTTGCTGACCAAACAGGTAAAATACTTGTCAATTCAGTTTAATAAGGGATAAACAAGGGAGATGGTGAACAAAGCAGGAAATAAATCCAAGAGCGACACTGCAGATGACGTTGAACTGTATTCTCCAGAGGACGCCGAATACTTCAGGGAGCTGATTAACGAACGTCGTAACAAGATCATGCGTGAGTTGGGAAGGCTGAAGGAGGCGACCAAGAACACGGTTCAGGAGTATTCAGGCAGCCACTCGACGTATTCGCTTCACATGGCGGATCAGGGAACGGATGCCCAGGAGCGCGAGAAGATCTTTCTACTCGCATCCCGTGAAGGTCGCTATCTCAAGTATCTGGATCGCGCACTTAAGATGCTCGATGAAGGAACTTATGGATATTGCGATAGTTGCAGCAAGCCCATTCAAAAGAAACGCCTCGAGCTTGTGCCGACTTCACGACTCTGTATTGCTTGTAAGCTGAAGGAAGAGAAGCTACGACCCAAATAATTCGCAGCAACCGCATTCTCTACGGACTGTTGGCGGCGGGAATAATAGTACTGGATCAGTTCACTAAGCTTATTGCCCGGCAATATCTTCCGTACGGCGATGTGATACGTTTATTCGACGGCGACCTGATTTGGCTTGTTTTTGTTCTGAATCCAGGCACGGCATTTGGCGTTAGAATAATTCCACCGTTTTTTTTGGCGATTTTCGCCTTTGCTGCAGCCGTTGGTTTGGGTATATTCCTGTATAGGCAACCATCGATTCCGCGCTGGCGGGGAATCCCTTTTGCCCTGATCATGGGCGGCGCGATCGGAAATCTGATCGATAGACTGACCATGGGAAAGGTGGTTGATTTCATCAGTGTTGACATGCCGGATTTCATCATGACCCGCTGGCCTGTTTTTAACGTGGCTGATTCCGCTGTTTCTGTTGGTATCGTCTGGCTGCTGATCGTATCATTTATAAGTAAAGACGACGTTCAGGCCGAGGCTGGAGAATCCGTCGATGTTTCCGGTTCGGATTAGGCAATGACCGGGGCTGGCGGAGCGCCCTGTGTCGCGCTAATCACGGATTTCGGCCTGGTCGACGGTTATGTCTGCGAAATGCACGCTGTTCTTTATGCCATGTGTCCCACCGTTCGAGTGCTCGATATTACGCATGGGATCCCTGCCGGTGATGTGAAATCAGCAGCCTATATCCTCCAGAGAACCTCAAGGCGTCTGCCCGCCGGCGCCATCTTCGTCGCGGTCGTCGATCCCGGTGTCGGCACCGACAGGCAGGCGGTTCTGTTAGATTGCATGGACAGATATTTTATCGGACCGGATAACGGCTTGTTCTCACGCGTTATAATGGATGAGGAATACTCGGCGAGGATCATTGACTGGAGCGATGTGGGCTCGAAACCGGGATCAGCGGTATTTCAAGGGCGCGATCTGTTCGCGCCGGCTGCCGGAAAGCTCGCCGGCGGGTACGATTCCAGCGAGATAGGCAGACCTGGTGAACTGCTTGACACTCCGCCGGCCGGGAAGCCATATCGCAAAGACGGCGGGTGGGTCGGCGAGGTCGTTTATATTGATCGATTCGGCAATGTGGTTACAGATCTGCCCAACGGACTGAGTGGCAGGATTTCATTACGAAATCGGCATGGTATAGCAGTTGCCCGGAACTATGCGGATCAACCGCAGGGCGGACTTTTCTGGTTGGAGGGCAGCGGTGGATATATCGAGATCTCAATGAATCAGTCTTCAGCGGCTGATTTGCTGGGTGTGGAGATTGGCGACGCAGTCGAGATTGAGGAGGATCGCAATTGATCGTCGAGTGTTGATGATTTTGGATTTAAAATAAAGCATATCAAGTCTTTAACGAGGCGGTAATGGTTATAACATTCTGGGGCACTCGGGGTTCCATCCCCGCCCCGGGACCTGATACGGTAAGAGTAGGCGGCAACACCACCTGTCTGGAAGTCAGAAGTGATGGAGGCACCTGCATTATTGTAGATGCCGGAACAGGTGTCCGCAACCTCGGGAATTCATACCTCAAGCGAAGGAATCCGGATCAGATAATCCTGCTCCTGACCCACTCGCATTGGGATCACCTGGCGGGATTCACGTTTTTCGGTCCCGCCTATGATCCGGTATATTCCATTACCGTGTTTGGTAATCAGATGGCTCAGGAAGTATTGCGGCGGGATATTTACGAGCGTAACGACAACCGATACTTCCCGGTTAACAATGATGCCCTGCGCGCCGATATCGAATTTCATGATAAGATGCCCAAACCTTTGATTATCAAGGATATAAAAATCGAGACTATGAACCTTAATCATCCCGGAAACGGGTACGCCTTCCGCTTTGAGAATAACAATAAAAGGGTTGCTTTCATTACCGACAATGAACTTGGGCTTCAATATGAGGGCGGGAACAGTGTGGACGAGATCGAGAGATTCTGTCGCGGTGTCGATGTCCTGATACATGACGCTCAGTTTCTTCCGTCTGAGATAGAGGCGCACCGAACATGGGGACACTCGACATACGCTGAAGTCGCCGACCTGGCCGATCAGGCTGGTGTGCCGCATATCGTCCTCACTCATCACGCGCCGGAGAGGAATGACGATGCATGTGATGTTTTATTAAAGGAAGCATTGGATTATATTGCTGAAAAAGGATATGAGATTAAATGCGAATTGGCTGTCGAGGGTGGCAGTCTGAAGGTTTAAGCTTGGAACGTACTGTCGGTTTTCAATAAGGACGGAATGACGTCAGTTTCAACCTTAATTTCGAAGGGTGATGTAAAATGTACGAAAATCGCCCGAATAAAATAGTCCTCGTCCATACGGTGATGGCGATTCTGGTCTTGACTCTTCCAACCGATCTGTTGGCAGTTCCCGATTTTGCAATTCATCCGCGAAACATTGAGCATCGAGTGGATCAGCGGGTGCATCAGGATACACTTGTTATAGACAATTCCGGCGATGAGGATCTCGAGTGGGGACTCAATTTGGAGGCGGAGGTCGAGGACTGGATCATCGCCTGGCCCACCGGAGGCACGGTCAGACCCGGTCAGCGGAATATCGTGGTTACCAGAATCGACGGTCGTGACCTCGAGGAGGATCACGTCTACGCGTTTCTGAACTTCACCTCCAACGATCCGGCCCGGCGTGAATATACCGTCCCTGTAGCTGGTCACACGGTCGGATTTCCCCGCATAGAAGTTGCCTGGCCCGAAGCCTGGGGCGGCGGTTGGAACCTGATCGATATGAACGCGATCTTCGAGGATGGCATATTCTGGGGGCAGGAGTACTCGTTTAACGTCACGATCATCAACCGCTGGGGCGGCGCCACGCTGGAGGTTGAAGACCTTCCCTGTAATAACGGACATTTTACCGTTGATCCGACGGAATTCAACCTGAACAACAACACAAGTCGGCAGGTGACCATCACCATCGACGGTGAGGAGGTCGGTTATCAAGTGGCGACCATAACATCCGAGTCCAATGCATGGGATCCGCGCGAGCTGTATTTCAGGGTCGCTGCCGAAGTGTCACATGTATTCCGGCTGGGGTCTCCGATTCCTGATCTGGAAATGAATGAAGACGATGAGGAAATGCTGGTCGCCGACCTCGATACGGTCTTCATCTGTTCCTTCAGAGGCGGTGTTGAATACGGATTTCCGTCAGTCGCAGGGCTTGTCCCGCGCATCGCCAGGAATGGTGAATTTTTCCTTCGACCCCGCGCCGACTGGAATGGCATCTCCGAGGTGATCCTCGCCGCCGCGGTCGAGGATACCAATTTCGCCGATCTTGCCGACACGTTCCGGGTTACGGTCAACCCGACTCCGGATGCGCCATTGCCGTTTGACCTGTTGCTGCCTGCTGACGGTGAAATGATTCATCCGACCGAATCTGACAGCCTGTTCGTCTGGCAGAGATCAACGGATGTGGACGGCGACACGGTTCGCTACAGCCTGATAATCACACCGGACGGCGGCGACGCGGTCACCTGGGAAGACCTGGTGGACACAACCCTCTCCACGATGGTCCTGGGAGATGTACTTGATCTTAACGCGGGCGGTTACTTTTCCTGGACGGTCAGCGCCAGTGACGGCGCGCTCGAGCGAGACGCCTGGTCAACCTTCAGCAATTATCTTGTTCCAGCCGGAATCGCTGACGAGGAAGTAACCGCGGACAACTTTCGGCTGGTCAGGCTGTATCCCAACCCGTTCAACAGTTCACTCAGTATTGATATTCAACTTGACCGTGCTGGTTACCTGGGTATTTCGATTTACGATCTTGAGGGTCGTTTGATTTCCATATTGCATGACGGCTTGACCCGAGCTGGCGGTCACTGCTTCAGTTGGACACCGTCGGATATTTCAAGCGGCAGGTACCTGATTCGGGTTGAAACCTCCCGGCGGAGCGAGATTCACCCGATTGTTCTTTCCCGGTAAATTCCAAAGGTAAATGATGCGATTGTTCCAGTTGGGTTTGATAACGGTATGCCTGTTTACGGTTGCCGGTGCGGAGATACTGGTTGTGCCGACCCAGTACGAAACCATCCAGGAGGGCATTGACGCGGCAGCTGACAGCGGTGACTTTATGCTGGTGCTGCCGGGCGAATACCAGGAGAACATCGATTTCGACGGGAAGGCGGTTCTCGTCTTCGGTATCGGCGGTCCTCTGGTGACAACGATCGATGGTGGAGGGGATGGTCCCTGCGTTCGCTTTACATCTGCGGAGGGACTCGGCAGTATAATCGGCGGTTTTACACTGACCGGCGGATCAGGTGATGGGAACCGCGGCGGGGCCGTGATTGTCGCCGGGGAGGGCATACAGCCGGCGACCCCCGTGATTGCCATGAACATCATTACCGGCAACGACGCTGATGACGGCGGCGCCGTGTATTCCAGCGCCCTGGGCGCGCCCGTGCTTTACCGCAACCTGTTTCTGCGCAATAATTCGGACGGTCAGGGAGGTGCGATCAACGTCGGAACCGGCGGCAGTGCGATTGTGATGAACAACACGTTTGTCGCTAATGAAAGCGGTTCACAAGGGGCGGCGCTGTATTTCAATTTTCTGGGAGCCCTCGTCCAGTTCACCAACAATATAGTAGTCCATAATCAGAGTGGACAGGGTGGTGCGTTGTTCGCGCCCCGACTTGTCGGTGCGCGGGTCAGCGCCGGTTACAACGACGTCTGGGATAATGAGGGAGGTGATTACAGCGGTGTTGCGCCGGGAGAGGGGGCGATCTCCGAAGACCCGCTGTTCGTCGATGAAGAGAACGATGTCTATTACCTGACAGAGGATTCACCCTGTATCGACGCGGGGGATCCGAACGGTCTGGCGGATTTCGACGGCTCCCGGGCGGATATCGGCTGCTATTCAACGCTGCAGGGGCCCGATATGGCGACGGTGGTCGTGGATCCGGACAGTGTCGAATTCGGGGCTGTGGAGACCGGTGATGACAGCACGCTCACGATCACCCTGACAAACCCCAACCAGGATCAGGTTACGGCCGGTCTGCTCGCCGTTATCGAGTCGCCCTTCAGTTTTTCAGATACGCTGATAACGCTTGAAGGCGGGGCGGAAGCCGAACTGGAGGTAACCTTTGCGCCGGGCGAGGAGACGGAATACGTGGATTCGCTGATGATTGTTACCACCACACGGATCGAGCTGGCTGACACGCTTGAGATACCCTATCCAGTTGGATACACATGGTTGCACCTGACCGGAACCGGAGAATCCCCCCGCGAGGTCAGAGGTGATACTGCCGGACCGGACAATTACCTGCTGCTGTCCTGTTATCCCAATCCGTTCAACGAATCGCTTGAGATTACTGTAAGGCTCAAGTATGCCACCAGAATCGCGCTCGAGGTCTTTGACATCAACGGACGGGTGACGGGTGTTCTTTTTCGAGGGGATCTATCCGCTGGAACACGCAGGTTTGGCTGGTCGCCTTCCGGATTGTCCGCCGGGACGTATTTTATCAGGCTGACTCATTCGGCCGGCGCTGAAGAGATGCCGGTCAAGTATCTCAAATAGCAGGAGTTGTGTAACTGTTAACCTGTCCGTCAATGCCCGCTCTGGCGGGGACAAGGCTGGACAGATCGACCAACCGGCAAGGATCGGCAAGCAGTGCAGCTTTCCCTCCATGTAATAACCCGGGTGGGAACAGAGAGGATACCTTTTTGACGCGGTTGAGGAATCCATCAGAAGCAGGACGGCGCTATCCCGTGCCTCTTCAACCAGGACTTACCTACGGACCCATCGCATCAAAGCGGTTGGGGAAATCCCTGGGAATAAATCTATCCGGTACAAAACGCAAATTATGTGATTATAATTGCGTCTATTGTTTCTACGGCAAGACCTTCGCTCCACCGCGGGCTGAGGAGTTCCCACCGGTGGATAGCGTTCTATCGGCGGTGTCGGAGGCTTTGACTTCCGACGTTGAAGCCGACTGGTTGACCTTTTCCGGCAACGGTGAATCAACCGTTCACCCGGATTTTCCCGCGATAGTGCGGGGAGTGAGGGGATTGGTCGATGAAATAAGACCGGGATTGCGAATTGCACTGCTGACCAACGCTTCAACCGTAACCGACGCGAAGGTTACGACCTCGTTTGACTGGATCGATTTTCCCATTCTCAAGCTGGATGCCGGCGATCAGACGGGCTTCAAACGGATAAACCGGCCGCTGATTCCCCGGATCAGGGTGGAGGAGCTGATCGAGCGTTTACGCGAGATATCGGCGGGGAAGAAGCTGACTCTGCAGTCGGTCTTGTTTGACGGTGATCCGACCAACGTCCGCGGTCGTGCATATCGGAACTGGATCAAGGCGGTTGAGTATATAAAACCGGATGCCGTGCAGCTATATTCGTTGGATTATCAGGTTGGTTCGATATCACCGATTGACGTTGAAACGCTGGATCGGATTGCGTCTGAGGTGTCGGGATCCGGTGTTCAAGCCATAACCTACATCGAGGAGAGGAGTTGACCATCAACAGCGGGAAACCTGAACTTGCCGCCCAGAAAGATGTAACAGCATTGATAAGGAAGCTCAAGAAGCTCGATAAGAGTGAGTTGCTCGAACACGCTTTCCAGATGCCGGAACAAATTTTATTGGGCGTTGAGGCGGCCAGAAGCTTCGATGAGGGTGACCTGCCTCTCGACCGCACCATGATTCACCTGGTTGGTCTGGGTGGCTCGGCAATCGCCGGCGAGTTGCTGAACGATATACTCGCACCGCGCAGGTTTATCTCCCTGCACAGGGGCACCAATCCTCCGCGCGACAAGAAGGGTGTCATTGTATCCAGCTATTCCGGAAATACTCGTGAGATCATCGAACTCGCCCATCGTGTAACCGGTGGTCTGCGAACGGTGGTATTTTTAACGTCAAACGGTGATCTGGCACGCCTGGGTGAGGAATGGTCGATCCCGGTCTGGCGAATCCCCGCCGGTTATCAACCCCGCGCGGCGATTGGCTGGTCGTTGTCGCTTGCGCTGGCCGTCATGGAGAGATGGCGTATTGTTACGGAGGACGCTCAGAACAGGTTGGTGAAAGCGGCGCGGAGGCTGAAAGCCAGCCTCGAGCAGGATGCCGTGCGGAAACATATACTGGTTCGCGCCGCGCTGCCGATTGCTCAAGCAATCAAGGACAAGAACACGGTTATATTTCACTCGCTCCAATGCACGGGAGCCGCCGGGAGGTTCGCCGCCCAGATCAGTGAGAACGCCAAGCTTCCGGTGTTCATGCAACAGGTTCCGGAGGCGATGCACAACGTTGTTCAGGGTATTGCCGGCGCTTCCCCGGATCAGTGGATGTTGATCTTCATGTCGGACGCCAACGGCGATGCACCGATGCTGCGTGAAGCCATGAACAAGACCCAGCAGTTCTTTTCTGAATTGGGTTTCGCCTGCCTGTCCTTTCCGGCGGCGGGGGACGACCAGTTTGAAATGACACTGTCGCGACTGCTGATAGCGGATCTGGTCAGTTTATTCCTGGCGGGATTGAAGGGTATTGATCCCGCGCCGATCAAGGTCATCGAGGATTTGAAAGAGACCGGGAAAATCGATGCAAAACCGGTTAAAGAACCTAAAGAATTTTCAGAGTAACGGTTTAAGATTGCTCAGGTGAGAGATGTTCAAATGTACATAAGTACCGGCGTAAAGGAAATGGAATGAAGGTTATAATCCCTGCAGCAGGGCTTGGCAGCCGACTGAGACCACATACGTACACGACGCCGAAGGCTTTGCTTCCCGTGGCGGGCAAGCCGATCATCGGGCATATCATGGACCAGGTCGTCGGCTGGGGCGGCGATAAGGTGTCCATTATAATCAGTCATCTTGGTGATCAGATTGAAAGATATATCAGGAATAACTACGATATAGAGGTTGATTTTCCTGTCCAGGAAAATGTGCTCGGACTGGGACACGCGGTGTTGACCGGTCTGGAACCGGACGACAAGGAATTGCTCATTATCCTCGGAGATACCATCCTGGATACCGATCTTGCACCGGTTATTGAGAGGAAGATCACCACCATAGGCGTGAAGGAAGTGGCCGATCCCCGCAAGATGGGGGTTGTTGTGGTTGAAGACGGGCGGGTTACAAGGTTGATCGAAAAACCACAGGATCCACCGTCGAATTTGGCGATCGTCGGTGTATATTATATTCGGGACGGTTCCTTGTTGGGGAAGGCGATAGGACAGATTATCGAGAAGGACGTGACCGTGAAGGGAGAGTTCCAGATCACCGATGCCCTGCAGCTGCTGATCGACTGGGGTGAACCTTTCGAGATAATTCCAATCGAGGGCTGGTATGATTGTGGACGTCCTGAAACCCTGCTTGAGACCAACAGGTACCTTTTTGATCACCGGTCGATCAAATCATCGGCGCCCGATCTGAAGGATGGGATGTTGATTGAGCCGGTTGCGGTCGGTGAGGGGGCGTCAATTGAACGGTCAATCATCGGTCCCTACGTATCCATAGGCAAGGATACGGTGATCAGGGACAGCATCGTAAGGAACAGCATCATCGGAAACAGGGTCAAGATCGATAATTCACTGCTGGAGGATACGATCATCAGCGATCGGGTCGACGTTAAAGGGAGTTTCCGGTCACTCAATCTCGGCAGCTCGACTCAGGTTATTCTTTAGCAATTATTTTACAACATAAATAAATACAGGTACTTAAATGCAGAAAGAATTCATTTTTACTTCCGAATCCGTCACCGAAGGTCATCCCGACAAAATAGCTGATCAGATATCGGACACGTTGCTTGACGCTGTTCTTGCGGAAGACCCATTCGGTCGTGTGGCTTGTGAAACCTTTCTGACCACCGGAATGGCTTTGGTCGGTGGAGAGATAACCACAACAACCTACATTGATATTCCCGATCTGGTGCGCAAAGTGATTAAGGATATCGGGTATGTTCATGCTTCGTATGGCTTCGACTACGAGACATGTGCGGTGTTGACCACCATAAACCGTCAATCCATGGATATAGCCATGGGCGTTGATAAAGCCGGAGCCGGCGATCAGGGGATGATGGTCGGTTATGCAACCAACGAGACGCCGGAACTGATGCCGATGCCGATCCAACTGGCGCACACGATGGCGAAAAAACTGGCTCAGCTTCGCAAGAACGGTTCGCATCCGTACCTCCGACCTGACGGGAAAACGCAGGTCTCGGTGCGTTATGTGGACAACAAGCCGGTGGGCGTTGAAACTGTGGTGGTCTCCACGCAACATGATCCCGATGTGAATTACGAACGTCTTCGTGAAGATCTTTTGGAAAATGTTGTCTATGAGACTATTCCACCGGAGATGCTGAACCGGGAGAAGCTGGTGGTCCACATCAATCCCACGGGACGGTTTGTGCTCGGCGGACCTCACGCCGATACGGGCATGACGGGACGCAAGATCATCGTTGACACCTATGGAGGTTTCGCCAAGCACGGCGGCGGCTGTTTCTCCGGCAAGGATCCGACGAAGGTCGATCGTTCGGCGGCATACGCCGCCAGGCACGTGGCGCGCAACATTGTGTCGGCCGGTCTGGCGGAGCAGTGTTCGATCCAGGTGGCTTACGCGATCGGCATCGCAGAGCCGGTTTCGATCATGGTCGACACCCATGAGACAGGCGTAATTCCGGATGAGGAGATTACCGGCATCATCGCCGGGAACGTGGACCTGACGCCGTCGGGAATTATCGAGAGACTCGACCTGCTGAAGCCGATCTATCGAAAGACTTCGGTTTACGGTCATTTCGGTCGTGTCGATGAAGGGTTCACCTGGGAGAAGGACGACCTCGTTGAGCTGTTACAGAAGGGATGATGTGAGTCGGCTCGCCTGCGGTTCGGCTGCCTCCGAACCGCATTTTCATATCCTTGCATCGATATAAGCTTCTGTTTTGCATATAATAAGGAGGGAGGGCATGAGGCGTCTAATTTATTTTTTCATGGTGTTGTTGATACTGACAGCGGTGGTGAGTTGCAGCCTCAAGATGCCCGGTATGCCGGTCTGGTCGATACAGGTTGATGTTCCGTTCAGCCGCCGCACATATCGGTTGGCTGAATTGGTGACCGATTCGACGAAGATGGCGCAGGATGGCTACGGGATCCTGTACGGGAGCGACGACTCGATACTCAAGTTTGAGTACCGTGACACCCTGGACTTCAAGCCGATAGGCGAACGGATGAATTACAATGCCTCAGATACAAGCACCTTTCGAAATTTGATTGGTCTGATGGTCATTGAAGCCTCAGCCCCCGACACCTCCTCAATTACAATCGTTGAGGCTCTTTCTGATGATGTCGTCGACTCGCAGGGAACGATAGATCCGTTTGATCTGCCGGTGAAAACGGATACGTTGAGCTTCGCCAATTTTGAGTGGATAAAAGTCCGTCAAGGGCTGATGAACATTGAGTTTTCCAATGGATTTCCCTTTCCCCTTGAGAATATCACGCTCACTTTTGACAACTTGATTGAGGGCTCGCGGATCGGGAGCATATCGTTTGCGGGGCCGATCGCCCGTGATTCGGCGCTGACGGACAGTCTTCCGCTTGGCAGGGACCTGTTGCACAACGAAATCGGGCTCACCCTTGAGGGGTACGCGCTGGGATCACCTGACAGGCGGATTCGCATACGAGGCGATGAAGCGGTTACGGTTGTCGCCAGCATCGGCGAGACGAGCGCCGATTCGGCGTACGCCGAGATACAGGCACAGAACTCAATCAAAAGCGACACCCTGCACTACGACGATCCGAATCGGGTGCAGGAGGCGATCATCGCCTCGGGCTGGGCTTACATTCGGATCTCGAACATTACACCCGCCAGGCTGATCTCTTCGACCAGATTCCATAATATTTTCACACCCGATGGTGATGAGCTGGTGCAGGTTATCACCATTGATCCGGGAACCATGACCAATCCGACAACCCGTCTGGACTCAATCGATCTGCATGACTACAGTGTCCGCATGTCGGTGGATGAACAGCAGGTTCCGATTCTGAGTGAGTTTGAGACCGAAGACACCCGGGTGACCATGTACCGGGGAACATCGATCCAGAAAATCACCAAGTACCAGGGTATAGAGGGGAATGCCTGGACCAGCGAGCTTGTCTTCAAGGTTTTCACCGGCATCATCGACAGCGTTCATTTCGGTTTCACCGAGGAGGAGACCGATTTCGATCTGCCCGAAGGCAGTGAAAATATAGAGTTTACCAGTGACACGCTGTTTATAAACACCAACAATACGACCACTCTCCCGATGCGCTTGAACGTCAGTGTGAGGGCGGTCAATTTCGAGAGGGACACATCCGTCACAATCGACGTTATTGATGTCATACAACCGGGTCCCGGTGTAATTGCGGTGCCGGATTGCGATCGGCTCCTGAGGATCCTGCCCAACACCATCAGTCTGGTGGGCTGGGCCAGGCTGGGTGCCCGTTTTTTCCCCGAATACAGTGATGTCATTTCGAGCCTGGTGGATACGACCGGCGTGGGTGTGGATGTCCACTTGTCATCGGATCTCAAGTTGAAGATTCGCCGGGCAACCATTGAATCCGAACCGCTGTTAATTAGACAGATGCTGGATTATCCGATCGAGAACGCTCAAATTCAGCTTGCCCTCACCAACAGCATTCCCCTGGGCGGTAGAGCCATACTGTTGACCGGACCTGATACCACCCGATTAGATACCATAATAGTGGCGGATATTCCGTGCGGGAGGATAATCGGTCATCGCGCCGAGGCGGTTGATACTGCCTATGCGTTCGATTTGGACGAAGATGATTTTGATGTGATAATGCAGCCCAATGTCTACACGAAACAGGTGATCCAGCTCGAAGGCACTCATGGTGATACGGTCTGGTTGTACGGCGCCGATTCGCTGGACGTGCGAGCCAAGGCGATAATCAACTACACTGTTGATCCGGGGGACAATTATGAGCGGTAGGCTTGACATCAGGACCGCCTGTCTGGCAGCGGTGCTGTTGTTTTGTTGGGTCAGAATTTCACACGGCCAGAGTATGGTTGCGGACGGAACTGCCCACTGTTTCAGTGACAACAGGTATTTCGGACAGAACCCCGCTGTGCTCGGCTTGAAGCTGTATCCGAACATATTGCTCTCCCTGCCCGCGGCGCAGGTTTCAATGGGGAATTCAGCTTACTCGCCGGGATACATAGGCGATACGTTCGTTGAGGGCAACTGGCTTCCAGAACAG
>JALGVR010000123.1 GCA_025774605.1 bacterium | reverse complement strand
TATTGGGAGGGTGGACATTCCCCGGCTTTCGCCGGGGCGGGATCTGTCCGCCGCGTCATTTCAATTATTTATCAGCCGCTGCCGCCTCTCCGCAGGTGGCGGTTAAATTTAACACGATTAGTCCCATATTTCCCCCCCCTGCGAAGTAGGGGGGGGAGTAAGGGGGGGGTTACCTTATGTAAAGAATAAACTGCCCTCGAAATAAACTTTTCCCATGAGTATTTCTACTCCCCAAATTCCCCTTCACTGAAAACTTCAGCTTGAAACGTATACAGTTCCGCGCCTTCCCTCCAACTGCCCGCCGGCAGTCCCGCCTTCCGGCAGAGGTGATCGAGGGTTTCCTCAACAGTCCAGCCCTGTTCCGGCGCGACCTGGGGCAGGTATACCGCCTGACGTCCGCCCTTCTTGATAACGACGCCGTCCCGCCCGATGACGATATCCTGATAACCTGACACGAGCTCGAACGGCGTCAATACTGATATCTCGATCTCGATATCGTCAAGTTCCTCAAGTTCAACGGGGCGGAACCGCCTGTCGTTGAATGCCGCCTGGAGCGCCATCCGTCCGACGCAAAGCTGCAACGGCGTATCCTCAGCCATGTGACCGATGCAGCCGCGCAGTTCGCCGTTCTCCTTCAGCGTAACGAAGGCGCCTCGAAGGGCGTCGTAGCGTAGCCCCTTGCCGCCTTCCGGCACAGGGGCCGTCAGCCGCGGCAGAGGCAGCGTTTCCGTAGTAAGATAACGATGGATGGTCTCGCGCGCCAGCTCGAGCAGGCATTTCTTCACCGGCTGATCGACCCGTTCCCGCGGCTCGTCGGTTATGACACTGTTGGGCTTGACGAATATGACCGCGCCGTAGCCGACCACCCTCGATACGTCCCCGATGATGGCGTCCCCGGAATTGGCGCGGCTGATTGTGTAGGACTGATCAACACCCAACGCGTTGACCGCCGCCATGGTGACCAGGATGGGTCCCTCACCGCAGGCGCAGGTGGACAGGTTTCGGATGCCTCTTCGCATCTGCCGGCGTATGGTTGACTTAACCTTCTCCAGGTCAAGTGTAGTAACGGCGTCCAGCGTTTTTTTATCGACATCCAGCGCATCCTCATACTCCGGATAGTGCGAAAGGTCCGAGCTCGCCACGATCAGGAGATCGCGATCCTTGACGATATCGGCAAGTTTCCTTCCGAAACGCCGGCAATCGTCGAGATCAGTAGTGCCGACCACTATGGGCGCTATCTTTGCCTTCGGGAAGAGACGCTGAACGAACGGAACCTCAACCTCAACCGAATGCTCGCGCCGGTGCAGCTCCGGATTGAACACACACTTCTCATCCGATTCGAGAAGCCGGCCGGCGATGTCCGCGTCGATCTCAGCGACGCCGAGAGGAGTCCGGTAGCCGCCTCTGGGATATATTGAGAAGCCGTCGAAGCCGGGAGTGGTATGATTGGTTCCGAGTATTACGACGAGGTCGATCTCTCTTCTTTGGGTCGCTCGTTTGAAGGCATCCGCGGCTATCTGGCCCGAGTATACATATCCGGCGTGGGGAACGATGACGGCGATCGGTTCGGCATGAGTCGGCGATGTCCAGGTGTCAGCATCCTTGATATAGCCGTCGATCGCCAGCCTCAGCTTCTCAGGATCGGCGGGATAGAACCTGCCGGCAACTGCGGGCGGGCGGATCTCCTCAACGGCGGCGGTGTCCGTCGAATCCTTGCCGCTGCAACCCTGTGTAAGGATGCACAGTGAGAACAGCAGAAAAAAGTATATCTCCGTCACTTCCATATTCCGGCTATCGGCTCCCCGCAGAATTTACATTTGCCGTCAACGAGGTTATTGGCGCGAACGAAGAACCCCTGCCGCTCGATGACCACGTTGTTGCATTTGGGGCAGTACGTGTTGTTGCCGGGATGCCCTGGAACGTTGCCCACAAAGGCGTAGTGAATTCCCTTGCCCATGGCGATCTCCCGGGCGCGCTCCAGGGTTTTGACCGGTGTGGGCGGAAGGTTCAGCAGCTTGTAATCGGGATGAAAGCGCGTGAAATGGACCGGTACGTCCGGGCCGACCTCGCTGACTATCCAATCCGCCAGCCCGGTCAGCATCTCGTCGGAATCGTTCAGGGTCGGCACGACCAGGTTGACGATCTCCAGGTGCGTATCGCTGTCGGCGACCTGCTTGATGCTTCTTAAAACCGGCTCCAGTTCGGCGCTGCAGACCTTTCGGTAAAATTCCCTGCTGAAACCTTTCAGGTCGATCTTGATCGCATCCAGCGCTTCGCACATCTCGGCAAGCGGCGCTTCATTCATGAATCCACAGCTTATGATCACGCTGCGTTTGCCCTGTTCCCTGCCGAGACGGGCGATGTCGAGCAGGTATTCGGTGAAGACGGTCGGCTCATTGTAGGTGTATGCGATGATCGGCACATCGCTGCCGACGGCTCCATCGACGATCTGATCAGGCTCGACGAAGCTGAGCGGAAAATCCTCGGGTCTTGATTGCGATATTTCCCAGTTCTGGCAGAACTGGCAGCTCAGCGGGCATCCCGCCGTAGCCAGCGAGAATGCCTGGGAGCCGGGGAGGAAATGGTAGAATGGTTTTTTTTCGATTGGATCGACATGAATCGATATCGGGTGACCGTAGGAGAGTGTACGCAACTCGCCGTCGATGTTTATTCGTGTTCCGCACCGGCCGCGTTTGCCCGCTTCGATAACGCACTCCTGCGAGCAGAGAAGACATTTGACGAACTCACGACCATGGTCGAAATTATCCCGGTACGCACCGGGACCATGGCACTCGACACATCTGCCGGCGGCATCCGTTGATGAAGCCCAGAAACGCGCCCGGGGGGCGGTCTTGATCAACTGATCCAGTTTCCCCGATGCCGCCGCGCTGCCGGCGCTCCCGCCGAACAGCCACTGCAGCCATGCCGGACTTGAAAACAGGGCGCAGGCGCCGCTGATGATCAGGCTGTATCCCGCGCTGTTCCTCAGGAAGTTGCGTCTTGAAAGATCGATGCTCATGTCAGTCTGGGTTTGTTACGATGAAAAATCAAGAAACTGTTATAAGATGCAAAGAAAAAAGTGTTGAGGCAAGTCTTGAACGGCTGTTTCGAGTATTTTTTACCGTAGGATGTTGGGATGGTTCGGGGTATCGGAGCAGGTGGTTCTTCGTCGAATCGATCGGCGGTGATTGCATGGAGCTGTCCCCTTTCGCATGGTCATGGTCGGCATGCGAACGGGATAACGGTTGGAACATTGATTGAATATCTTGTGCTGGCGTTTGAATGAGGTGTTGTGCTCAGTGGCTGAAGCTGAAACCGACCCGGTTGATTGCTTCTTTCAGGTCCTTTGCTTCCGGTGGATTGCTGAAAAACTCGACGTGCACCCTGCCGGTGGTGTGATCGGCTTTTACGTTGGTGATTCCGGGGAATTTCCCGATGGATGCTTCCACGGATCGTGCACATCCACTGCAGCTCATTCCCTCGATCTGCAGTGTTATCAGTGACATGATTAACTCCTCTCTATATGTTGAAGAACCCATTTTAACTTGATACGTAATGTTCGATTTTTTGTGGGCGATCGGCTGTGCCTTTGTCGAAATCATTATTGTTATACCGGATTGTCAACAACGCTCGGAATAATTAACCGGTTGTCTGATATTATACAGGCTGTGAAACGGGATCGCGCTTGATTTAGTGAAAAGGCTTTTGTAACTTTAACGTTCAATGAATTTACAGGTTCCAGGAAGAGAACTGTTTTGAATAAATTTTCCAGAGTGGCTGTCTATCCGGGCACTTTCGACCCGATCACCAACGGACACCTCGATATCGTCAAGCGAGCCGCGCCCTTGTTTGACAAGGTCATCATTACGCTGGCTCTGAACAGCGACAAGAAACCACTGTTCAGCGCTGATGAACGGCTGGAGATGATACGCAATTCGATCAAGGGGATTGAACAGGTTGAAGTTGCCAGGTTCAGCGGTCTGATCGTTAATTTTGCCTCGAAGGTGGGCGCTTCTGTTATCATCAGGGGTCTCAGGGCGGTGAGCGACTTCGAATTCGAATTCCAGATGGCGCTCATGAACCGCAAGCAAAACCCGGAAATAGACACCGTTTACCTTATGCCCGATGCACGGTACACCTATCTCAGCTCCAGTATCGTCAAGGAGGTCGCCAAGCACGGAGGTGATGTCGAGCGCTTCGTGCCGTCGGGCGTTTTGGATATGTTGAAGAAGAAGTGCGGGACTGAATGACGCTTCATCGGGTTGGACTGACAGACTCATATTATCAATCCGGTCACTTGTCATGATCAATTATCGGTTCCGACAGTTGACCGACTTGTCAATACGGGACTTTTGTTACGATTCAACTGTGAAACGCCACCATTAATGACAGGAAATTGTCTATGAAGAGTTTATACATTGCATCAACCGAACCGAGGAGCGGCAAGAGCGTAGTGGCGATCGGGTTGATGAAGCTTATACATCGGCGCATCGATAAAATCGGTTACATTAAACCGATCGGCAACGCGGACGGTGGTCAGCCTGATGCTGACGTCGAGCTGATCAGGTTGCTCTTCAAGCTCGAGCATGATCCGAAAATAATCAATCCGGTCAGTATCGACGATGCCCGGAATATACTGGCTGCGAGCGGAGGAGAGGATGAGCTGCTCACAAAGGTCCTGCATGCTTATAACCAGGTTGCCGTCGATGCGGATGTCGTGGTCATCGAGGGAACGGATTACGCCGGAGCCCTTTCGGCGCTTGAGCTGGACATCAACGCTGAATTATCAAAAACACTCGACGCCCCGGTGCTGATGGTCGCCAGCGGTGAGAACCGCACTTCCAAGGAGATCGTATCGCAGGTTTTCGCAGCCAAGGAGACCATCGACGAGAAGGGATGTGATTTCATCGGTGTGATAGTCACCAGGATTGCACCGTCGGATCACGAGCGCATCTCCACTGATCTGGAGACGGAGTTCAAGAAAGACGGCATCGATCTCCTCGGGGTTATACCGGGCGAAAAGCTGCTCAGTTCACCGCGCATGAGTGAGATTGCCCGCAAGGTTGGGGCAAAGGTTATGTTCGGACACGACAACCTGTCAAACCTCGTCTCAAGCGTGCGTGTGGCAGCCATGACCATCGGCAACGCCCTGCCAAGACTGGAGGATGGAATGCTGCTGATTACACCCGGCGACCGGGAGGATATGCTGCTGTCGGCGATGGTCTCACGGGTGGCGGTAACCTATCCCAATGTGGCGGGAATCCTCCTTTCGGGCGGGTTGGATCCGTCCGATCCGGTCAAGAAATTGATCGGAGGGTTGAGTGGCTTCAACATCCCGATTATACAGATGCCCGATGATACCTTCAGTGTGGCGGTGAAGATCAATAATATGCCGGTTACGCTCTATGCCGGGGATAAACAGAAGATTGAGACGGTTTACAGGCTGGTCAGGAATAATATCAAGCGCGAAGAGTTCTACCGCCTGCTGGAGCTGAAACGGCCGCGACGCACAACCCCGCTGGTCTTTCTTAACGAGCTTCTGGAAAAGGCGCGGGCGGATCGAAAGCGGATAGTCATGCCCGAGGGCAGCGAGGAGCGTACGTTGAAGGCGGTTTCCCGGGTTCTCGCCGATGGCGTTGCCGACATTATCCTTATCGGTGATGAAGACGAGATTATCAAGGCAGCCAACCGCGCCAACGCCCGGATAGATGAGGCGACCATCATTAATCCGGTGAAGGCTGAACAGCTTGACCTGTATGGTGAGACGTTTTACGAGTTGCGCAAACACAAGGGTATTTCCCTGGATCACGCCCGCGATCAGATCACCGACCCGATCTTTTTCGGCACCATGATGGTCCATCTCGGCGATGCTGACGGCTTGGTTTCGGGCGCGATTCATACAACCCGGCATACGATTTCGCCGGCTTTCCAGATTATTAAAACCCGTCCGGATATATCGCTCGTTTCCAGCATATTCTTCATGTGTCTGCCGGATCGGGTGCTCGTTTACGGTGATTGTGCGGTAAATCCCAATCCGAACGCCGACCAGCTTGCCGACATCGCCATCTCGTCCGCGCTTACGGCGAAGGCATTCGGTTTCGAACCGCTGGTGGCGATGTTGTCCTATTCGACCGGCGCTTCGGGCGTGGGACCGGAGGTCGAACTCGTCAAGGAGGCGACGGAACTGGTGCGTTCAAAGGCGCCTGACTTGAAGGTCGACGGACCGCTTCAATATGACGCGGCGATCTCGCTTGAAACGGCGCGCACCAAGATGCCCGACAGCAAGGTCGCCGGTCATGCCAACGTATTCATATTCCCCGATCTGAACGCGGGCAATACGGCGTATAAGGCGGTTCAGCGCTCGGCCAAAGCCATTGCGGTGGGACCGGTCCTGCAGGGGCTGAACAAGCCGGTGAACGACCTGTCGCGCGGTTGTTCGGTCGAGGATATTGTCTACACGATTGCCATTACGGCCATTCAGTCACAACAGGTTCTTAAAGAGGCGAAAGATGCCCACTTATGAATATCAGTGTCAGGATTGTAACCACAAGGTTGAATATTTCCAGTCGATGAAGGAGCCTCCCCGCACCGTCTGCCCGAGGTGCGGCGGCAGGCTGGTTCGATTGGTCTCGAGCGGAGCCGGGCTTATCTTCAAGGGAACCGGATTTTATGTGACGGACTATAAGCGTAAGGAGACCGGTGACAGCAGACATATATCGGGGCACAGGGTGCCGCTGGAACACGCGGAACAATCCCGTGAAGATAAAACCGGCGACGGAAAAACGGGTGAACAAAAAACAGCAACTGCTGACAGGGCCAAGGCCGGTTAGTGGACTGTCGCGCTGACCATCAGTTGAACCGACGGTCTGCCGGCGTTTGGACCGAAGCTTTCACAAGAGGGATGTGCAATGAAGAAAATGATCTTTAACAGTATGGAGGATATGAAGAAGATGATCGATCTCTTCGAGAAGAACAACATCGAATATTCATGGTATTTCCTGGACAGGAGATACGAGATGCATCTGGGTGACACGAACATCGACCATGTGAAGTTGATACTGCGTGAACACAACATCAAGATTCCCTTCAAGTGGGGAAATTATTACTGGTAATTACCGGAGTTGAAATGAAGATACCGCGTGATCTGCCGCAGCCGATTTTCATTCGTCCCAACGACTACATCAGTCTGCATGGCACTGATTACATGGTCAAGCGCAATGAATTCGGGCAGATGATTAAGGTAATTGGACGGGTTGTCCGCAAGCTGCCTTCGGACAAGGATGTTTTGTGGGCGTGCAAGGCGCACAGACCGGTTGCTTACTGGGGTAACAAGTACTTTATCTGGGAGCGCATCGACGCAGAGGTGATTGATGCTGTTATGGAGGAAATCTGGGAATATGACGCCAGGAAGGGCATCGATAAACCCGACAAGTCGCTGCTCGTGGACAGGGATTATGATTATTGACTCAAGTTTCGCAGTAAAATAGGTCAGCCGTGGACTGTCATCCCCGCCATGGACTGTCATCCCCGCCATGGATTGTCATCTCCGCCATGGACTGTCATCCCCGCGAAGGCGGGGATCCAGAATAAAAGTCTATTTACCATCATTCCAGGCAATTACGAGCTTCCCTATTTACGCTCGCTCTTTCAGGTGAATATTTGAACGGGGTGTCAT
>JALGVR010000022.1 GCA_025774605.1 bacterium | reverse complement strand
CGGCATGTCACAGTAGCCGACCTCCTCCGGCTCCTCGGGATTGCTGACGTCCACGACCCGCAAGCCTGCCTCTTCATCCGCCACGAACGCCAGGTCGCCGCTGACCGCCACGCCCCAGGCATATCCCGGCGTGTCACAGTAGCCGATCTCGACGGGGTTCTCCGGATCGCTTATGTCCACGATGGCAAGACCCGATCCTCCGGTAGCGACATAAGCCAGGTCGCCGGAGACAGCAACGGCACAAGCCGCACCCCAGTTGTGGTAAATTGACCCAACCAGCTCCACGTTCTCGGCGTCCTGGGCGAAAAGTTCCGCACCCGCCGTCAGGATGAGGCAGATGATGATGATGATGATGATGGTGGTGCGCATTTTAAACCCGCTATAATGCTTGATATAAGAAAGACTGCGGTTAGTTAGGTAGCTCTCGCGGGTGTCCGCAGAGAATTACCGGAATTTAGCCTCAGAAAACAGGAAAGTCAAGTCCGGTAATGAAAAAGGGCTGACGATTGCCAGCCCTTATTTACGGTCGTTATCTGATTAACATAATTCTCTTTGCAAACACGCAGTCCTTTGCTTCCAACCGCACGAAATACAATCCCGAGGGCATATTAGAAGCATTCAGAACTACGTGATGAATGCCAGATCGCTGATTCCCCTCCACCAGCGTCCTCACCTCCCGCCCCGACAGGTCGTAGAGCTTCAGCGACACCGGAGACAGAGCTGGCAGGGCGTATGTGATGGTGGTGGTGGAGTTAAAGGGGTTGGGAAAGGCGGGAAACAGTCTGAATTCTTCAGAGATTACATCTTCAGACTTTGGAACATCAAGCTGGTCAAAATAGAATGCCCCCATATCCGCGCGCGTGCCGTCCGGGTCGGGATCGGATTCAGGGTCGCCGGTGTCGATGCAGGGGCTGTTTTCTGTCAGGTTGTAGTCACCGTTTTCCTCGTCTGAAAACAGTGGATTGGTGTCTATATTTCCGTTCCCCCATTCGAGTCTCGCATTTCCGGTGATCACGACGCCGTTTCTGCCGGCTTCGATGTCGCTGTACGAGATCTCAATCGAAGCCGCCGGATCGGGACTGCCCTGCTGATAGACCTGATTGGGTGAATTGCCCCATAAGACGGCGTTTTTCAAGACCGGATGGCAGGTTCCCATAAAGTGAATTCCGCCGCCGTCCCCGTCTGTCCTGTTGCGGGCGATGGTCACGTTCTCCATCCTGACATCCGATATCCCGATGTAGATCCCGCCGGCGCGCATACTTTCCGCATAGTTGTCAACCACCGCCACGCGCAGCATGTGAACATCCGAGTCGCGCGCACAATGGATTCCCCCTCCCATTACATCCGCCCGGTTGCCACTGACCGTCACGTCCGTCAGGACGGCTCTCGAACTGTTATTGCAGTAAATACCACCACCGGTGCTGCCGGAGTTTGAAATAACCTCAACGTGGGTCAATCTGGGACTGGAATGTTCGTTGCAGTATATCCCGCCCCCCTGTTCATTGGCGTCGTTGGAGGATATGACCGAATTGGTGATGACCGGTGACGCGTAGTCATCACAGAAGATCCCTCCGCCCTTCCCGGATGCCCGGTTTCCGATGACCGCCAGATTGTCAAGTGTCGGGCTCGATCCACGGCAATAGACGCCTCCACCGTCAACGACCTGTCCGTTGCGGAGCGTGAATCCCGCCAGGACCGAGCGGTTGCCTTCACCACTGCGGCATGTTACCGGGCGACCGTCGTTCCCGGCGTCGATGATCGTTTCGTCGCGATATCCGGCATCGCCGGTCGTCAGATATAGACTGCCTACTGTGATGTTCTTCCGCAGAAAATCGATATCGCCGGCGTAAATGCCGGGCTGCACCAGGATCGTGTCCCTGTTTCCCGATGCTTCGATGGCCGCCTGTATGGAACCGTAATCATCGGGAACGTTAAGTACTTCGGCGCTGGTGTACGAGAAAAGCAGGCTGAGAGATAAGGAGAGAACGGTTAACTGGGTTGTAAACATTGCACTTTTCACTTGAGCTCCTCCTGTTTATGGTGTCGGGTACCGGTTCAAGTACAGCATAACCAAGCCTATTTACAACCCCTCCTTGTGCGCCCCTCCAGTGGAATTGGGAAGATTGCCACATTCCCCTGCCCGCGATAGCGGTGGGGGGCACAGGGAATATGATAAACCCGTCCAGCAAGCTGTCCGGGCCACACGGACGGCTCCTCCATCCCTGCTGTTGCAGTGGAAATCCCCGCCTTCCCCCCCTGCGATAGCAGGGGGGGACAAAGGGGGGGTTACATTAATTCCTCATATCTTCAACTAAAGGTTATAATCCATGTCTCCCGGCGTTTCGAGGTAGGCGGCGAGCAGGTCGATGACAGCCTGCACGTCCGTCTTGTGAACGGTTTCGACGGTCGAATGCACGTATCGGCACGGTATCGAAAGCGTAATCACCGCCGCGCCGCCCTTGACCCGCTGGATCGCGCCGGCATCCGTCCCGCCGCGCGGCATTACGTCCTTTTGGTATGGGATCTTCTTTCTTTTCGCCAGTTCTTCGAATCTGTCCATCAGCTTGGGATTGGTGATTGAAGCGCCGTTCATTATGCATAGTGATGCGCCGTCGCCGAGATGCGATATCTCGCTCGGCCCGTCAGCGCCCGGGACATCATTGGCGAGGGTTACATCGAGTGCTATACCGATGTCGGGATCTATGCCGGACGACGATGCCAAAGCCCCGCGCAGCCCGACCTCCTCCTGTGTGGTCGCCACGATATACACATCCGCCGGCGACCTTTTCATCTTACGGGCCGCCTCGATCATGCAGTAAACGCCGACGCGGTCGTCGAAGGTCTTGGCCGTGTAACAGTCTCCCAGTTCTTCGAACTTGCGATACATGGTGACCGGGTCACCGACCTTCACCAGCTTGTCCACCTTCTCCTTCGGCAGACCCAGGTCGATAAAATAATCCTTTATCTGCAACGGCTTCTTCTTCTCTTCCTCGGTCAGTATATGCACTGGTTTTGAACCGATGACGCCGGGCAAATCCTCCCGACCGTGCACTGTGACCCGTTGAGCCATCAGGGTGCGGGGGTCGAAACCGCCCGCCGGCTGCATACGAAGAAATCCCTTGTCGTCGATATAGCTGACCACGAAGCCGATTTCGTCCATGTGACCGGCGATCATGATCTTCTTACGTCCGTTCTTCGGGGCGCGCCCCCTGCCTTTCTTGAAGCCGATTACGTTGCCCATCTGATCGGTCTTTATCTCATCCACCAGCGGTGTCAATTCGTCAATGATAAACTGACGGACACGTTCTTCGCGACCAGATACGCCGGTCATTTCCACCAATTTTTTCAACAGTTCCATTTACGCTTCTCCTTTAATGTGATTTATTGTTTTTCCTCGGATGTAACAATTCCCTTTATTCCCGTCTCACTGCGGATCTTCCCGGCAAGCTGTTCGGCCTGTTCCTTCCGCTGGAAGCGACCCACCATGACCACGGTCAGACGCCTGCCGTCAACTTCCCTGGTCACCAGGTCCACCGCACCGTACTTGACCACCTTGCGGGCGATTCGCTTGGCGCCGTTGCGCTTGCTGAACGCACCCAACTGCACGCGCCAGCGTCCGACGGGTACATCTGATGTCCCGGCGGGTGAAGCCGCCGGCTCACCCATGAGTCTTCGCAGCCCGGCGTCACTGGTGAAATCCGGTCTGTCCGCTATCCCGGGGTGATCGGGATGGCGCGCCCTGAGAAAGTCATAGTACTTCTCCGCCTGAGCCATGTCACCTTTGCAGTAATGATACTGCCACAGCCTTTCCAACGCCCAAGCCTCCGACCCGGAACCGGGCCAGAGCGCTACGATGCGGTCGTAGTAAAACCTCGCTCGTTCGCCGTCTGTTTCGAAAATCCCCCTGAAAAACTGTCCCGCCGCCGTGGAATCGGGAATGTCATCGAGAAGGAAGCGAATCGTATCGATATCACCGGATTGGTAACGGTTGAACAGCCAGGCTTCATCCACACCGTAGGCGACCGAACTCAGGCAAAGACAGGGTATGACCGCTCCCAGTATAACAAGCAGCTTCGTAGCGGGATGACGTTTCATTCCTTCTGGACAACGGTTGATGTTTTGCCGCCACCGGAGGCCGGCCCTGCTTCGTCTTCAGTCGCCAAGGCGGATTTGATCTTATCCAGCTCTTCCTGCAACTGCCGGATGGTCTTCTTGTTTCGTCTGATCTCCAGCGACTGCTGCACAGAACGGAAGATCGAAAGCAGCATGAACACGATCATTCCCGCGGCGAAGGCGAGATAGATCACCATGTATACCGGGATCCTGGCTGAGTGCCAGGTGAAGAACGTGAGTTCGACCAGTTGGTTGTTCTGCAGCGCCAGCCCGAGTATCACGATGATAATAGTTGCTATCAGGATCCAGCGTACAATCCACACGTATTTACTCCTTGAATTATATATCTACAAAACAGCGGTCTTGACCTGCTCGGCAAGCAGCGTAAAGCCGCTTGTACCTTCCACCTCGGCGGCGGCGATGTCGCCGGGATGCAGGTCATCCGAGGGTAAGGCGACCATGAAGCCCTCCCGGCTGCGTCCGATTACCTGGTCCGGGTGCCTGGGCGATGAGCCTTCAACCAGCACCTCCACGGTTTTCCCGACAAGTCCTGAATGTTGCCTGGTTCGTGAGGCCGACAGCGCTTCGTTCAACTTCATCAATCGATTGGTTTTAACCTCGTCCGGAACATCGTTCTTCAATCCGGCGGCCTCGGTTCGCGGTCTGGGCGAGAAGCGGAAAACGAAGCCGGATGCGTAACCGACTTCGTCGAACAGGGAAAGGGTGTCGTTGAAATCGGCTTCCGTCTCGCCGGGGAAACCTACTATGGCGTCGGTGGACAATGCAATTCCGGGCACCTTGTCGTGCAGTTTCCCGACCAGATTCAGGTATGCCGCCCTCGTGTAGCCGCGGTTCATCGCCTCCAGGATCCGGTCGGAGCCTGATTGAACCGGCAGGTGAAGATCCGGGCAGATCGCTCCACCCTCCGAAAGCGCCTCGATGAGGTCGTCGTCGAGGTCCTTTGGATGCGAGGTCATGAACCTGACCCGCTTCAAACCGGGGACCGCCGCGACCTTGCGCAGCAGACCCGCGAAACCTGTGCCGTCCGCAGCGTATGCGTTTACGTTCTGTCCGAGCAGAACCACCTCGGGGTATCCTTCCGCGATGATTGTTTCAACCTCGCGGATGATCTCATCGACAGGTCGATTTCTTACGCCACCGCGCGCCAAAGGCACCATGCAGTAGCTGCATGAATTGTCGCATCCGCGCGAGACCGCCACCCAGGCGCGCACCCCCGTTTCCCTGAGTGGTACAAGATCACCATAGGTCTCATGCGAATGATCATCGATCAGGATGCCGCTCTTCAATCCTCCCGCCGCCGCGGCGTTCAGCAGATCCGGAAGCCGGTGATAGCTGTCGGGACCGAGGGCAAAGTCAAGCCCCGGATGCCGCTCAAACAAATCCTCGCCGATGAGCGGTGGCAGGCAACCCAGCAATCCGACGACGCGCCCCGCCCGGCGCCTCTTCCAGGCAAGCATCTGGTCGATGTCCGACAGGGCGCGGTTCTCGGCATGCAGGCGTACGCCGCAACTGTTGATGAGAATAATATCAGCGTCTCCCCGCTCCCGTGTAAGACGATATCCATGACCGGACAAGATCCCGGCGACCAGCTCACTGTCGTACTTGTTCATCTGGCAACCGTATGTGCGGATGTGGATCCTGGGTGTGTCGGGGAGACTATTTGCTATATTACCACCGATGAGACGCCTCGATTTGAAAGTAACTGTAATATCAGGTTCGACCTGCCGTTACTTACAGACAACATGAAACACTTAATATATTGAATGCACCTTTATAAAATCAAGTGATTTGCTTGTCAATCGATTTATCTGTAAGTATATACTCTGACAGCCGTCTAAAGGTTTACATGGCTGCGGACAAGTTTAACGGCACGATTTACGTCATTACCATGAAGTATGGAGAAATACAGCGATATCTATACCCGATTGAGGGAGTTGTGTGCCGAAAGCGGGATTATCCGTCCCGGTGACTGCGTCGTCGTCGCGTTCTCAGGCGGGCTCGATTCGACGGTCCTGCTTGACCTCCTGCGGCGCTGGGAAAGTGACGGTGGAAACCTTCGTCTTGTCGCCTGTCATTATAATCATAAGCTGCGCGCTGAAGCGGACGCCGAACAGGGCCACGTGGAGTCCGAGTGCGAGAGGATGAGCGTCCCCTGTGTCGTCGGCGGCGGCGATGTGGCGGGCGAAGCCGAACGCCGGGGTGTCTCCGAACACGTTGCCGGCAGAGAGATGCGCTATGATTTCCTGCTCGCCGCGGCGGCTGATTTTTTTTCGGGTACAAGAGACTGCAACAGGGTTGTCGTCGCCACGGCCCATCACCGCGACGACCAGGTGGAGACGGTTCTGATGAGACTGCTCGCGGGAGCGGGGGTTGAGGGAATGACGGGAATCCGCAGAACCGAAATCTGGAAGGGACACAGCTCACACCCGATCGTTCGACCGCTTCTCGACTTCAGCCGGGAAGAGATCGAAGACTACTGCCGCCGGCGCGGGCTTAAGCATGTTGAAGACGCCAGCAATCGGGATGTGCATTATCCGCGCAACCGTCTGAGGCACGAGATTATACCGTTACTGAGGTCGGGTTTTGGCGATTCCGCCGTGTCCGGCGTCGTTCGCACCGCAGAATTATCGCGCTTGACCGCCGATCTGCTTTGTGAAGAGGTTGATAAAGCTGTAATAAAGACTGCAACCGACCGGCGCGATGGCGAGATTGTCCTTGATTACTCGCGTTTCTCTTCGTATCTTACCATATTACGTTTGAATATTCTGAAACGAGCCGTCCAGATGCTCGCCGGTCACGGTTTAGGCATCGCGTTTGAGCGTTATCGGACGGCTGATAGATACTTTTCCACCGGTGGAACAGGGATCGTCGAGCTGGCGTCCGGCGTCCGGATGACCCGGTGGAGAGAAAAACTGTATGTCTACAGCTCCTTGGAATCTGATTGGAAACGGCCGCTTGGTCCGGACGAAACCGTCGAGATCCCCGGTTTCGGACAACTTGAAGCCCGGCTTCAAACGCGGGAGGCGAGCGTTCTCCCACCGCCGAAGGGCACGCAGTATTGCGACTACGACAAAATAGGGTCGGGAAGTTGCCTGGTGAGACCGGCCGGGCGGGGCGACCGCATGATTCCCTGCGGTATGAGCGGACGGCGAAAAGTCAGCGACATACTCAGGGAGGCCGGTATACCGCCTCATCGCCGGCGTTATCCCGTCGTGGTTTCGAGAGACAGGATCGCCGCCGTTCCACCCTTCCGCGTCGCGGAGCAGTTCAAGCTTGGCGACGCCACCCGTCGGGTGCTGGCGCTCAGGTTCATCGAGAGGAAAAATCAAGGATAGCGTAAAGGTATTTATGGCAGACAACAACCCTCCGTCTTTCAAAAAAAGGAATAACGGCGGGCACAAACAGCAGAAACGAAAGATCGACCCGGGCGACAAATTCGACTGGCGCAAAGCCACACGTACAATCACTTTCTGGATATTGCTGGTGATCGGTTCCTGGATAGTCTTCCGCCAACTCAGTCTCAACGAACACGCAGAGACAAAGAAATCGTATTCGCAATATCTAAAACTGCTCGAGAGCGGCCAGATTGGCAGTGCCGAGATCGTTGAACATGAGTTCCACGGCGTATTGAACGACGGCAGCAGCATCGTCACCGTTCTGCCGTTTATAGATTCCGACATGCTGGCACAATGGGACAGCTTGAGGATTGACTATCAGTTCCGCGAAAAGACCACAAGTTGGTTTGGTTATCTGATAACCTCCATCCTTCCATGGATCATCATAATCGCCATCTGGCTTTATATCATGCGTCGAATGCAGGGCGGGGGACAGAAGGGTCTGTTTTCGTTTGGCAAATCGCGCGCCAAATTAATGATGGAGAGCGCGCCGAAGGTCACGTTCGCAGATGTAGCCGGGGTTGATGAGGCAAAGGAGGAGCTTCAGGAGATCATCGCTTTCCTGCGCGATCCCAAGAAGTTCTCACGGCTTGGAGGACATATTCCGAAGGGCGGCCTGCTGTTGGGCCCGCCAGGGACGGGCAAAACGCTGCTGGCACGCGCAGTCGCCGGTGAAGCTGAAGTTCCGTTCTTTTCAATGTCGGGCGCGGATTTTGTTGAGATGTTCGTCGGCGTGGGCGCGGCGCGCGTGCGCGACCTGTTCGAACAGGGCAAAAAGAGCGCGCCCTGCATCATTTTCATCGATGAGATCGACGCTGTGGGTCGTCATCGCGGCGCCGGACTCGGCGGCGGTCACGACGAACGCGAACAGACGCTCAACCAGCTCCTGGTTGAAATGGACGGCTTTGAGAGCAATGAAGGGGTTATCCTGATCGCCGCCACGAACCGTCCCGATGTTCTTGATCCGGCGCTGACCAGACCGGGCAGATTCGACCGTCAGATCGTGGTCGATCGACCGGATGTCCGCGGCAGGGAAGGCATCCTCAAGGTGCACACCCGCGAAATTCCCATCGCCCGCGACGTGAAACTGAAGGATCTTGCCAAGGGAACACCCGGTCTCGCCGGAGCGGATTTGGCCAATATGGTCAATGAAGCGGCGCTTTTGGCGGCGCGGCGCGGCGCGAAGAGGGTCGGCATGTCCGATTTCGAGGAAGCCAAGGACAAGATCATGATGGGCGCGGAGCGCAAGAGCATTCTCATCTCCGAGGATGAGAAAAAACAGACAGCCTATCACGAAGCCGGTCATGTCCTTGTGTCGAAGCTGACCCCGGGAGCCGATCCGGTTCACAAGGTAACTATCATACCGCGCGGTCGTGCGTTGGGTATCACCCACTTTCTCCCGCTGGACGAAAAGCATAATTATTCCAGGTCTTACCTGACCCAGTCGCTCAACCACCTGCTCGGTGGCAGAACCGCTGAAAAGCTGGTCTTCAACGAACTCTCGACCGGCGCCGGCAACGACATCGAACGCGCCACGCAGATCGCCCGCAAGATGGTCTGTGAGTGGGGCATGTCGGACAGGCTCGGCCCGGTAACCTACGGCAGGAAGCAGGAGGAGATATTCCTCGGCAGGGATTTTGTTCAACAACGCGATTACAGTGAAAAAACCGCCCAGGAGATCGACCAGGAGGTCAGAACCATCGTCAAGGAGGCGGAGAGACGCGCTGAGGAAATGCTGAGCAAGAACATGGACAAGCTGAAAGCGCTTGCCGAATCACTGCTCGAACGGGAAATACTTGACGGCGCCGAGATCGACCACATCATCAGGGGCGAGAAACTTCCTCCCATTCACGCACGCGACAGGAATCAGAGGGCGCGCCACAGACCCCCGCGTTCCAGAAAAACTCCAAGAAAGGAAACGGTTCGTTCCGAACAACCCGGTACGGTTCGTTCCGAACAGCCCCGCAAGGTTCGTTCCGAACAACCCCGTAAGGTTCGTTCCGAACAGCCCCGTAAGGAGATTGAGCGCAAGGACAAGGATGATTCGACGTCGTCGAGCAGGTCGGGCAAGTCTCGGCGACAGTTTGCCCGCAGCTACGGTATCGCCAGCAGCCGGGACCCTCGGAACATGCGTCCGAGCCCGGTTGAACGAACCAGAATCGACAGCTCCAAAGATGAACCTGAAGCAAAAGAGCGACAGAAGAAGGAACCTGAAAAACAGGAGCGGAAACAGGCTGTTAAAACTTCAGACGACTCCGCAAAAGGCGAGGGTGGCGACGTCCAGGCAAAATCGATCCGCCGGACGAGCCGCAGCCGCCGAAAGCCGTCCGTCAGAAGCGGGGGCGGCGAGAGGCTTGATTCTCGGCAGCAGGGTGAAAAAGCTGGTCTTTCGCATGAATCTTCCGGACAGCGTAAGCATGACTCGACACCGGCAAGTGCTGAAACTTCGGTCGGCTGGAAGGAAGCCGATAAAGATAAATCCCCATCGGGAACGATCGACAGCAGGAGCTCTAAAGGGAAAGAAAGGGCGGCGGCCGGGAAGACGGAACAACCTGCCGGGAAAACCGGGGCTGAGCAACCGAAGCCTGAAGGCGAGACGTTGCCAAGGTATAACGGCGCCGGTTTCGACACATTCTGGGGCAGACAGTTGAAAATCGATGATTCGCCAAAGCCGACAGCCGATGATGCCGGCAGACGAGACGGCGCGCCGAAGAATGACCGACCGGTCGATCGGCACGATGATTCAGCATCCGCCGGAAGAGACAACAACACAGATTCGACGGGAAGCGATGGCGATTGACCGGGAGAAGATCAGGCGGGCGGTCAGACTTCTGCTCGAGGGCATGGGTGAGGATCCCGACCGCGAAGGATTGGCAGGGACGCCGGACCGGGTCGCCCGCATGTACGAGGACATATTCGCCGGCGTGGGCGTTGAACCCGGGGAAAAGGTCTCACTCTTCACCAGCGAGAACCACGATGAAATGATAGTGGTCAAGGATATTCCGTTCTATTCGATGTGTGAACACCACCTGTTGCCCTTTTACGGCAGCGTGTCGATAGGCTACATCCCGGGCAACAACCAGGTGACCGGTTTCTCGAGTCTCATCAGGCTGGTGGAGACGGTGTCCAAGCGTCCGCAAGTCCAGGAACAGATGACCACCGACCTCGCTGATACGCTGGTCAGCAGGCTCAAGCCGCTCGGCGTAATAGTCATCATTAAGGCCCGTCACCTCTGCATTTCCATGCAGGGCGTCAAGAAGGAGATGACGGAAGTAATCACTTCGGCGCAAAGGGGTTACCTGCGGAAACAGATAACCCGTCTGGAAGCATTCAATCTGATCAACGGCTGATGAACGGCGACCTGATCGCCTATCTGTCGGGCAACATCCCCGGCGGGATCTACTTGCTCCTGGTGGGGATTGTCGCGTTTGCGGTTATCTGGTGGCTGGTCTGGCACGGCACCAAATTCTGGAATGTCAGCCGGTTTTTCATGGCGCTGATGCTGGGCTGGGTCATCATCACAGGCGTTTACGTGATCGCCTGGCGGCGCAGCCAGCCTCCACCGCTGCCGATCAGGGTCGTGGTGTCGGCCGATGATTCAGGCGATCATCCGAAAAACTGGAGACTGACCGGTCTGGAGGATATCATCGGGAGGCGGCTTGACGCTTCCGCGAAACATTTTGTTCTCCAGCGCAGCACTATAATTCCTCTTCTGAACCGTTCCGGTTTCGATGAAGCCCGGATGGACAGCCTGGCTTTCCGGTTGAGGGCGCACTGGCTGGTTACTGTACTGACCCGTGACGACGGTCCGGGCGCCGGGATGTCAGTCAAAGTCAAAAAACGCGATCACGGTGGGTTTAAGCTGATCGCGGTATTGCCGGTCAATGAAGGACGATTCTGTGCTGAAGGTGCAAAGATTTCCGGCGAAGTGGCTCGCCTGCTGGGTGACGACGCTGCGCCCAAGGCTCGGTTCGGACTGCCGATGAACCTGCCGGACAGGGCATTCGCAGATCTGTATACGGCGATGGAGCTGCGCCGGGCACAGGCATACGATTCAGCCATAACCGTCTTCAGCGGATTGACACAATCATATCCCGGCTGGCACAGGCCCTATCAGGAGCTTGCCGCGACCCATCTGGTTCACTTCGGCTCGTATCGGAAAGAGACGATTCACTCCCTGCTGATTACCGCGCTGGAGCTTGATCCTTCCGATCCGGAAAGTTACATTCTGATGGGAAGGCTCTTTCTGCGCTTCTGTGACTGGGTGGAGGCTGAAGCGGCGCTCAAGCTGGCGTTGAACCAGACCGTGGATGATCCGCGCATCTTCTATTATCTCTCGAAGCTGGGGAGGGAACGCCTGAAAGACCTGCCGTATGGCGGCAGGAACGAATTGAAGTATCGTGCCCTGGAACTGGCGCCGGGCTACGAGGATGCACGCCTGTCGCTGGCGGAGTCGTATCGCGACCTGCTTGACCGGTACAATTCGGTGGCGGTGCTTGAAGAAGGGTTGGCAATCGATCCCGAGTCGGTGCCGCTGCTGCTGTCCAAAGCCGCCAACCTGGTTGAGATGGGATATAACGATGACGCGGCGGCGACGTGCGAGAAGATACTGTCACTTGCACCCGGACATACCGGAGCACTCTACAACCTGGGCATAACCAGAATATACCAGGGGCTTTATGATGAAGCAATTGCCACTCTGGACAGCTCATACCGAAATGGGGGGACGGTGGATAATCTCTACTACATCGGTGTCGCCTACCAGAAGAAGCGTGACTGGAAACGGGCGCTCCATTATTTCCGGATGCGGATGGCGCGTCCGCTGAATGTTTACGATCGGGTGGCAATCTCGGCGCGGGAGCGCATCAAGAATCTGAAGCGCTGGATCGCGCAGGAGGACAGCATCAGGCTGGCGGCGAGGGAGTTGGAATGATTTTCAACGCTTGCCTGACAATCATCCTCGCGGTAATCGTCGTCGGTTGTCTCTTGGGGCGGATGGTGAAAGTCCTGAACCTGAAGCGGTTAAGGCGTTGACGATTCAGATATGCGTCCACGACGATTCAGCATTAATAAATATTACCAGGGGCAGCTTATAGTTGCATTTCCACACGTCAGTCTGAACCAAGTCATGTCAGTCTGAACGATATCATGTCATTCTGAACGAAGTGAAGAATCTCATCACCCTCCATCGGGAAGATCCTTCGCTGCGTTCAGGACGACAACACAACTATAAAACGCCCCCGTTAACAGATCAAACCAGCCAACAATAACGGGGAAAAATTGAAAAACAGATTCGTTAACATTCTTGCCGGCGGCATCTGTCTCTTTGTTTTCGCAGGATGTACGGGGCAGAGCCGGTTTCATGGCAACACGACTATAATAAAGCATTCCGGTGACACATCTTACTTCGACGACGTGCGAGAGGTGCTGGAGTCCGGTTCCAGGATCGGACCGCGATATGATCCGATATTTGTTTACGTGGTCGGCACGGACACCTCGAAATACGCCAAGATCGCCAGGCAGGCCGCCTGGGAGGACACGAGGCTGCAGGCGATGAAAGCGTTCGAAACCTATGAGGACAGCCTGAACCGATCGATCCTGTCCGAGATCCTGACAGAAGAAGACATGGGGATATGGGACAAGATATTCAGGGATATTGTAAACGATCATTGGCGGGAGATCATCTTCAGTATGATTGATACATGCCTGACGGAAGTCGGATGGGAGATAGTCTGGGACAGGCAAGGCGTGTACAGGTCGAATATCCTGGGGAGATTCCCCAAGAGAAATATCTCGGTGGACTGGGTGTCCAAGATGAACGACATTCTGGATAAACCTGAAATAAGTGCCGCCCGGCGTGAAAAGGTCAGATCCACCATTACATACCGCGAGGAGTCAAGGTTGGTTAGCGAGTACCTGGGAAGGTGATCTGGAAGTGATCGGCATGCAGAGGATCAGGGATTGGATTGACAGCCTGGAGGGCGGTTCCGATGAAGCCGACACCATGGCGTGGCATACTCTGGCTGCGGGTTACCTCATTCGATTGTATCGCTTCGTCCAGATAACCATCCGTGAATTTCTGGATGACCGCCTCCTTTTAAGGGCGATGGCGCTCACGTTCGCCACGCTGTTGTCCATAATACCTCTGCTGGCGATTCTGTTCGGCATGTTCCAGATGTTCGGCGGCGGCGAGTGGTTTGTTGATGTTCTCCGACCGGTGTTGATGCGCAATCTTGCGCCGGGCAGCGGTCCGGCGGTGGCGCAGCGGATTGAAGAGCTGTTGGTTGCCCGGGGCGGCGGACCGGCGGTCAGCGGCATTGGACTGTTGTTCCTTGTATTTGCTGTATACGGGATCTTCACCGGCATCGAGAGCACATTCAACCTGATCTGGGGGGTGTCGCTGCGCGCCGGAGTCCTGCATCGCCTGCCGCTCTACTGGGGACTCGTGACCATCATCCCCATCCTGGTGGTCAGTTCGCTGGCGCTCACTACCTACATCAAGGCGTTGCCGCTGGTGCATCAGGCGGTGGAGAGTGTGAGTTTCGCCGACAGCCTGATCAACCGTCTGCTACCCGTTCTGATGGTGATGCTCGGCTTCTTTCTCCTCTACCGATTCCTTCCGAACACGCGCGTGCGAACATACGCGGCGTTGCTCGGCGCGGTGATCGCCGGTCTGATCTATGAGCTTCTCAAATCCGGCTTCATATTCTACACCGGAAAGCTGGTACAATACGATGTCATCTATGGATCGCTGGCGATAATCCCACTGCTGATGGTCTGGGTCAACCTTTCATGGGTGGTGGTCCTGCTCGGTGTTGAAATCTGTTTTGTAACCCAGCATTACGACCTGCTCCAGAACAAGCGCAAACACGTCGTATTCTCGCGCCCGCAGAAGGACGCTCTCGCTTATCTGATCCTGACGCAGGTGACGCTCGCCTTCCGCGGCAGACGCACACCGGTTACCATTGACGAATGGAGCCATCGTTACGGCATACCGCCCGGCATCGTGGCGCAGGTGGTCGACCGGCTGCGCAACGGAGGTGTTTTGGAACGAACCGGTTCAGGCGGTAATGAAATCCTGCTGACCAGAGACCCTGACTATATCAATGTGGGGGAGATCAATCGTATATTAACGGGCGAAGCGCTGGAGGAATGGGTCTGGCCCAGTGAGATATCGTGGCGCTGGCTGAAGGACTGGATTCGCCATCGCATCAGAACGGCTGACGGCCAGACGGACAATATCACCCTTGGGGAGCTGGTGTCGAGCCTCGAGGATGGGATCCGTAGTGAATCATCCGGGTAGCCCGGACTCTCTTGCCCGGGAGTAATGCCGTTTGGACGCAGGTCTCAGAATCACGGAAAATCACAGTTCATTCGAATATGATACTCAGATTCGATCTCCAATATAGATAAATATACTCCATATGTTCTGACCGCGCTGGTTCTGTCGTTGATTATTCAGGCAGCCGGCATTTTGGCGTTGCATCCGTTCGACAATCTGGACAGCCGGGAATATCTCAGCATAAGCGGCAGCCTGCATCAGGGAACGGGGTACGCTGTCAGGAACCTCCACGCCGCGGAGTTTCCGCGCTTCGAGGCCGAGGCACCGACTCGAATGCGGCAGCCCGGTTATCCGTTTTTCCTGACATTCTTCTATTGGATGACGGGACGGAAGGTTTTGGTCGTCCAGTTGGTGCAGGTTCTCCTCAACATGCTGATCCTGTGGTTGACCTTCCGGATCGCCCGAACGGTTTACGGGAGCAATCTGTGGTGCGGGACGCTGATCATTATCGGGCTCTATTTCCCGTTGTGGCTGCGATCGCAGTTCATTCTGCCCGAGACGCTGTTTACGCTGACGCTGGTTCTCTTCATGCTGATATTCCTGCAGTCGTTGAATTCCGGATCGGTTAAACGGTATGCCGCGAGCGGTATCGTTCTGGGATTGGCGGTTCTGATCAAGCCGATCGCCGTTCCGTTCAGCCTGTTTGCGCTGATCCCGATCTGGATGAAACACGGCTTGCGGAAGGGATTGATATACTGGGGCGCGTTGCTGGTCTTGCTTGGAGCAACGCTGCTGCCCTGGACGGTGAGAAATTCGATAGTGTTCGGGGAATTTACACCGCTCTCGACCGAGGGCGGGTTCAACCTCTGGTGTGCTTCGGTTGACTACGAGAGAACGCGGTTCGACGCCGCGCAGTTCCGGGAGGGCGTTGCGGATGGTTATTACATCGACCGGGAGGCTGACAGACGCTTCAGGCGGATGGCGGTCGAGGCGATTGGGGCTGATCCGCTCGGCTTTATTCGTCGGGCAATCGGAAGAATGGTGATGACCTGGGTGCATTTCCCGGGGGTTTCATTGTTGTCATCGGCGAGCCTGGTATACTGGCTCCTGATGTTCATACAGTTGGGATTGCTGGCGCTTATCGTGACAGGTGCGTTGAAACTCCCGCGCTGGCAAACGGCATATCTCCTGTTGCCGGCGCTGGTTTTCACCTTTGTCTTTGCCTTTATCCGCGCCCGCACGAGGTTTGTCCTGCCGGCGATGCCGTTGCTGTTGATACTGGCGGGGCAGGGGGGGTGGAATTGGTTAAAGGGAAGGTTTCAAAATGGGGGAGGTTAGACACTCCTGTCTGACCATAAAATTGTGCAGACAAGAGCGTCCGCACTTCCCGTAAATTGAGCGCCCGAACCACCTATTAACATACACAGTACTATGTCCTACAAAATCCTGAACACCCGCGCGCCGCGCGTCGATGCCGTCGACAAGGTCACCGGCAAGGCACAGTACACCGACGACCTGTCGCGCCCGGGGACGCTTCGCTGCGCCATCCTGCACAGCCCCATCGCCCACGGACGCATCCTGAACATCGACACCTCCCGCGCGGAAAAACTGCCCGGCGTCAAAGCCGTCGTCACCGGTAAGGACGCCGGTGACATCCGTTACGGTGTATCGCCGGCGCGCTACGACGAAACCATCCTCTGCACTGACAAGGTGCGCTACGTCGGCGACGAGGTCGCGGCGGTCGCCGCCGTCGATCTCGACACCGCCCTCGAAGCCGTCTCCCTGATAGCCGTGGATTACGACGAGCTTCCCCCCGTCCTCGACGGTTCGAAGGCCATGGACGAAGAACAGCCGCAGATACATGAAAAATACAAACGCAACATCTGCGCCGAAGTACACTGGAAGTTCGGGGAGGTCGATTCGGTCGAGAAGCTCGCCGACCATGTCCGTACCGACACGCTGACGTCAAAGATGCAGGACGCTGCGTTCCTGGAGCCGCAGTCGATCCTCGCCGAGTTCGACAACACCGGCCGGCTGACCATGTACAGCTCGACCCAGGCGCCGCATTACATCCAGCGAACGCTGGCCATGGCGTTGAAGATCCCCGTGGAAAAGGTCAGGGTGATCAAGCCTGCCGTCGGGGGCGGGTTCGGCCCCAAGGCATCATGTTCGACGGCCGAGCTGGTTACAAGTCTCCTGGCGATGAAAACCGGCAGACCGGTCAAGATGACGTTCGACCGCGAACAGGTGTTCCTCCATTCCCGCGCCCGGCACCAGTTCTGGCACACGATGACCACCGGCGTAAAGAAGGACGGCACGCTGCTGTTCCTGAAACATCGCTGCGTCCTGGACGGCGGGGCGTACGCCAGCTTCGGCATCGCCACGGTCTACTACGCCGGGTCGATGCTGGGCGGACCCTATCGGCTGAAACACATGAACTATGACGGCTACCGCGTGGTGACCAACAAGCCCGCCTGCGGCGCCCAGCGCGGACACGGCGCGGTCATCGCCCGAGCCTGTTTCGAAACCCAGCTTGACATGATCGCCGAAGAAATCGGCATGGATCCGGTTGAACTGCGGTTGAAGAACGTCATGGAAGCCGGCGAAACCACCTGCAACGAGCTGTACATGTCCAGCCTGGGCATGCGGGAATGCATCGAAGCGGTCAGGGACAAGTCGAAGTGGACTCAGTCGTGGCGGAAGAAGGATGAGATAAAGAAGATTCTCGGCTCGCTCCCCTCGTCACCGTCCCCGCCTTCAACAGGCGGAGGGGATAAGAAGGCGCGCGGCATCGGCGTCGCCTGCGGTTTCTTCGTCTCCGGCGCCGGTTATCCGATTTACCGCTCTCAGACGTACCACGCCACGGTCGTCACGCGCGTCAGTGAAACCGGCGGCTTCGCAATTGTCGAATCGGGAGCGGCGGACATCGGTCAGGGGTCGGACACGGTCCTGGCGATGATCACCGCCGAAGTCCTGGGGATACCGCTCTCCGACGTAAAAGTAATTTCCGGGGACAGCGATCTGTCGGTCGACCTGGGCGCGTATTCCAGCCGAACGACGTTGATGGCGGGACATGCGTGCAAGGAGGCCGCCGAAGATTGCCGTGAACAGATATTGGGTGCGGTTGCGAATAGACTTGGAGTTGACCGTGATGATCTGTATATTGAGGATGCGCTGGTCAAAAGCCGCAAGGGTAGGCTCGATTTCAGCCCGATCCGCGAACAGTTCACTCTGGAGCACCGCGGCTTCACCGATATACCGGATGAGGAAGCGCTGACCTTCCGCGAAGCGGCGCGGATTGCCTTCATGGAAAAGGGATCCATAGTCGGCACCGGCAAGTACAAGCCACCCAAACTGGGCGGGTCGTTCAAGGGAGCGACGGTCGGAACATCGCCGGCGTTCGGCTGTTCGGCGCAGATCGCGGAGGTTGAGGTCGATCTCGAGACCGGCGAAGTCACGGTGCTGCGGGTCACCGGCGCCCATGACTGCGGCTTCGCCATCAACCGCACGCAGGTTGAGGGACAGATGCAGGGCTCGATATCGATGGGAATGGGTGAGGCGTTGATGGAGGAGGTTATCTACGACAGCTGCGGCAACATAGTGAACAGCAATCTGGCGGAGTACAAGATCCCGACCGCGCTGGACATGCCGTCGCTGCATTCGATCATAGTCGAAACGCATGAGCCGCATGGACCGTTCGGCGCCAAGGAGGTCGGTGAGGGTGCGATCATGCCGACCATTCCGGCCATACTGAACGCCATCCGTCAGGCGACCGGCGTCAAGATCACCGAACTACCAGCCTCGCCGGAGAGGATCGTGATGGAGTTGGAGAAGCTGAAACAGCCCTGAAGCGCTGTCATAGCCCTCAATTGGCAGTTGATGCGGATGATGATGCGGCTTTGTTTCCCGAACCACCGGGCTGCGGTCCGGCCGGGATGATCCGATGCGGTGCCGAGAGAATTCATAGAGTCGGTGATTTTTCTCAATAAAAACGTAATATCTCTTGACAAGGGGATATTGCCTGATTATATTATTAAGCCGTTGCCGAAATCAATACCGATTTACGGCGTTGATGAAGCGACGGAGCGTTCTTTGACAGATGGAAACGGTTGGATGTGAAACCGATGCCCCTTTTAGTAAAACAATAATACAATATTTACAACGGAGAGTTTGATCCTGGCTCAGGACGAACGCTAGCGGCGCGCTTAACACATGCAAGTCGAACGCCAACGGTTGACTTCGGTTGACCCAGTAGCGTGGCGAACGGGTGAGTATCGCGTAGGCAACCTGCCCTTTAGTGGGGGATAAGCCCGGGAAACCGGGTATAATACCGCATGTTATTCCGATTGCGCATGCTTTCGGAATCAAAGCCTTCGGGCGCTAAGGGATGGGCCTGCGTTCTATTAGCTTGTTGGTGAGGTAACGGCTCACCAAGGCGACGATGGATAGTTGGTCTGAGAGGACGATCAGCCACACTGGGACTGAGATACGGCCCAGACTCCTACGGGAGGCAGCAGTGAGGAATATTGCGCAATGGGCGAAAGCCTGACGCAGCGACGCCGCGTGTGCGACGAAGCCCTTCGGGGTGTAAAGCACTGTCCAGAGGGAAGAATGCCCGTTACGGCGGGAGAGACGGTACCTCTGAAGAAAGCTCCGGCTAACTCCGTGCCAGCAGCCGCGGTAATACGGGGGGAGCAAGCGTTGTCCGGATTTACTGGGCGTAAAGGGCGCGTAGGCGGAACGGTCAGTCGATGGTGAAATCTTCAGGCTTAACCTGGAAATTGCCTTCGATACTGCCGTTCTTGAGTGCAGGAGAGGGCAGTGGAATTCCCGGTGTAGCGGTGGAATGCGCAGATATCGGGAGGAACACCTGTGGCGAAGGCGGCTGCCTGGCCTGACACTGACGCTGAGGCGCGAAAGCGTGGGGAGCAAACAGGCTTAGATACCCTGGTAGTCCACGCTGTAAACGATGAGCACTAGGTGTCGGAGGAATTGACCCCTCCGGTGCCGCAGTTAACGCATTAAGTGCTCCGCCTGGGGAGTACGATCGCAAGGTTGAAACTCAAAGGAATTGACGGGGGCCCGCACAAGCGGTGGAGCATGTTGTTTAATTCGATGCAACGCGAAGAACCTTACCTGGCCTGGAAGCACAGCTGCTCATCCGGTGAAAGCCGGACTCCTTCGAGGGTGCTGTGGAGGTGCTGCATGGCTGTCGTCAGCTCGTGTCGTGAGATGTTGGGTTAAGTCCCGCAACGAGCGCAACCCTTACCGTTAGTTGCCATCAGGCCCTTGTGGCGCTGGGAACTCTAACGGGACTGCCCGGGTTAACCGGGAGGAAGGTGGGGATGACGTCAAGTCCTCATGGCCCTTACGGCCAGGGCTACAAACGTGCTACAATGGGCGGAACAAAGGGCAGCGAGACCGCGAGGTGGAGCTAATCCCAAAAATCCGTCCCCAGTTCGGATTGCAGTCTGCAACTCGACTGCATGAAGTCGGAATCGCTAGTAATCGCTGATCAGCAGGCAGCGGTGAATACGTTCCCGGGCCTTGTACACACCGCCCGTCACACCATGGGAGTCGGTAGCACCCGAAGTCGTCAAGCTAACCGCAAGGAGGCAGACGCCGAAGGTGAGATCGGTGACTGGGGTGAAGTCGTAACAAGGTAGCCGTACCGGAAGGTGTGGCTGGATCACCTCCTTTCTGGAGAAAGAGATCAAACGTCCCCTGTACAAGGGATCAGCGTTTGATTTCAGGTCAATCATCGGCGGATCATCCGCCGTTCCATCTGTCGAACTACTCTTATGGGCCTGTAGCTCAGTTGGTTAGAGCGCACGCCTGATAAGCGTGAGGTCACAAGTTCGACTCTTGTCAGGCCCACGACCGGGTCGACGACTGGCCGGGCCCATGACCACAGACCCCGCGTCATCGTTGCCTGGTGCGCGGGGAATTAGCTCAGTTGGGAGAGCGCCGGCTTTGCAAGCCGGAGGTCACCGGTTCAAGCCCGGTATTCTCCACGAAGACATGAAAAGATTATGGACATAATTGAAAATTATACTGCGCATTATGTGAAAACAGAAAGCGGTTACATGGCACAGCTTGTTGAATGGCCGGATGTTGTTACTGAAGGCAAGGATATTGAAGACGCGCGCGATAGTCTTAGAGATGCAATTCGTGAGATGATTTTAGCTTATAAAGAAAAAGGTTGGGAAATTCCCAAAGGATCAGCGTTATTCGAAGTATTACCGGTAGCTGTAGGATAAATGTCTGTTAGCAGGTTGGAGTTGGTTCGCTATTTCGAAGAAAATGGGTATTATCTCCAACGCGAAGGACGCAAACACAGCATTTATAACAATGGTATAAAGGCAATACCGATTAAGCGTCATCGTCGTTTTGATCGTATTACCGCCAATAAATTGTGCAAGCAGGCGGGACTGAAACCGAAGTTTTGAACTTCAAGCCAGAGGTTAGCGGTTCAAGCCCGGTATTCTCCACTGTAATAAATGAAATGTATATGTCACAGATCGGCGATGAAATATCACAAAGGCTGCTGAGCGTTAAAGTCAACGGTGAAACATATACTTATAGAGTGGTCTTTGAAAGGGATGAGGACGGGCGGATCGTGGCAGATTGTCCGGCGTTGGATGGATGCTATACCGAGGGAAGAACGCTCGAAGAAGCTAATGAAATGATGAAAGATGCGTTGCAGTTGACTATTGAGTCGTATTTAGTGGAGGGAGATGAATTGCCACTTGTTGAATATGAGAGAAAACGAGCCAAATTTAATAATCATATCTTTACCGAAAGTCAGAGTTAGAGCCGATATTATTGAATTTACTAAGGCTAAAGAATAATAGAAATTCTACACACACTCTTCGAAACCCCGTAGGTTGGTTCAGTGCTCTTTAATACCGGGTGGGTGTCGGGGAAGTAATCGAGTAAGCATGAACAAAAATTAGAAATATGACTAAAGCATTGATAGAAAATATTGCTGAAAGAGTTGTCTTTCTCAAAGACGGTCGCGGGCGGCGCACGCATGCAGTTCTTCCGTTAGAGGCTTATGAGGAATTATTGGAGGATCTGGAAGATTTAGCTGTTGTTGCTTCAAGACGGGATGAAGGTTACATCAGTCTTGATGAACTGAAGCGTAGATTGTATGGTAAAGCAGAAATTCCGGATTAAAGTCCGACCCTCAGTTGAAAAGGACTTGAACCATATTGACACAAGATACCATAGAAAGATATGGGAAAGTATATATAGTCTTATTGACGATCCTTTACCAAAGGAACACAAAAAGTTACAAGGTAGTGAGAAACATTACCGAATTAGAGTAGGTAGATATCGTATAGTATATGAGTTGTCTTTAGAATTGAAAACGGTTTATATTCAGAGGATTAAACCTCGCCAGTCTGTTTATAGGAAAAAGTAACATAAATTTGTATAACACCCAGTTCTTTGAAATCGTGTCGGTCGATTTAGTAGTAAAGTAAAAGTGAAAGCTCTGGTCGACCGTGCCGGTGCCCTGCAAGGGGGTTGGAGTCGTTGATTATTCGACGTTAGCTTCAGCTTCACGGGGCCGGATAATTAAGAGCTTTTGATCATCTGCCGAGGTCGGAGATTTGAAGTAAGCGAGTGAGCGAGTGAGCGAGTAAGCGAGTCTGGAACTCGTAACTCGTTACTCGAAACTCGCAACTTCTAACATTTTTCGGTCAAGTTAGAAAGAGCATGCGGTGGATGCCTAGGCACACGGAGGCGATGAAGGACGTGGTAAGCTGCGATAAGCCGCGGAGAAGTGCAAACAACTTTAGATCCGCGGATCTCCGAATGGGACAACCCGACCGGGGTCATGCCCGGTCATCGTGCGCTGAATACATAGGCGTACGAAGCCAACGGGGAGAATTGAAACATCTTAGTACCCCCAGGAAAAGAAAGCAACGGCGATTCCCTCAGTAGCGGCGAGCGAACAGGGAACAGCCCAAACCTGCGTTATGTCAAGCCCGCCGGCGTTGTAACGCAGGGGTTGCGGGAACCGACAGGAGCGGCGGCGGCCTCTCCAGGAAGTTACAAAATCACATGTTAGCCGAAATGTCTTGGAACAGCACACCACAGAAGGTGACAGTCCTGTAGGCGAAAACGTAGTGATCTTCCGTCGGGTTTCCCAAGTACCGCGGGACACGTGAAACCCCGTGGGAATCCGGGTGGACCATCACCCAAGGCTAAATACTCCCGTGTGACCGATAGCGGACCAGTACCGTGAGGGAAAGGTGAAAAGTACTCCTGGCGGAGAGTGAAATAGGACCTGAAACCGTATGCTTACAAACGGTGGGAGCTTGATGGCGCCTCTTCGGAGACGCTGGATAGTGACCGCGTACCTTTTGTTTAATGGGCCAGCGAGTTACTCGTATGTTGCAAGGTTAAGAGGTTCAGCCTCGTAGCCGTAGCGAAAGCGAGTCTTAATAGGGCGACTTAGTAACATGCGGTAGACGCGAAACCGGGTGATCTATCCATGGCCAGGTTGAAAGGGCGGTAAAACGTCTCGGAGGACCGAACCTGTTCAGGTTGAAAACTGATTGGATGAGCTGTGGATAGGGGTGAAAGGCCAATCAAACCCGGCGATATCTCGTACTCCCCGAAATGTATTTAGGTACAGCCTTGCATGAACAGAACCGGAGGTAGAGCACTGGAAGAGCTAGGGCTGCAAAAACAGTACCGAACTCTACTAAACTCCGAATGCCGGTTTCTCGCTGTGCAGGAGTGAGACTGCGAGGGATAAGCTCCGTGGTCAAAAGGGGAACAACCCAGACCATCAGTTAAGGCCCCCAAATGCGGATTAAGTGGCAAAGGAGGTGGGATCGCCCAGACAACTGGGAGGTTGGCTTAGAAGCAGCCATCCTTTAAAGAGTGCGTAACAGCTCACCAGTCAAGTAATCCTGCGCCGAAAATTCCCGGGACTAAACCGCTGCCGAAACTGTGGATCGTCACCCGTAGGGGTGGCGATGGTAGGGGAGCATTCCATGCCCTGTGAAGGTGTTCCGCGAGGAATGCTGGAGGAAATGGAAGTGAGTATGCTGGCGTTAGTAGCGATAAATCAGGTGAGAAACCTGATCACCGAAAATCTAAGGGTTCCTGAGTAAAGCTAATCTGCTCAGGGTTAGCCGACCCCTAAGCCGAGGCCGAAAGGCGTAGGCGATGGGAAACGGGTTGAATATTCCCGTGCCGGTAGAGTATTGTTTGAGTGATGGGGTGACGCAGGAGTGAAAGGCCGGCCACCTGTTGGAATAGGTGGTCTAAGCGTGTAGGCTGGCAGGGCAGGCAAATCCGCTCTGTCAAGGCTGAGACGCGAATGGGAGGCCCTCGGCCACAAACCGGCCCTAAGCATGCTGCCAAGAAAAACCTCTAAACGAGATGCTCTGCCGATCGTACCGTAAACCGACACAGGTAGATGGGGTGAGTATCCTAAGGTGCTCGAGAGAACCGTGGTTAAGGAACTCGGCAAATTAACCCCGTAACTTCGGAAGAAGGGGTGCCTCCCAAGGGTAGCCGCTTGCCGGTGATAGTAGGGAGGCCGCAGAGAAATGGCCCAGGCGACTGTTTACTAAAAACACAGGACTCTGCCAAGCCGTAAGGCGATGTATAGGGTCTGACACCTGCCCGGTGCCGGAAGGTTAATGGGAAGGGTCATCCCGCTTCGGTGGGAGAAGCCTGGAACTGAAGCCCCGGTAAACGGCGGCCGTAACTATAACGGTCCTAAGGTAGGGTAATAGCTGCCTGCTTCGATGGTAACATTGAAGGCAATACCTGGCTGTATGCGGGAACATCCTTAGAGCCTTTGCTACCAGCCTTTTTATGAAGGCGGTAAAAATGCAGAGGATTGGACAATCCGCAGGAAATCTCGATGGAATGAGAGATCCTCAGAGACTTTACGCCAGGTACCCTTGTGAATGGAGGTGAATATGGATTTATCTCCAGACTGGGTAGTCGGTTTCGTCGATGGAGAAGGTTGCTTCTACGTCGGCTTTACTGAACACCCGGAAATGACAGCCGGTTATCAAGTACTTCCTGAGTTCAGAGTGGTTCAGCACAAGCGTGACATACACGTACTCCACGGCTTGAAAAGATTTTTCAGGCACGGAGTCGTGCGGCAGAATCACGAAGACAGATGGGAATTGCGGGTAAGGAAGTTGGACGGTTTGAAACAGGTTGTAAGTTTCTTTCGTAAACATCCTTTGAAGACAAAAAAGGCTGTCGATTTCCAAAAGTTTGCTCGAATTGTATACTGGATGGAGAAGAGGAAGCATCTTTCAATTGAAGGCTTGTTGGAAATGGTAAAATATGCACAGGGCATGAATACCGCCGCCAGCAAGCGATTGAAAGAGATAGAATCTGATCTGCTTGGTAAATTGAGCAAAGGGTAAAGAGAAAGTCCGCACCTGTATGAAAGTACAGGATGATCGTGAGCGAAATTCCTTGTCGGGTAAGTTCCGACCTGCACGAATGGTGTAACGATCTGGGCGCTGTCTCAACCACGGACTCGGCGAAATGGGAGTCTCGGTGCAGATACCGAGTACCCGCAGCAGGACGGAAAGACCCCGTGAACCTTTACTACAACTTGACATTGAATCTTAACCTTTCATGTGTAGGATAGGTGGGAGACTTTGAAGCCTTCACGTCAGTGGGGGTGGAGTCATCCTTGAAATACCACCCTTGGACTGTTGGGGTTCTAACGACAGGCCGTGAATCCGGTCTTCGGACAGTGTCTGGTGGGTAGTTTGACTGGGGCGGTCGCCTCCCAAACGGTAACGGAGGCGCCCAAAGGTTCCCTCAGCACGGTCGGTAATCGTGCGTAGAGTGTAAAGGCATAAGGGAGCTTAACTGCGAGACATACAGGTCAAGCAGGTGCGAAAGCAGGGCTTAGTGATCCGGCGGTTGAGTATGGAATTGCCGTCGCTAAACGGATAAAAGGTACTCCGGGGATAACAGGCTTATCTCCCCCAAGAGTTCGGTCGGCTCATCGCATCCTGGGGCTGGAGAAGGTCCCAAGGGTTTGGCTGTTCGCCAATTAAAGCGGTACGTGAGCTGGGTTTAGAACGTCGTGAGACAGTTCGGTCCCTATCCGCTGTGGGCGCAGGAACCTTGAGGAGATCTGTCCTTAGTACGAGAGGACCGGGATGGACGAACCTCTAGTGTACCGGTTGTAACGCCAGTTGCATTGCCGGGTAGCTACGTTCGGAAGGGATAAGCGCTGAAAGCATCTAAGTGCGAAACCCACTCCAAGATTAAGGTTCCCATTCCGTTAATTCGGAACTGAAGGTCCCTTGAAGATGACGAGGTTGATAGGTCACAGGTGTAAGCATGGTAACATGTTCAGCCGAGTGATACTAATAGACCGTGAGGCTTGACCGAAATTTTCCACCCCGGCAGATGATCAAGAGTTCTCGATTAGTGTTACAAGTTGCAAGTTCCAAGACCATTCATCCTTAACTTCACGGCTTGAGACCTGTCACTTGTAACTTGAGACTGGAGCTTACGGCGCCGGTTCCGCTTGCGTCGCCCCCCCCAGCGCGGCGGGGCCGGCCGCCGTTTCTTTACGACCGACGCGGATTTAGTGATTCATGATTATTGATTGTTGATTGTTAATGATTTCAAATCATGAATTGCGAAACAGGAATCTAAAAAATTCCTCGCAGACCACAGCGGACGGGTCACACCTCTTCCCATTCCGAACAGAGAAGTTAAGCCGTCCCGCGCCAATGGTACTGCCCGGGTGACCGGGTGGGAGAGTAGGTCGCCTGCGGGGATTTTTTGTTTTTGTATTTTTTGATATTATATTGTAAAGAAATCCAATAAAGCCCTCAATTTAGTACGGTAGTGACTGTGGAAACCAAAGTTACAGACTTAACAATTAACGAATTGCGGGAGATCATCCGCGAGATTATCGCAGAGTATTTGGAGCCTGATGGTGAACTCAGACCAGAGATAATCGCCGATTTGCGTGAGAGGATTAGAACTGGCGAATGGGTAGATCACGACAGTGTATGGGACGATGAATGAGTTATCGCCTTCTTTATGCCAGGAAGTTCAAGGATGATTTGAATAAAGTACAATCCCTAATCCAGCGATAACTGTGTATTAAGCTCTTTGAAAATTCTTGAAACCCTTGACTATCAAGGGCAGGTGCTTATCTTTAAGAGAAACAGCTTCATCACCCAACAGGTGAAATAATGAAAAAACGACATAAAGAAACCCGAATCGAATACGAACTGACAGATCTGCCCATTACCGCGCTTGGCGGTCTGCCGGTTGTAAAGGAAGCCGCTAAAGCCCTCGGCATAGACCACCTGTTCAACAAGTACCTGCATATCAAACTGCGCGACAGTGGCTACACCGAATACGAACTGGCA
>JALGVR010000122.1 GCA_025774605.1 bacterium | reverse complement strand
TCCAGTATATCATTGATATTCGGCGGGTGCGTTGCCTGGGCGTTGGGGTATTCAAGACGGTAGATTATCCTTTTAACTCCCGCTGCCGCCAGGTGTTTGATGCAATCCCAGCAAGGGGTATGGGTAACGTAGGCGGTAGCGCCAAGTGTGCTGACGCCGGCCCGCGCCGCGTTTGCCACGGCGTTTCTCTCGGCGTGCTCGGTGGCAACGCAGTGTCCGTTCATCATCAGGTGTCCGACGTCATCGCAGTGATCGGCGCCGGGCAGCGATCCGTTGTATCCCGTGGACACAATCCGCTTGTCCTTTACTATGACACAACCGGCGTGAAGCCGGTCGCAGGTCGCCCTGGTCGACACATGCTTCGCCAGGGTCAGGAAGTATTCATCCCACGATTGACGCATCCATTATCCCGCGTTTGATGCTTGAAAAACCGGCGTTTACTTCATCAACAGTATCCCGAGTGTCTTCGGATCGTACGATATGGGCAACTGCCAGTCAGCCGCGGTTTTCAGACGTTGCTGCTTGCGCCGGAAGTTAAGCCCCATCATCGATCGGTTTGACGCCGACATACCGAACTGGCTCAGCGGAACGCGCGCCTCGATACTCCAATGGTCATCGGCTTTGGAAGTTTTTACTTCGTATTCGCCGTTCCAATCGCGTTCGGACTGCCACCCTTCTTCGCCCTCCTGCGAAAACCTGACATCAAAAACCACACCCTCGGAATTGAAATATATCTGGTATATCCGGTTGGCGTTGAGATCCGGCTGCAGGAAATATCCGATGCAGTCATCGCCGTAAACCGGACCATCCCTCTCGGTTGCGTTGGCGGTAATCACCGAAATATCCTTATCCCCGCATACTACAGCCAGATAGAGGTTCTCAGGATCATAGGCGAAATAGAAACAGGTTGAATCCGTCATTATTCCCCCGCTGTCAGGCGAATAGAATTCCGTTACCGGGTCAGACCAGCACGCCTCGGACAGTTCTCCATCGATAATCGGCTTGACCTGCACCGGATGGCAGTAGGTTTCCCTGACCAACTGTAAGTCCGCCTCAACGGTGTATCTCTTGTCAGTATCGTAATAGAACGGCAGCGACACCACCGGAACCGGATATAAACTGCCGGTACTGCTCACTCGGAAATTATAGTAATAATCGCTCTCGACGGGAACGTTGACCACCTGCCACGCCGGTTCAACAGTCCAGCCGTCCGGCACCGACCATTTCAACGTATCAATAAATGAAGAACCGGTTGAAGGATTCTGCACCCTCAGGCTGCACCAGGCTCGCGTAACCTTGGAGCCCTCACCGACCGATATCCTGTTCAGAAAAGTCAGTCCGTCACTGCGCAGCTTGTTCACCGCATCAAGATTATCCGCCGTGAAGTTATCCCAGGGAAGAACCGAGTCCTTCTTTATCACGGCGATGGAAATGCCCCTCCCGTCGACGGTGACCCAGGCAAACTGGTAATGCAACCCGTTCGGTGCCGGCGTGCTGCCGCCACCCGAGCTGCCGATGCTCGTATATATGATGCCGTCATAAGAACCACTGAAATATGTATGATAATGCCCTGAGAATACGGCGTCCACACCAAACTTCAGGAAGAGATCATGTAATGGATCTGCATCACCGACAGCGGTTGATCTGATCCAGAACGGCTTGTGCATAAAGACGAACGTGAAAGCCGCCTTCCGGTGTTTCTTCAGATCCTTCTCCAGCCATACAAGCTGCTTCTCCGGAATTTCCGCGCTGGAATTAAAACGGCTTACGTCCAAAATCACAAAGTGAAGCCCCTTATAGTCAAATGAATAGTAATTGTCACCGATCCGCTGCCGGTAGATATCGAGTGATTTTTCATCCCAGATGTCATGATTGCCGGGTGTGTGATAAATCGGAGTTGGAGTGAGCGGCTTCAGGAGTGACATGTATTCCGACCATTCGGCCTGGACCTCCTCATAGTCGTCGGAATAACCTTCGATCATATCCCCGACTGTCATCACGAAATCCGGCTTCATCAGCTCGATCTCATTTACTATCTCACCATAAACCCCCGGCTGGTGATTTCCGGTGCGATCACCGATGACCGCAAAGCGGACCGGCGCGTCTTTGGATCCGGCAGACGCGCTAACGGGGATCAGGATAATTAAAAGAAGAAGCAGTCTACCGATCATAAATAACGGATAATTCAATCTTATACAGCGCATTTCATTCCTCCACCTTTATGATGCTTGCGTATGGAATATATTCATAGTATAATTCCAAAGTACAACATAATTCAACAACAGAGACAACTATTTGGCACTTTTTTCAAAGGAGGTCATCATGGTGATCCCGAACGGTGGTATATGTCATCAGGAAATCTACGCCCGCGACCTGACTGAGAGCAGCAGGTTCTATGGAGACCTGTTCGGATGGACGACATCGCCGCATGACGCCGGCTACCTCTTCTGGAAGGATCCGGGCGGAAACACGGGCGGCTTCACAACCGCCGGCGCTCCGGTCACCAATCCGGCAGCAACGTTCTACATCAAGGTCGGAAATATCACGGATACGCTTGAAAAAATCAAGCAACACGGCGGCGTCGTAATCCGTCAAAAAACCGAGATCGGCAGTGGACACGGTTACTATGCCCTCTTTCGCGATCCCGCCGGAAACAACGTGGGGCTCTGGAGCGCGGAATAATCCACTTGCCGCAAGAGACGCTCACCGATGTCCACGCTCACATCTGTGATCCGGTCTTCGATCCCGATCGCGGCGAGGTTATAAGGAGAGCCGGGGATGCCGGTATCTCGTCCATTATCGCGGTGAGCGAAACGCCAGCCGATGCACAAAAGAACCTCGCGCTTGCTGAAGAATATCACGAAATCCTGCCTGCTGCGGGTTTGTATCCAACCATTCTGGATTTCGACCAGGCTGAGCTGACTGTCAACCTTATCAGGCGGAACCACCACCGGTTGACCGCCATCGGCGAGGTGGGACTCGATTACTGGAAAGTCGGCGATGAAGAAGACCGGATCATCCAAAGGGAAATATTCAGCAGTTTCATTGAACTCGGCAGAGAATTCGATCTGCCCCTGAATATACATTCAAGATCGGCGGGACACTACGTGATCGAAATGCTCCTTGAAGCGGGCGTAAAGCGCGCTTTGCTGCATGCTTTCGACGGCAGGGCATCCGCGTCACTCCCGGCCGTCGAAGCCGGATACTATTTTTCGATACCACCATCGGTTGTCAGGTCGCGCCAGAAACAGAAACTCGTTAAAAAGCTGCCGCTCAGTGCGATTCTGCTCGAAACGGACAGTCCGGTTCTGGGACCCGTTCCGAACCAGCGAAACGAACCCGCCAACCTCATCATCGCTTTGAAGGCGGTTGCAGAGCTGAAGAACCTGACGGAAAGAGTGGTCAGGGAAGCCGTAATCGATAACTTCAACCGGTTGTTTGCCAAGCGTGCCAACTAAAAAGTGCATCTGATACCTGGCTTTCAGCTTGGAAGGCGGACTATAAAGTGCCCCTTTAAATATTAACGATCAGAATACTACATTTGCAGAACTATCAATGGAATCGGTATCAAATCGTGATCATGGTCTGCGTATAACCGATTCAACACTTGCCGAGCCGGAATCTTCTGTATATCTTACAACACATGACAAAGACGATAAAAATACTCTCAATTGACGGCGGTGGAGTCCGCGGTATCATCCCCGCGATGCTGCTGGCGGAAATCGAGCTGCTCATCGGACGCCGGATATCCGAGCTCTTCGATCTGATAGCCGGCACTTCAACCGGCGGCATACTGGCATTGGCGTTGACGAAACCCGGAGCGAACTCTGAACCTCAATACAGCGCCAGCGACCTGATAAAGCTCTACGAGGAGAAATGCGAGGTTATCTTCCCGAAGAAGAAGTGGAGTAAGATCCAGGCGATCAGTCGTTTTATCGAAACCAAGTATCCATCCGAGGGGATAGACTCTGTCTTTGAAGAGTATTTTGGCTCAGCGCGTCTCAAGGATGCCCTCACCGATGTTCTGGTGACAAGCTATGATTTCGAGCGGCAGTGTCCGGTTTTCTTCAAGAGTTCCGAGGCTCGAAAGTCGCCTGATCTTGACTTCTTCATGAAGGATGCCGCCCGCGCAACTTCGGCGGTTCCCGCCTATTTCGAACCTTTCAAATTGGAAACCAAGGGAATAACTGAATACTACGCCCTGCTGGACGGGCTCATCTTCGCCGGCAATCCCGCCATGTGTGCCTATGTGGAAGCCATAAACACCTACCCGGAAGCAAAGGATTTTCTCGTCGTATCACTGGGGACAGGTCAAGCCAAGCATCGGCAGATCTATGAGGAAGTAAAGGAGTGGGGGCTCTTGCAATGGGGGCGCAATTTACTTGACATGGTGCTTCACGGCACCACCGTGATCGTCAATCATCAGATGCGTCACCTGCTGCCGACCGTGGGCGATTCCACGAGGTATTACCGTTTTCAGACCAAGCTTGACCGCGCCAACGAACAGATGGACGATACCGATCCGGCCAATATCAGGACTCTCAAGCTGCTGGCTGAGGAGATGATAAGAGAAAACAGACAACAGCTTGATTATTTATGCAACAAATTGACAAAATAGATGGTTAACATGGTTCAACAAGACGGCTGAAAAAAGTGTCCAACCAAGCCTCTGCGGGCAAACGGGGCGATAACGTTCGTTCTGATTGCCATGTATCATTTGAATCGCGCGAATCCGGGGGACTGGAAGTTGCGCTTAAGAGTAAAGTGGAATCGATGTACGGTGATTCCATTCGTAATCTCTGCCGGGAAATAGTGACCGGACTGGGACTAAAAGACGCCGGGCTGGAAATACTCGATTATGGCGCACTGCCGTTCACGATTGCGGCGCGGGTCGAAACAGCGGTCAGGCGAGCGAAAAGTTCCGCCCCTTCAGCTTCATCACTGTCAACAGACGTAAAGACCTATCTTCCCGAACTCAAATCATACTGCACATACGGCGCCTCACGCGACCGCTTTCGCCGCAGCCGGCTCTATCTGCCCGGCAACGAACCGAGGTTTTTCATCAACGCCGGTCTGCACAAGCCGGACGGGATAATCCTTGACCTTGAAGACTCCGTCGCACCATCCGAAAAGGACGCCGCCCGGATATTAGTCCGCAACGCCTTGCGCCAGGTAAACTTCCATGGTGCGGAGAGGATGGTCAGGATCAACCAGGGCGACGCCGGCCTCGAAGATCTCGACTGGATTGTCCAGCACAACGTTCACGTGGTTCTGATCCCGAAGGTTGAACATCCCGACCAGGTTGCAGCGGTCGATAAAGCAATCGAGGCGATACTTGCGCGCGTTCACCCCTCCGCGGGTGACGGCACCGACAAAGGCGGTCGCCCGCGGAGAGGCGACCGCAGCGAGGGGCCATACCTCATGCCGATCATCGAATCGGCGCTGGGGGGAATCAAGGCGTACGAAATCGCGACCGCGTCTCCCAACAATATCGCCCTGGCGCTGGGACTCGAGGACTACACGGCTGACATCGGCGTTCAACGAACGCTGAAGGGGCGTGAATCCTTCTGGCTGCGATCAATGATCGTCAACGCCGCCCGCGCCGCCGGCATTCAGCCGATCGACACGGTCTTCTCGGATGTCGGCGACATGGAGGGGCTGAGGGCGAGCGTCATCGAAGCCAAATCGCTCGGCTTCGAGGGCAAGGGCTGCATTCATCCGCGCCAGATCAAGGTGGTGCACGAGGCTTTCGCTCCGACAGAGAGGGAAATCGAGCGGGCGGTCAGGATCGTCAGGGCGTTTGAGCAGGCGGAGAAGGAGGGGATCGGTGTCGTTTCGCTGGGATCCAAGATGATCGACCCGCCGGTGGTTAAAAGGGCGTTAAAGACGGTGCATCTGGCGGAGATGCTGGGGATGTTGGATAAAGAAAAGTGAGCAAGGAAGCAAGGGAGCAAGTAAGCAAGACATAGGGGAGCGCCGATCCCCGCGTTCGCAGGGACAGGCTTCAGTCGGCAGGCGAATGGAAGTCCTTTGCATGTAGTTGCATCTTATGATGTTGAACAGCATTGGGTGTATATCATTACAGCATACGAACCCGACCTTGCACACTTTAAGAGCGATTTCAGGACACGGAGGAATAGATGAACAGAAATCCAAGCGTTGTTTGTCCCTTGTGCGGAGGCGAGCGTAGACCGGGGAGAACGCTTTTCTCGGTCGAGTTGGGGCACGGGGTTGTGGTAGTGCGCAACGTCCCGGCGTCGGTATGCAGCCAGTGCGGTGAAGCGCTGATCGATGCTGAAACGGCGCGCGAACTTGAAACTATCGTGAACGAAGCGCGCACCAAGAAGCGGTTGGTCGAGGTAATGGAGATGGATTTTGAGTGAGGGAGCAAGTAATCAAGTGAGCAAGACATAGGGGAGCGCCGATCCCCGCGTTCGCAGGGACAGGCTTCAGTCGGCGACATCGCGGGGAAGGTGGATATTCCTGTCCGTTCGTTTAACAATACAGGCATTAGTCGGTGATTTTAGACACTCGGCACTGCTAAACCCATGTTTTTACATTCAATCAATTAAATGTATTAATGAGTCCGACCATACTGTATATACGTGGTTGGAGACTGTTTTTCTACTCCAACGAACGCGATGAGCCGATGCACATTCATGCTCGTAAGGGTGACGCCGAGTGTAAATATTGGCTCCGAGCCGAGTTGTATGAGATCGACGAAGTCTATTCTTATAACTTGACGCCGGCACTAAGACGCGAGATTCGACGGATTATCTTCCTGCATTTCGAGGAACTTGTTGAAGCCTGGGAGAGAGGATGGGAACAGTAACTAAAGAACGCAAACCGGTACTTGCACTATCAATTGAAGCGCAAGTTGATGGACTGGTTATAATTACATCAGAAAAGCGTCATTTCGTGGCTTGGAACAACTGTTCGCCCAAGCTCGCCCGAGCGACACACGAGGAGCGTTCCCAGCTTGAGCTGTCACCATCGGGATACGGCATTCACTGGCGGCTGCTGGACGAGGATTTATCGGTTGATGGGCTTGTAGGTGGCGAGCAAGCTGGCAAGTGACAAGATGTAACGGGGAGCGCCGATCCCCGCGTTCGCAGGGACAGGTCTCAGTCGGCGACATCGCGGGGAGGGTGGACATTCCTGTCAGCAATAAACTGAAACCTTGACTGCAGGCAATCAGAAGTTCTCGATACTTAATTACTTGAATGAAGGAGCTATCTTTGGAGAATATAAGCCCTCGAAGAATTGATTTCTGGCCATACGATGTCTTTGGATATTTGTTACCAGGAATGATATCCATTGGATCACTGATCTGGTCTAATAACTGGTTTCTCAAATATCTATCAAATAATCTACCAGATAATGAGTTCTATGTTATTACAATTTTTCTAGCATCTTCATATTTGGCAGGACATCTCATTTCTGCGATATCAAGTTTAGTACTCGAAAGAATTATTGTAAGACATACAATAAAATATCCAACGGAAAGGATGTTTGATAGAAGAAATGTTGATAAAAGAAAGAGGTGGTTTTCTTCCAGTTACACTAGACCATATAGTGAATCATTTATAAGACTTGTAAATCATAGGTTCCAAGCAATATACGAAATGATTCCAAGTGATGTTCATGATAGATTTTGGTTAGCATGGTCTTATGTTACTCTACACCACCTTCCAGCGTTTAGAAGATCGACGCATTTCCTTGAGTTATATGGCTTTGCAAGAAATACATGCATGAGTCTCTTTTTAGCTGCTATTTATCCCTTTTTTTGGTCTCTATTTAAATGTTGGAATGAAGAAATATCTGTATGCATTTGGATTACGGTATCTATGATATTTTCAGTAATTATGTTTTTTA
>JALGVR010000121.1 GCA_025774605.1 bacterium | reverse complement strand
TTATGCCTTCCCCAGGATTCCCGCCACGAACGTCACGCCGACGAACAGCGCCGAAATCAACAGCAGCAGGGTTGCCAAGCCGGTGCTGATCTTCAGCGCCGGCCCGCCCTTGCGTAACTCCTCCAGCAGGCTCTGCGGCTTCCAGCGGAAGATGGTGAACAACACCATGAGAAACCCGCCCAACGGCAGCATGTATTTGAAGGAAAGATAGTCGAAGAAATCGAACAGTATCATGCCGAAGATATGAACCTTGCCAAGTACGCCGAAGGAGAGCGCCGAAGGAACGCCCAGGAGAAATATCAGGAAACCGAAGACCATTGACGCCTTATGCCGGCTCCAGCCGCGCTGGTCGATGAAATAGGCTGTCACCACCTCGAGCAGCGACATTCCGGAGGTCAAGGCAGCAATCGACAGCAGAAGAAAGAAAAGTATCCCGAAGAAAACGCCGCCGGGCATCACCGCAAAGATCGCCGGAAAGACATGAAAGACCAGACCCGGCCCGGCGTTCGGCTCAAAGCCCATGGCAAACACGGCGGTGAAGATGGCTATTCCCGCCAGCAGCGCCACGCCGGTGTCGGCTACCATGATCCACAACGCGCTCCTGACGAGGTCTTCCTTTTTGCTTAAGTACGATCCGTAGGTCAGCATCGCACCCATTCCGAGCGACAGCGTGAAGAAGGCGTGACCCGTCGCCACCAGCATTGCGTTGGGCGTCAGCTTGCTGAAGTCGGGCTTGAACAGGAACTTCAACCCTTCGCCGGAGCCCTCCAGGGTTACACCGCGAATGATCAGCAGCAGGATGATAAGGAACAGGGTGGGCATAAGAATGCGGTTGCCGCGCTCGATGCCGCTTTTGACACCCCGGCTGACGAACCAGACGCACAGGAACATGAAAACGGCATGCGACAATATCGGCCAGACCGGATGGCTGCTGTACGCTGCAAACGCTTCGCCGGCAACCTCGGGTGAACTGAAACCGTTAAATCCACCCACGACGGCTTTGAGGATGTAGGACAGAGTCCAGCCGGCGACCACGCTGTAATAGGACAGGATGATGAAGCCGACCGTAACGCCCATCACTCCGACGAGAAACCAGGGACCTTTCGGCGCCAGGGTTCGGAAGGCTCCAACCGGATTAAGCTGGGTGCGGCGACCGATTGAGAATTCGATCAGCATCACCGGAAGTCCGATGAACAGTATCGATATCAGGTAGAAGAGCACGAACGCCGCCCCGCCATACATACCGGTGATAAATGGAAACTTCCAGACATTTCCCAGTCCGACCGCCGACCCGGCGGCCGCGAGAATAAACCCAATCCTGGATCCCCAATGCTCCCGACCATTCATTTTTCACACCCCGTTTCTGTATCAAGAGTAAATCGATGTTTCGAGACGCTGAATTCTGCAAGATAATTATCAACTTTGCCGGTGTCAACCGCTGATACCGCTACCGCGGGAATTGCGGACAAGATTTCAATTTCCGGAGATCGCCCAGATAAGAGTGTCCGAGCTCCCCGCTGCATCCCTGGAGGGTGGACATTCCTGTCCGCCCTCCAAGCGTCAAATATATAGTAATTGGATTAATGCAAGGAACCATGCAAAACATCCCCCCCTGCAACAGCAGGGGGGGATTAAAGGGAGGGGCTCACAAAGTTTTCATCCCGGATACGGCGTATTCGGGCTACACGCACACTATTTTCTACTCCGCCTCCATCATCTGCTGCGCCTTGGTCCTGATGAAGGCGTAGTTCATGCTGGGGAGACCGTTGAAATTGGCGGCTTTTTTACACAGTGATTTGGCTTTTTCCATGTCGCCCTTGCCTTGACAGGCAATCGCCATACGGTACAAGTTGTAGGGATTTTTCTGATTTGCCTGCTTGAGCTCTTCGAGCGCCTTGTCGTAGTCCTTCTCCGCGAGGCAGATCATCCCCGCCAGTTCATGAGCCAGCTTGATCTGAAGCGGATTGTTAACGCTTGTGGCTTGTTTCATGAACTCTCCGGCGTTCGCCCTGGCTGAATCAAGATCACATTTCTTCAACGCGACACGTGCCGCGTAGTTGAGGAAATATCGCCGGTTATAATCCTTCACCTCTTCAGAAAGATTCGACGCCTCGATAACCGTCAGCGCCTGCTCATATTTTGCCATTGCTTCGTCGGGCTTGTCCATCTCACAGAGTATATTGCCCATGACGTTGAGATCTGTCAGCATGGCGCCCGCGTCGTTTATCTTCTCCGCCAGGGCATATCGTTTCTCCATCTGTTCCATGGCCAGATCGAGCTTGCCCTCATCGACGAACGATACCGCCGTGTTGAACAGCGCGATACGCCGTTCACCGTCGTTTCGAGCCAGATCGTACAACTTCTGCAGCTCCTGTCTCGCCTCCTCGTGCTTACCCATATACATGAGGTTCGTGGCGATGCCGACAAACGAAGAGACGAAAATAGGATCCAGCTCCAGGGCTTTCTTATAGTTCTTGATCGATTCGTCGTATCTGCCCATTTTAAGGAGAAGATCAGCATAAGAATCATACGGGTTGGGATCATTGGGTATCAGCTCGATGTATTTCTTGAAGGCTGCTTCCGCTTCGTCATACATGCCCAGGAATCTGTAATTGTATCCGAGCTGATTGTAGGCTGCTGAGTAGTCCGGAGCGATCTCAATCGCCTTTTTGTTTTCCGCTATCGCCTGCTCGTATTCCTGCTGGCCGGAGTAATTACCGGCAAGCACGCTGTGAGCCCGTTCATCTTCGGGATAGGCTTCGACCAGTTTCTGGAAATATTCCCTCTGTTTCATCGGAAAGCCGTTAAAACCCGCTTCGACCCCAAGAATTGCCAGACGTTCCCCTTCGGAAACCTTGTCAACCAGTGCTTTGGCTTTGTTGAAGTTCTCCCAGAAGCCTTTCGGGGTCGGTTGAACAAAGGAAAGAAACATGTACGCCAAGGCGAAATCGGGATCAGCTTTGACCGCCTTTTCGAAGTATCGGGCGGACTCCTGGGTTTGAAGCCTGTCGAAGAGATCGCGTCCCTTGAGGAACAGTTGCCGAGCCTCTTTCGATTTGGTGGTGATAGGGATTTTTCCATCACCTTGAGATGCACATCCGGATAAGCCGAGCAGAATGAAGCTGATCAAAAGTACTGATACAGCACTCGTTAGATTACGCTTTTTCATTGTTTTCTCCTTGCTTTATAAGGGGGTTGTTCTGTAAATGTGCAGTTATAAGTGGCGGGCAGTGCGGGTTTGCCGGGGTGAAAGACAGAATGCAGGTCTAATTCTTTGAACTTACGGCATCAACATTTCGGGGCAACATATAAAGATCGTTTAGTTTAAGCAAGTGTTTGCACAGCGACTTTTTGCGTTACTGGATATATTAATGGGGGCGGATTATAGTTGTATCCTCAACTTCCAAATGGTCATTCCCGCGCAGGCGGGAATCCAGGACCGTCGCGTCTTGACTGGACTCCCGCCTGCGCGGGAGTGACATTGTTCGATTTCAATACAAGTATAAAGTGCCCCCGTTAATAATTCTGAAATCAGGGTGCGCCGAACATTCTTCCCACTGCTGGTCCGGACGGCTTGAGTGTCCAGCTGTAGGTGATAAAATGGATCGCATCGTCCCAGCCGTCGGGATCGACCACCAGCGCATACTGCAGTCTGGCGTTTTGTTTGCGGAGCCTGTAGCTGGCGCCCATCGTCAATCGGCCCTCTCCGGAGGCGCGCAGCCAGCCGCCCCGCAGCTCAGGCAATTCTGGCAGAGGTGCGATTTCCAGACCGACGTTGAAGTTTTCGGTGGTATGGGTTCGGCTGCGCAGTCGTTCGGCACGAACCTGACCCGTTACCAGGATCGGAAAACCACCGCCGCCCCAGGAGGCTCCCAGCCATGATTCCGATCCGAACGCACGCAGATCGCTGCCGATAACGTTATGCACGGCATAGCCTATCTTGAAGCCGGTCGGTAAGACCAGCATGGCACCGGCATCCAGCGAGATCCCGTACTTCCAGCCGGAATCATCATAGTTTTCGCTGATAAACTTGACGCTGACGCCGATTGGAAACAGTCCGGCGCTGAGGCTGCGAGCGAGTGGGAATATTGCCTGGAAGCTGCGGAATTTCTTTTCGTTTTTAACCGCGTGTTGTCTGATGATACCCATCCCGAACCTGCCTCCATCAGCGGTCGAGCTGCTGGCGACCAGGAATGACCAGGAACCGGGCGACTCGAGCTTCGACGCCGCGACGCTGAAGTCGACCTCCATCAGCTCGGTTACTCCGAATGCCGACGGGTTCCAGTAGATCGCCGCGGGGTCATCGGTGACGGCGACCGCCGCGCCGCCGATGCCGGCTGTAAAAGCGTTCACCGGTCGGATGCCGAACGGCAACGGGTCAGCACAAGCCGATCGAGACAGCAGCGCGCCGATAAATAACAGCGACAGGATGAAAGCGTAACCTGATCGGTTCATGCCGCATAGTATAATAAAGGCTATGGTTGAAAGCAAGCCGAATAATACATGATTACGGCAAAATCCAATCGTGCCTGTTGCGAGACAGCAAATTACAGATTACAATTAGCTATTGGAAATAACATCCCGACACAGTCCATGTTTAGATATCATGACCATTAATTCCACAGAAGAAACATCCCACGTTCGAGCCCGTTTCGGCAGCGATCCGAATATTCGCGCGGTCAAGGTCGGACCGTTGACCATCGGCGGCGGCGCGCCGGTTGTCGTGCAGTCGATGTGCTCGACCGACACGCGCGACCTCAAAGCCACGCTGGCGCAGACGCACCGCCTGGTTGAAGCCGGCTGTGAACTGGTGAGGGTCGCGGTTCCGGACAGGGACGCCTCGGCGGTTTTGCCCGACCTGGTGAGGGAGGCGGGGGTGCCGATCGTGGCGGACATCCAGTTGCACTACCAGCGCGCCCTCGAAGCGATTGCCGCCGGCGTCGCCAAGGTGCGCATCAACCCGGGCAACATCGGTTCGCGCGACCGGGTCAAGGCGGTCGTCGACGCCGCCGGCGCGGCGGGCGTACCGATCCGCATCGGCGTCAACTCGGGTTCGATGCCAGAAGACATCCTCGAGCGGGACAACTTCAAGGTCACCCCGCAGGGTCTGGTCGATGCGGCGTTCCGCGAGGTCCAGATGCTTGAGGAGGAAGGCTTCCGGGATATCATCGTCGCCATGAAAGCCTCCGACGTCAAGTGCATGGTCGAAGCCAACCGCACCTTCAGGCGCCGGAGCGACATCCCGCTGCACCTGGGCGTGACGGAAGCGGGGCTGGCGGGCTACGGCTCGATCAAATCCGCGGCCGGCATCGGCGCGCTGCTGCTGGAGGGCATCGGCGAGACGATCCGCGTTTCGCTGACCGCCGAACCCGAGGAGGAGATTCAGGCGGCATGGTGGATACTGGAGGCGACCGGTGTGCGGCGGCGCAGTCCTGAGCTGGTTTCATGCCCGACCTGCGGGCGCGTCGAAATCGACCTGATCGGACTGACAAAACAGGTCGAGGAGATGCTGAAGGGGCTGGACGTTCCGATCAAGGTGGCGGTGATGGGCTGCATCGTCAACGGCCCCGGCGAGGCGCGCGACGCCGACATCGCCCTCGTCGGAGGCAAGGGCAAGGGACTGGTCATGCGGCACGGGGAGATTGTCAAGTCGGTGAAGGAAGAGGATTTACTCCAAGCGTTTAAGGTGGAGTTTGAGAAGATGGTGCGAGAAATGGGAATGTAGCCCGGACACCTCGTATCCGGGTTTGACTATATTCCCTGCTTTCGAGGAAACCGGGCTACGTCTATTATGCAATATTCGAAAAACATGCTTTCCTGTCATCCCCGTCATCCCCGCCAGCCCCCGTCATCCCCGCCAGTCCCCGTCATCCCCGCGCACGCGGGGATCCAGATTTGCATTTATACAATTACATAAATGACATTGAGAATGTATGATTTACTGTCTTTCCTGGATCCCCGATCAAGTCGGGGATGACAAACTTGAAAGTCGGAGATGACAAACTTGGAACTCAAGGATGACAAACTTGAAAGTCGGAGATGACAAACTTGAAAGTCGGGGATGACAAACTTGGAACTCGGGGATGACGCCCCTAATTGATTTAAAATGTCCACCTCCCCCGACTTATCAACCAACTCACCCGCATACCCGCTTCTTTTATTTGCCGATCCAGCCATATTTCCTTACATTAAAGACCATCCGATTAGACGCTCAAACGTATACCGAACATGCAAAACTCGTCCTACACGCTCCGGCAGAAGATCGGCCTGGTGCTGGGACCGGCGCTGTTTCTGCTGTTTATCTTCATGGTCGACCTCGATCCCGCCCATCCCGCGGTCTCCCGCACCGCCGCGGCTGCCATACTGGTTGCGGTCTGGTGGATCACCGAAGCGCTGCCGATACCCGCCACGTCGCTGCTGCCCCTGGTGCTGTTTCCGTTCCTCGGCGTGATGAAGGGCAAGGCGGTTGCGTCCAACTACATGAATTCCAGCATCTTCCTGTTCATGGGCGGCTTCCTGATCGCCCTGACCATCGAACGCTGGAACCTGCACCGGCGCATCGCACTGACCATCCTGAAACTGCTGGGCGACCGCCCGCGCCGGCTGATACTGGGCTTCATGATCGCCACCGCATTCCTCTCGATGTGGATATCCAACACCGCCACGACCATGATGATGCTGCCGATCGCCGTCGCCATAGTCGTCAAAGCCGAAGAAGGCGCTCCCGACGCGGTTTTCAAGGTCAGGTTCCCGCTGGCGCTGATGCTTGCCATCGCCTATTCGGCGAGCATCGGCGGCATCGGCACGCTGATCGGAACACCGCCCAACCTCGCCTTTTCACGCATCTTCGCCATTTCCTTCCCCGAAGCGCCGATGATAACCTTCACCGAATGGTTCGTGATGGCGCTGCCGCTGGTGGTCGTGTTCCTCGGCATAACATGGTTTTTGCTGGTGAGGGTGCTGGTTCCGGTCGCCAACCGGAGCTTTGCAGGCGGCAGGGAACTGATCCAGAAGGAATACGGAAGCCTCGGACCGCTGTCGGTTTCAGAGCGGCGGACCGGGATAGTCTTCGCCCTGACTGCTCTGCTCTGGATCACCCGTTCCAACATCGACCTGGGATCCATGACGATTCCCGGCTGGTCAAACCTGCTGGGACTGAAAGGATTGGTGGATGACGGGACGGTGGCGATCGGCATGGGACTGCTGCTGTTCATTATCCCGTCCGGCAAGGGATCAGGGCGTTTCCTGCTCGACTGGCCGACCGCGGTCAGGCTCCCATGGGGAATCCTGCTGCTGTTCGGCGGAGGATTCGCGCTGGCCGACGCCTTCAAGGTTTCCGGGTTGTCCGAGTGGATCGGGCACGGTCTTGCCGCCCTTGCGTCGGTTCCGACCACGTTCATGGTGGCGGGAACGGCGACGCTGCTGACCTTCATGACCGAGCTGACCAGCAACACCGGCACGACGCAGATCATCCTGCCGGTACTGGCATCGCTGTCGGTGAGCGTCGGCATTCACCCGCTGCTGTTGATGCTGCCGGCGACGATTTCGGCGTCCTGCGCCTTCATGCTGCCTGTTGCCACGCCGCCCAACGCCATCGTCTTCGGTTCGGGGCGCGTACCGATCGCCAAGATGGCGGTGGTCGGCATCGTGTTGAACCTGGCGGGCATCGTGCTGGTGACGGCGCTGATTATGCTGCTGGCGGGACCGATGCTGGGATTCTCCGGCGGTGAGATGCCGGCGTGGGCGAAGTAAGTGAAAAAACCGTGACGGAAGGAGTTAAGATCCCCAATTATCTAACTTCACGAAAAGGAGGGATGCGGTCTTCTAATGGTGAGGACGTATGTTTGAGTTTATCTTGTAAGAGGGATAACTGACACTACTACCTACTTGCATATATAACCGTTATTAAAAAAGTCACAATTTTGTCATTCCCGCGAAGGCGGGAATCCAGATAAGCATTTGATATTACGTAAGTTGCCTGGATTCC
>JALGVR010000120.1 GCA_025774605.1 bacterium | reverse complement strand
GGAGTGTAAACGGCAGAAGTATCAACGCGTTGGGTCTGAACAACGACAGGACCCCCAGCAGGATCCCGGACAGAACCGCCCCGATAACCCGCGGGCTCCGCCGGAAGGTGATCAGGGAATAGACCAGCCCGATCGTCGCGGCGGCGGCGAGCGATGTCATCAGGATCTCACCGCTGTAATAGACGGCCGCTCCGGAGACAGCGAACAACAGGGCTGCATATCGCGCGGCTTTCAGACCACCAAGTCTCAGTCCGGCGTGAAAGACCAGCACGGTGCTGATTACATCAGCCGTCAGGTTCAGCAGCCTGGGTGGCAGCCATCCCTTACCGAAGAGCGTTTGTATCGCGGCCAGCAGGTACGGATACAGAGGCGCCCGCGGGAAGGGCAGGTATGATGAACCGCCGCCGTTCGCGATGTCCGCGGCCCATTTGAGGTAGAATTCCGGATCCATTCCCGGCGCAAGAAACCACGCCTCGTCCCGCACCTGCAGCCAATAAACGACCCTGACGACAATCGTCAACAGGACCAGCAGCGTCAGCTCGATGGAGGGGACACGCTTCGTGTTTTTTCCGCTCGACATCAGAACCGTGGTCGCCGCGCCCTGAGCAGGCTTGACTGTATCATGAGATGATAATATATTAAATGATTAACATAAATTCGTCTCGGGGTGATCACATGGGGCGGATCATCTTGGATGTTCATTATTATAATGTATATTTAACCTGTTTCAAACAATATTTATCGCCATGGTCGGCGGCGGTGCGATCATTACGCCGCCGGTCAATACAGACGGATATTACAGGTGCTTCTCTTCTGATCAGCAACAGGAGCCAAAGATATAGCAACCGATGGATAAAGCTCACCTTCTCAAAATTGCACACCGACTCTTAAAACTCGAGAGCGAGGCGATCAAGGCGGCGGAAGACCGGCTTGGCGAGCCTTTTCTTCAGGCGCTGTCCATTCTTGAGAAATGCGAAGGCAAGGTTATCGTAACCGGTCTCGGCAAATCCGGCATCGCCGCCAAGAAGATCGCCGCGACGCTTGCCTCAACTGGCGAACCGGCGCTGTTCATGCACTCCGCTGAAGCCGTTCACGGTGACATGGGCGTTGTTTCGGCCGGAGACGTGGCGATCTGCCTGTCATATTCCGGCGAGACGCACGAGTTGATCGAATTGATTCCCCGCTTCAGGCTGCTTGGCGTGCCGGTGATCGCCATGACCGGCAACATGCAGTCGTCGCTCGCCGAACTTGCCGACTGCGTGCTCAACGTCGCCGTGCCCTCACAGCCGTGGCCGTTCGGGATTATCCCCACCGCTTCAAACGCCATCACAGTGGCTGTGGGGGATGCGCTCGCCGTGGCGCTGCTGGTATCACGCGGGATCCGGGAGGAGGACTTCGCGCTGCTCCATCCGGGTGGACTGCTCGGCCGCAGGATGCTGGTCAGGGTCGGTGACCTGATGCACACCGGAGACGCGCTGCCGATCGTTAAAACCGATACCGGAATGAGGCAGGTGTTGATGGAGATGACCGCCAAGCGGCTGGGCGCCGCCTGTGTGGTTGATGAAGACCGACGTCTCGCCGGCATCATTACCGATGGCGATCTGCGCCGGTTGCTGGAGCGTACGGTAAATCCACTGGATATGACCGCTGCGGAGGTCATGACGGGGTCACCCAGGACTGCACTCGCGGAAACCCTTTCCGTGCGCGCCCTGCACGATATGGAGGATCATTCAATCACGTCGTTGCCGGTAACCGACGAAGACGGCAGATTAAGGGGCTTGATACACATGCACGATATACTTAAACTGGAGACCGGCAGATGATCCCTGTCGCCACGATCGAACAGATGCGGGAATGTGACCGGGTGACCATCGAGGAGCTCGGGCTGCCCGGGCTCGTGCTGATGGAGAACGCCTCGCGATCCGTCGCCGGTGAAGCTGTCGACATGCTTGACCGCGACATGGCCGGTGCGATGGTGACGGTTGTCTGCGGCAGGGGAAACAACGGCGGCGACGGCTTTGCCGTCGCCCGGCATCTTGGCAATGCCGGAGCGGACGTTCGGGTCTTACTGGTCGGCGAGGCGGCGAAGTTGAAGGGTGACGCGCTTTTCAACTGCGGACTTTACAAAAAGATCGGCGGTACGGTAAATGAGATTCATGAGACCGCCGATCTCCGCTCCGGGTTCGGAAATCCCGATCTTATCGTCGACGGTCTGCTGGGAACCGGCTTCAAGGGCCCTGTGCGCGGTATCTACAGGGAGGTGATCGACGGGATAAATTCCGCCGCGGCGCCGGTGCTGGCGATCGACATTCCATCCGGCGTGGAGGGTGATTCCGGCATCGCCGAAACCGCCGTGCGCGCCCGGCGCACCGTGACCTTCGGCCTGCCCAAACCGGGTCTGCTGCTGCCGCCGGGAAGGGAGTTCAGCGGTGAAGTGATCGTTGCCGACATCGGGATTCCGCCCCGTGTGGTGCAGGAACAGAACATCAGGCAGCACGTCGTGGAAAAGGAGGACGTGAGACTGCGCCTGCCGAGGCTCAGAGCCTCCGACCACAAGGGCAGAGCCGGTCATGTCTTCATCCTGGCGGGTTCACCCGGGCTGACCGGTGCGGCGGTGCTGGCGGCTGAAGCGTCGATGCGCGGCGGGGCGGGCTTGACCGCCGTGGGTATCCCGCGGTCGCTCAACCCGGTACTGGAGATGAAGCTGACCGAAGCCATGACGCTTCCGCTGGCTGAAAACGACAGCGGCGGTCTCTGCGGCGAATCGTTGGCGGAATGTTCGGAAAGGCTGCAATGGGCGAGCGTGGTGGCTTTCGGGCCGGGCGTCGGCCGCCACCGCGACACGGCGCAATTGCTGAAACTGCTGCTTGACAGGATTGATAAACCGCTGGTCATCGACGCCGACGGCTTGAACCTGCTGGCGGAGACCCCCGATCTGTTGAAGAACCTGCCGCGCGACACTGTTCTGACGCCTCATCCGGGGGAGTTCTCACGCTTGACCGGTCTTTCCATCGCCGAAATCGCCTCCGACAGGATCAGAGTGGCTCGCCGATGGGCGGAGAAGTGGGGTGTCGTCCTGGTTCTGAAGGGTTCTCCTTCGATCACCGCCCTGCCTGACGGCGAAGTATTCATCAATCCGACCGGCAACGCCGGCATGGCGACCGGCGGCACCGGCGACGTTCTGACCGGTCTGATCGCCTCCTTGATCGCACAGGGGCTGGACGCGGCGGCGGGCGCCTGGATGGGCTGCTACCTGCACGGAGCCGCGGGCGACACGGCAGCCGGTGAGCTTGGCCATCACGGAACGATCGCCGGCGACCTGGTGGATTTCCTGCCGGGGGTCATCGAAGAACTGGAATGACAATACTCGTGTTTGAAGATCCGCTGTGGTGTTAAACGGGACAAGTTCTTGGAATTATTCAGAAACTATCGGCGTGTAATCCCGAATACCAAAGTGTCATCCCCGACTTGATCGGGGATCCAGAGAGGTTCGGAAAGTAAAGTACATCAAATCCTGATTACATTTTCAAAATATGTTCAGAATATGGTTCCCCGCGTGCGCGGGGATGACATGCAAGCGCATAATAAAAGTATATCTCAAAGGACTATGGGTGTTTGACGACAGACAAAATAGTATCGTAGCCCTGATTCCGCGAACCCGAGACAATGAGTTTACAAATAGCAGGAAACCATCGAAATATTGTCCGATCCGTGGCTGGTTAAAGACATCGATCAAGCGATAAAGGAAGTCAGGGAAGGAAAGACCATCTCATGGGAAGACCTTAAAAAGGAACTGGACGTCGAAGACAATCAACCTGAGGATGATAATGGATAAATTTAATACAGTATATGAAGAGCGCGGTAAGTGGTTGGTGGCATACGTTGAGGAACTGCCAGGCGCCAATACCCAGGGGAAAACACTCGAAGAAGCCAAAGAAAACCTTAAGGAAGCAGTGCAGCTCATTCTCGAAGCTAATCGTAAGATAGCAGAACGTACAGGCGCTGGCAGAAAGATTATTCGTGAAGAACTGATAATTACCTGACCGTGAAGCGGACTGCTTTAATAAAGCATCTTCACAAGTTCGGCTGTGAGCTGGAACGAGAAGGTGGGAAACACACTGTTTACAGAAATCCTGTTAGTTCACAGACCTCTTCAATTTCACGACATCGATAGATTGACGACTGGATAGCAGTCAAGATATGCAAGGATTTGGGAATTCCAAGTTCAAAAGGAAGATAAACCAAAATAATCCATGTCAAATTACCTCTATTTAATCCCCCTCGTCCCGTTCGCCGGGTTTATCGTGAACGGGCTGTTCGGGAGAAAGCTCGGCGACAGGGCGGTCGGGTTCATCGGCTGTACGGTCATTGGGTTGGCGTTTGTGCTGTCGATCGCGGCTTTCGTCGAGTTGTTGGGATACGATCCGTACCAGCGCCATATCGAGGCCGAATGGTTCACCTGGCTGGCGGCGGGAAAGCTCCAGATCCCGTTCGGGATGCTGCTTGACCCACTATCCGCGGTGATGATCCTGGTCGTGTCCGGCGTATCGTTCATCATCCATGTCTACTCGATCGGCTACATGCACGGCGACAGGGGATACGCGCGCTACTTCGCTTATCTTAACCTGTTTGTATTCTTCATGCTGCTGCTGGTGCTCGGCAACTCGTACCCGCTGATGTTCATCGGCTGGGAAGGGGTCGGGCTGTGCAGCTACCTGCTGATCGGGTTCTGGTTCACCGATGACGCCAAAGCCACCGCCGGCAAGAAAGCCTTCATCGTCAACCGGATCGGCGATTTCGGATTCCTGGTCGGCGTTTTTCTGCTGTTCGGCGCGTTTGGGACGCTGACGTTCTCAGGCGTCGCCGACCAGGTTCTGTTGTGGGTCGATCCCAAAACCGTCTTTTTCTGGATCGGGCTCTGCCTGTTCATCGGTGCGGTCGGCAAGTCGGCGCAGATCCCGCTCTACGTCTGGCTGCCGGACGCGATGGCCGGTCCGACGCCCGTGTCGGCGCTGATCCATGCCGCGACGATGGTCACAGCCGGCGTTTACATGGTGGCGAGGAATTCGTTCATCTACGTCATGTCGCCGGGCGCTCTCGAGATCGTCGCCTGGGTCGGGGTGGCAACCGCCTTGTTCGCGGCGACCATCGCGCTGGTGCAGAACGACATCAAGAAGGTGCTTGCCTACTCGACGATTTCGCAGCTCGGCTACATGTTCGTCGGGTGCGGAGTGGGAGCCTTCGCCGCCGGGATATCGCACCTGATGACCCATGCCTTCTTCAAGGCGCTGCTGTTTCTCGGCGCCGGTTCGGTTATTCACGCTGTTCAGCACGCATACAATCATACCGGTTACACCGGCGATCCGCAGGATATACGGTTCATGGGAGGGCTGCGCGGCAAGATGCCGACGACCTACTGGACTTTCGTCGCGGCGACGCTGGCAATAGCCGGCGTTCCCGGGCTGTCCGGCTTCTTCAGCAAGGATGAGATCATCTGGAAATCGTTCGCCAACGGTCATTCCGCAGTGGGCATCATCGCCATGATCGCCGCGCTGCTGACCGCCTTCTACATGTTCCGGCTGGTTTACATGACCTTTCACGGCAGTTGGCGGGGCAGGCGCGGCCAGGAGGATCACCTGCATGAATCTCCGGGAGTAATGACCCTTCCGTTGACCGTATTGGGTGTTTTGTCGATCATCGGCGGCTGGATAATGATTCCTCATGCCCTGCATGGCGGCGCCTGGTTCGAGAAATTCCTGGAGCCGTCGTTCGCCGTCGCTGATGAGATCGCGCCGATGCACGGTTCCCACTCGCTGCCGTTCGAGTATACGATAATGGGGATATCCGTCCTGCTGGCGATCAGCGGCATACTGTGGGCGCGGGCGTGGTACATACAGAATCCCGAAGCCCCGAAGAAGCTTGCATCCAGGTTCAAGGTCGCCTATCAACTACTGCTGAACAAGTACTACGTCGATGAGGCGTATAACTTCGCTGTCGTGGAGACGACCTTGGGCACTGCGGACGGGTTGTGGAAGTTCTTCGACGTCAAGATAGTTGACGGGTTGGTCAACGGCGTTGCGGCATTGATGGGCTGGCTGGGATCGATCTTCCGCCGGCTTCAGACCGGTCTGGTCAGCAACTATGCGCTGATGATGACGGTCGGGGTGGTCATTATAATCGGCTATCTCGTATGGCGTTAATATCTTAACCGCTGTCAACTCACGGCAGTCGACAGTATAGCAAGGGCAAAGAAACTCATTGAAAGCAGTTGAAATCAATGCGAAGGAATGCGAATCATGGATGTCTATGTCATGAAAAATTTCACACTTAGGGAGGTTTACTTCGGGCTGGCGGATAATGACGCGCGAGTCGCGGTAAAGGCGCATAAAACCAATGACTTGTCTCCCATCGGGCATTGGAAGTTTGACGAAGAAGAAATCAAGTGGGGCGTGGTCGAATCCGGGCTGCAAGATCAGTACGCACAAGCATTTATGCACGCGTTGCGCCGCGAGCCGCAGGAGGAGGGATGGGTCGTGGTGGTGGGGATGGAATGAATGGAAAGCGGAAATAGGATCAAGGGTGAAAGTCGGCAATGGTGAGGTGGGGAGGGCGGACACTCCTATCCGCCAACATTACATCATTGCGAGGAACGAAGCAATCTCAATCGTCATTCCCACGTAGGTGGGAATCCAGACAAGCCTGAACTATGAAAGAATTCTACGTTTACATCATGGCAAGCCGTCGCAATGGCACTCTTTACATTGGCGTCACCAGTGATCTTCTGAAAAGGGTTTATGAGCACAAAAATGATATTATAGAAGGATTTACCAAGAGGTATCAGGTACATACACTTGTATATTATGAAGGTCCTTCCGGTTTTGATGCTGCCACGAAGCGCGAGAAGCAATTGAAAAAGTGGAACCGAATTTGGAAACTTAGAATTATTGAGCAAATGAATCCTGAATGGAAGGATTTATATGAAGATTTATTATGACTGGATTGTGATATTTACAGGTTTGGTGCGATAGGTCGAACTTTACTGGATTCCCACCTTCGTGGGAATGACAACTATATTTCGGCCGAGGGAATGACACCTATATTTCGGCCGAGGGAATGACACCTTTATTTCGGCCGAGGGAATGACACTTGTACTTCGTCATTAGAACATTCACAATGTTTGTCATTCATACGTTCAACATGTTCGTCGTTACAGCATTCGTCATTCCCAACTTGATTGGGAATCCAGAATAGAAGTTAAAGGGGAATAAATATTATAACGGCGTCATACGTCCCGTTTGACGCCGTTGATGCAAATAGTCTAAAGCTAATCAACCTCTGTAACAACAAGGACTGCAGGTAGTTTAAATAACCGAATCTAATTCTTCCAATATCTTATTTATCAGGTACGATGAACAACATGTTAGGTCTTTCACTGACTGACATCGGCGCGTTAGTTGGTTCATTAACGGGGATTACAGGCGTAATTTTGGGTTTTTGGAACCTCAATTTACGGCGAAAGGAAAGGGTGATTAGAGGAAAGTTGGAGGTATTTATCCCTGATGCAGAGAAAAGTCATTGAATTGGATACAAAGTAATAAACATCGGGCATGTTCCTTTTTATCTGGAGAAGATCGGCATTCGTCAAACAGACAACAAAGTGAAACTTTATCATGAACGTAGTGGAAACCTTGTTCGCTTTTATGAATCTTCGGATAAGCTGCCACACTTACTGAATCCAGGCGATTCCTGGGAAGGTATCATAGTTGATTATAACATATATAGAATGAATATAATGGGGTTTGAGGTAACGGATAAGGCAGGGAATATCTTCCGATGTAATAAAAGAGATGCTGAAAAAGTGATTAATGATCTGCGTGGTGTCAAAATTCCGGGTGTTAAAATTCCGTTTGACGCCGATAATGCAAATACTCTGAAGCTGAAAATAATGAATAATTTGTATTATCTTAGCGATGTGTTGACACTTTGATGATCACCCATCCAAGTTCCCGAAGTCGTAGACGAAGGGAACTTGGATGGGACACGCTTGTCATGACGCACATCCTGAGTATCTTGTCAAGGTAACATCCAAAGACAAGATAAG
>JALGVR010000119.1 GCA_025774605.1 bacterium | reverse complement strand
TTCACCACAACCGCCTTCCATGTCAACAACCTGCGACCCCCCCTTTGTCCCCCCCTACTTCGCAGGGGGGGAAGGCAGGCAGTTCCCCCTAACTGACGCAGAGGGGGGAAGGAAACTGTCATTCAACCATCTCGCTTTGCATTCTCATCCGGATCAACATGCACAGTCAGGGTTATCGGCCATTCGATCGCCGCCTGAACGGCCGACTCGATCTCGATTACGATATTATGAGCCTCCATGACAGTCAAGCGGGAATCGAGGACGATATGAATATCCATCATAAGTTCGCGACCGATTCGGCGCACGCGCAGTCTGTGGGATCCACGCACTTCAGTGAATCCATTGATTACTTCCTCTATCCGCTCAACAATTTCCCCACCGGCTGATCCCTCGCTGAGCTCCATGAGGGCTTCGAACCCGAGCTTCCCACCCACCGCGAGCACCATCAGCCCCACCAGCAATCCAGCCAGGCTGTCTCCGTAACCCCATCCCAGGGCGGTCGTAGCGCCTCCGACCAGAACCACCACCGAACTGAGGGCGTCGGAGCGGTGATGCCAGGCATTGGCTCTCAATGCCGCACTACGGCAGCCCTCGGCAACCTTGAGTGTGACTCGATACAGCCGCTCTTTCACGACTATCGATACCAGCGCCACCGCCATTATCCAGGCGCCGCTGACCAATTGCACATCCCTGCCGATGGTGGAAACCGCTTTCCAGGCAAGGCTTGCACCCACCGCGATCAACACGGCGGCTATCGCAACTACAGTGAATGTCTCAAACTTGCCATGCCCGAACGGATGGTTGCGATCGGCAGGTCTCACGGCGGCAGTCGTTCCAATCAATACCGCGAAATCAGTCATCAGATCCGACAGTGAGTGAAAACCGTCCGCCACCAGGCTGATCGAACCAACCAGGAAACCCACCGCCAGCTTGATAGCCGCCAGTACCACATTGCCCGCCATTCCGATGCGGGTTATGCGGGTTATCCGTGCGGATTCGGAGTTTGAAGCAGCAGATGTCATTATAAAAAAGGTAAGCTATTGTCAGTCAGAAAATAAAGGTGAGAACGACGCTCACCTCTAAAATTCTCCCCGCTTATGTGCGAGAGGGGGGATTTGAACCCCCATAGGATACTATCCTACTGGATCCTAAATCCAGCGCGTCTGCCAGTTCCGCCACTCTCGCATGATTGGCAACGCCTGTGGATATCATTGTACGCCGGCGTTCAATTCTTCATTCTTACAGCCGACATGAGTGTTTAACCTCCCTCGCGCCGCCCCGACACAGGTGAAGGCTCGATTGTACATCGATATTCAGATGACCTCATCCGCTCAGGTCGTACTTCTTGATGAAACGTTCGGCCTCCTCCACGTTGATCCTGCTGCCGATAATCAGTTGGACGCGCTGGTGCAGTTCGGTCGGCTCCACATCCATGATGCGCTGAATCCCGTTCGAGGCTTTGCCGCCGGCCTGCTCGACGACGAAAGCGAGCGGATTGGCTTCGTACAACAGGCGCAGCTTGGGCTTGTACTTCTTCGGATCCTTCTTGTTGTCGGCCGGATAGAGAAAGATGCCGCCGTAAAGCAGGTTGCGATGAAAGTCCGCCACCAGCGAACCGATGTATCTCGAGCTGAACGGCGTATTACGCTCGGCGTCTTCGTCATGCAGAGAATCGATATAGCGGCGCACACCCTCGGTCCAGAACCTCTGATTTCCAGTGTTGACGCTGTAAATACGACCGTATTCCGGAATCCGGATGTTCGGATGCGAGAGCAGGAACGTCCCGATTGAGGGATCGTAGGTGAAGCCGTGCACACCCGCGCCGGTCGTGTAGACGAACATGGTCGAGGAACCGTAGATCACATAGCCTGCGGCGAGCTGCCTGTTGCCCGGCTGCATGCAGTCGGATTCAGTCGGCTTGTCGTCGTCCGACGTCTTGCGCGGCAGGATGGAGAAGATCGTGCCTATTGAAACATTGGCGTCGATGTTCGACGAACCGTCCAGCGGATCGAAGTTGACGACATAACTCCCCCGTCGATAATCGTTCGGAACGATGATGGCATCCTCAACCTCCTCGGAAGCCATCACCGCCAGGTAGCCGGATTCAACCATCAGCTTCGCCAGGGTCTCGTGCGCCAGTATGTCCAATTTCTGCACCTCTTCGCCCTGAACGTTCGACCTGCCGGCGCTGCCGATCACATCCACCAGGCCGGCGCGGCGCACCTCGCCGGCGACAATCTTGGCGGCAAGCGCAATGTGCTGCAACAGACCGGTAAATTGACCGGTAGCTTCGGGAAAATTGCGCTCGGTATCGAGTATATGCCGCCCGATAGTAATTAAATCACCCATCTATATTCCCCGTTTATAAAACTTTAACTGATAAGTAATGTTTTTTGATCGAAATTCTAAGCCTGCCTGAAAGACCGAAGCAACTGCGGCAGTTCGGTCAAATCGTCAATCACCGCGTCCGCTCCCTGGAGGTCGGATTCAGGCAGTGTGCTGGTCAAGGCAACAACCCTCATGCCGGCGGCACAAGCCGAAGCGATGCCGAGCGGGGCGTTCTCGATCACCACACAACGCGCCGGAACGACCCCGATTTCGCGGCAAGCTGTCAGATAGGGCTCGGGATCGGGCTTGGAACGGCTGTAACTCTCGGCGGTTATAACAACATCGAAAACATCGAGTTCATCGCCGTGCAGTGCGGTTTCAACGTTTTTCCGCACCGAACCGGTGACCAGTCCCAGGATCCAACCGGCTGTCCCAAGGATTTCCAGAGCCGCGGTTGCATCCGTCCTAAGCCCCCGCGGCGCGCTGCGGCGATAGATTTCGCGCTTTCGCTCAATCAACTCATCCAACGCGCTCCTGGTGATCTTGAGCCCGAAATCTTCAATAATGCCGTATGCGATATCGAGCGATCTCCTGCCCTCCTGCCGGTGCAGTCTTTCGGGTGGCAACTCTATACCATAGGGTCGAAAGACCTGCACCCAGCTCCCGGCATGTATCTCGGAGCTGTCGATCAACACCCCGTCAAGATCGAAGAGGGCCGCCCATTGCCCCGCGCTGATCGCCTCTTCAGCCATCCAGCCTCGCAAAGTAGTTTTTCAGGTTGGCGTCTTCATCGATGACCGCTTCCATCATCCCTTTCGTGGAAGTGAACAGTGTGGTTACACCGGGTCCGTGCCCGGAAATCACGCTGCGGGAGTGCACAACCACACCCACGGATATCGAGTTCCGGTGATAAATCCTGCCGTAACTGTGATCGGCGTCGGTTATGGCTACGATGTCACCGAACCGCAGGCTGTCAAGACGATGCTTTTCCACCGTCCCGGGATCGAACATCTGGATATCGTAATCGCCGGAATAGGTGTGCGACTTGCCCAGCCCAGAGCCCATGATCGCCGCGGGAATCAGATGCGTCACCGCGATCCTGAAACGACCGGACTTCTGAACGGCTTTAATGTCCATGACATCCAGCAGGTCCGGGTCGAGGTTCATCACCCTGATCTCCGGAAAATCCGGCAGAGCAAGTCCCTGACCGGTGGCTCTGACCTGGATCCTGTCACCGACCGCCATTTTATCCATCTGGTCGGCGCTGAAATCAACCAGGACATGTTCAATACCGCCGTGCTTGCCGGTCACCCTGCCCCATTCGTCCTTGGCGTCGCCACTTATTACCTGTGCCCGGTTTCCCACACAGGACATCACGTTCAAGCCGGCGTTGTAAGCCGAGCCTGTGTTCTTGTCGGTATTCCTGATCGAAACAGCGGGCTCGACATGATCCCCCCAGAGATCAACCGCGCTGTCGCCTATCCTCTTGTTGAACGTGATGCCGCCGACACCCGGCAGAACCATCAGCCCGCCGTCTGACGAAATCCGGTAGGGATTGGTGGGATTGACCGAAGGAGAGGAAATCTCACCAAGTAGAGACTGGATAACCAGCTGGTCGCGATTCGTCTTTAATTTTGCCAATGAAAATTCTCCTATGGATGCTCAACCTGCACGATGATCAACGGCGTGGTGGCAACATTACGGGCGTCATCCCAGGCGCGTCCCATCAGGGGATACGGACCCTCGGGCCAGTTCACAGCCAGCCACTCGTAACAATAGATTCCTCCCGCGGTGTCAACCAGAACGCCGGCAAATTCAAAGCCTGCAATATAGAAGGACATGTGCCTCACACCCTGATCGTCATGCACGCGGGCTGACAGCACCGCCAGACTGTCGATCATCTGTCCCGCCTCCGGCGAAATCCATTCGATCCCCGGGGGAAGCGAATCCGGTATGAACGCGTCCTCACCGTCAGGTCCGGAAGGACCCTTACATCCCGCTGCGCCGGCGATCAGGGAGATGATGGCGATCAACGCGACGGCTCGAAGCTCGGCGCCGTTCAAGGTGCATTCCTCAATGAAAGCGTGGTGTCGGGTGGTTCCTCAACCTCGAAATACAGGCTGCAACTGATGAGAAAATTGTTCCGTGCGCCGTACCTCTCTTCCAATAGATGCAAGCCACGGTCATCACGGCTGCCGCTGCGTTGCCAGGGCGGCAGACCGTCATCCGAAGCCAGGACGAGGCTGTCGGTCTCACCCGGGTTGTCCAGACCGATCATGACAAAGAAGTCGTCACGAACCTCGATTCCCTCCGAACTCAGGTCGTAGGTCCTCCAGACCGGCTCCACGGACAGGGAATCGGACGACAGCGTATCGACGAACAGCTCCTGCTCCGGAAACCTGTCCCCCTCCCAGACAGTGAGGAAGCATTCGACGCTGTCGCCCACCGAACCGCCCATCAGGAGACTGACCGAAATAAGACTGCAACGCTTGGGGGTGTCAAATCTCGTCCAGTAAGCCGCTGCACGGGCGCTGTCCGGCAGTACCCAGTCCATGGATGCAACGTTGTTGTGATATGCCATGACAACGGTATCCTGCAGATCGTCCGCATAACCGAGCCGGATCGGAACCAGGGGCGAATCGGTTATATTACCAGCCGTGTCATAGGCTCGTGCGGCGATGAAGTGCCAGCCGGATTCGAACAGACGCGCATCTTCAGGACCCAGCGCTTCGATTGTGAATTCAAAGGGGGGGGAATCGTCCGACAGGAGAGTATTGTTGACCAGGCTTGAACCGTCGAGGCTGAATATAACCGCGCGGATGGCGACGTTGTCCACAGCCGCCGCCGTCACCTTGAATTCATCCCAGACCTGCGACAGGGGATGGGGTTGCAGCAGTTCGATCGTTGGCGGTGTTATGTCGACCCCTTCGGCATTCATTCCCGGCGGCCCGACCGGTCCTTCGCATCCGGCCACCGTCAATATACCGACGATGGCCAAGAGAACTTTAACCACACCAGAAGTAACAGCAGTCGCCGTGGAGGTTGAAACGTTCATCAGTATGCCACCACCGCGGAGATAAACGGATTGAACGCCGTAAACGGACCGGCGGTGAACGGCACCCATTCACCGTCCCGACGCGCCACACCGTGATAATTCCGCCAGGACCCGTTGTCGGTGATCAGTCCGAGTGTATCGACGGGCTGCTCTTCAGCGGGGGTGACAAGCACGAAAAAATCACCCTGGACATATATCCGGTCGGCACGGCGGATGAATTTTATCGACGAAAGCATACCCTTTTCAGCGCGCTTGTAGTCGATGAAGGTGGTATCCGCCCAGAGCAGGCTGTCGGGTATATTATCAACTGAATTCCAGATCTCAAACGCGAACAACCCTGTCCCGGTCCAATTCTCATCCCAGTAAACCGTTACGAAGAAATTCTCGATCCGGCAGGGGCCATCGGGAACGAACCTTGCGCCGAAACCGTTGAAGCCGCCCAGGGTGTCAGGCAGCTTCCACAGGTACATTTCATCCTCATCGCTGGTTTCGATATAGCTTCTAAGATCAGCCTCCGCCGGTTTCAGTGCCGGATCGGTCTTGTTCACAATCACCACGTTGGACAGCCCGTAATGACCCGCGCCGTCCCAGGCGCGCGCCTGGATCGAATGCGATCCTTCAGCGATCCCCGAACAATCCCACAGCGTCTGCCAGGGGTAATCACGCATCACCAGACCGGAACCGTACTGAACGACGCCGTCGATCAGGAATTCAACCGAGTCCACACCAGTGTCATCCACCGCATAAGCCTCCACCGCCACCCTGTCATAGATGAACCGGGAGGCTTCCGGCAGCAGCAGGACCACTTCAGGCGCCCAGATATCCGCGGGGAGAAGGCTGACGCCACTCCTCCCGACGTCACCCTCGCAGCCCAGGACAGCAAGGAGAAAAACGGGCAAAGCCGCACGGATCAGACGGCCACGGCTCATTGCAGTGCGCGATATCGTTCAATTATGTTCATCATGTCGCCAATCGCCCGGTCTATGCCACGGAGCACTGCTCTGGCAACGATTGATCGTCCGACATAGAGCTCCTCAACGTAACGCAGACACCCAACAGGCCCGATGTTCTGGTAGGTCAGTCCATGACCGATTGCGGTGTTCAGCTCGTATTTGCGGGCGGTCATCGCGGCGTCAGCCAGTCTGTCAAGCTCGGACTGGGCGTCTTCGTCGGTGCGTGCGCCGGCATACTGCTCGGCATCGAACACGACACCGGCCAATCCACTGCGGGCTATTGCCTTCATGGATCCGGCATCAGGTTCAGCCAGCAGCGACGTCGGCACACCCGCCGACTTGTATTCCGACGCGACGGAACCGACTGCGTCGGCATCCATCTCCATCTGCACCGGACGGAAATCACGCGATCCGTCCCAGCCCGATGCGACAAGCAACACCCCGTCCGGTCGCAGCTTGACCACCGAATCGACCAAACCGCTGTCCTGCGGCGTCACAATTATCAGGTCGTCCCGAACAAGTTCTCTGACCAGCCGCAGATCGCGTTCGCTCAGCGATCCACCCTCTGAAGACCATCCTGCCAGGATCGGTTGTGCGCCCGACAACGCCGCCAGCGCGGCGATTACAGCCGGCTCAGGTTCAGCGTTCGAACCGGGATCGCGCAACCGGTCGAGAGGATTCAGATAAAAACCTAATCTCATGTCGACTGCATGAATTTATTTCCCTGTGGTAAATTATATTCCTGAACGCGGTAACTTACACGTCATTGTGAGAGAGTATTACAAAATGCCGATCCCCTTTCCCGGTCATTCTGACGCCCCATTGTTGTCATCCTGACGCCCTTTCCCTGTCATTCTGACCGAAGGGAAGAATCTCGTCTTTATCCTCTTGCTGAAGGAGATTCTTCACTACGTTCAGAATGACGAAGTGAAATTATCAGATGACGAAGTGATAATATCAGATGAATCATGATAATATCTGATGACGAAATGAAAATATCAGAATGACTAAATAAAAATTCCCGGAATTACGAAACGAGAACGACAAAATAACCGAACATGAACCAGCGAGATTCTTTGCATCATGCTATTAAGCTTTTATAAAACCATAGACATTGAAACACCGGCGGCAAGCGATGCCACACCACCGTCCTCTCCGGCGCCTATTTTGCGGTAGTGTCGAGGGCGGCGATTTCACTTTCGCGCTGCATCCTCGAGACCACTTCGACAAGCCTGCCGGCGGTGACAACCCTAACACCCGATTTCTCAATTGCCGGCAACGCTTTAACCAGCGCTTCCAGGGTTCCCTTGCGGGCATGAGCAATCCCCACCGCCCAGCCCCGGGCGGTGGCGATGTGCAGAAGCTCCTCAACCCGTTTCGGGATGCCCACGGGATCGTTCTTGTTGTCAATAAAGACATCCCTGCCCAACACCGGCACACCTGTCGCCCTCATAACCGGTAATGCGATGCTGTGCGAGACGGTACGACTGTCCACGAAAACCAGCCCGCGCTGTTTCAGCTCGAAAGCCAGCATCCTCATCAGAGGTTCGTCCCGCGTGGCTTTCGATCCCATGTGGTTGTTCAATCCCACCGCAAACGGCAGCTCGCCTGTAACCCGGTCAAGGATATCCTCCAGGTCGACGGCTTCCATGCCGACAAGAACCATATCACGTTCGCCCATGGCAATCCTTCGGGTCGGCTCCATCGGCAGGTGAATGAACACCTCCCCGCCGGCGGCGTGAACGGTTCTGCCAATGTAGACACTCTTGAT